>JASLEG010000020.1 GCA_030151225.1 Burkholderia sp. | reverse complement strand
ATTCGATTTGGACGGACCAAAAAAATATATCTTAAAGATCCGTTTCGACGATATTTCCCGCTTTCCTTCCGCCATCCAGCCGTCGATACACTTTTTCGAGAAAAATAAAACCCAATAAAATCAACAAACTTATCGTCATATCGGCGGCCTCAAAGGGAAAACCCGCCCCTCCCGCCCCTCGCCTCGTCCGCCATTCGCCGTTAGGATGGCGTCTGGCCCACTGGTCCGGCCAATTTGTCGCCGGGCCGCAACCGGACACGAACAGGAGACACGATGAGACTCGAAGGCAAGGTAGCCGTCGTCACGGCGGCGGGCGCGGGCATCGGGCAGGCGGCGGTGCACGCCCTGGCCCGCGAGGGCGCGCAGGTCTGGGCCACCGACGTGAAGCCCGAACTGCTGAAGGCATTCGACGGCGTGGAGAACGTGCGCACGGCGCCGCTCGACGTCATGAACCGCGCCGCGATCGATGCGTTCTTCGCCGGCCTGCCACGCGTGGACGCGCTGTTCAACTGCGCCGGCTTCGTGCACAACGGCTCGATCCTCGACGCCACCGACGAAGACTGGAATTTCGCCTTCGACCTGAACGTGCGCTCGATGTTCTGGACCATCCGCGCGGCGCTGCCCTCGATGCTCGCGAACGGCGCCGGCAGCATCGTCAACATGGCCAGCGTGGCCAGCAGCATCCGCGGCCTGCCGAACCGCTTCGTGTACGGCGCCTCGAAGGCGGCCGTGATCGGCCTGACCAAGGCCGTGGCGGCCGACTACGTGCTGAAGGGCATTCGCTGCAACGCGATCTCGCCGGGCACGGTGGACACGCCCTCGCTGCAGCAGCGCATCAACGCCTACGACGATCCCGCGGCCGCGCGCCAGGCCTTCGTGGCACGCCAGCCGATGGGCCGCATCGCGCGCGCCGAGGAAATCGCGCCGATCGTCACCTTCCTCGCCAGCGACGAAGCGGCCTTCGTGACCGGCCAGACCTATTCGGTCGACGGCGGCATGACGATCTGAAGCCCGCCCCCTTGCCTTGTTCTTTCGATTCACCCGGATTCACCAGGAGCTCACACCCATGAAACTCGCCCGTTATGGCCAGCCCGGCAGCGAAAAGCCGGCCCTCGTCGATCAGGACGGCAAGCTGCGCGACCTGAGCGGCGTGATCGCCGACATCACGCCGGCCACGCTCGACGACGCCTCGCTCGCCAGGCTGCGCGCGCTCGACGTCGCCTCGCTGCCGATCGTCGACGGCGCGCCGCGCTACGGCTGCCCGGTCGCCGACATCGGCAAGTTCCTCGCGATCGGCCTGAACTACTCCGACCACGCCGCGGAGTCCAACATGCCGGTGCCGAAGGAACCGATCGTGTTCACCAAGGCCACCTCGTGCATCCAGGGGCCGAACGATCCGGTCATGCTGCCGCGCGGCTCGGAAAAGACCGACTGGGAAGTCGAGCTCGGCATCGTGATCGGTCGCACGGCACGCTACGTCGAACGCGATCAGGCGCTCGAGCACGTGGCCGGCTACGTCACGATCAACGACGTCAGCGAACGCGAATTCCAGCTCGAGCGCGGCTCGCAATGGGACAAGGGCAAGGGTTGCGACACCTTCGGCCCGATCGGCCCGTGGCTCGTCACGCGCGACGAAGTGCCGAACGTGCAGCAGCTCGCGATGTGGCTCGAGGTGAACGGCGAGCGCGTGCAGAACGGCAATACCGCCACGATGATCTTCGACGTGGCGGAGCTGGTCAGCCACCTGAGCCAGTTCATGACGCTGCTGCCCGGCGACGTGATCACCACCGGCACGCCGCCCGGCGTGGGCCTCGGCTTCAAGCCGCCGCGCTTCCTGCGCGCCGGCGACGTGATGAAGCTCGGCATCGAAGGCCTGGGCGAGCAGCAGCAGACGGTCGTGCCGTTCAAGCTGTAAGCCGAGGCACGGTTCCAGCCACGGCCCCACCGCCACGCCCGCGCGACTCGTTGCGCGGGCAACGGGGGGTGGCGGCCACCGGCCGGCCGCGTGCCCTGTACCGCTGCCCTTCCCGCCCCGCGCGGCCCGCTCACCCGCCCCGTCCCGCCATGCCCTTCCAGCCGATCGAAACGAAACGGCTCTACAGCCAGATCGCCGCGCAGATCACCGAACTGATCGACGCGGGCGAATTCATCGTGGGCGAACGGCTGCCGGCCGAACGCGATCTCAGCGCGCGGCTCGGCGTGAGCCGCTCGTCGCTGCGCGAGGCGCTGATCGCGCTGGAGATCGAGGGCACGGTGGAGGTGCGCAGCGGCTCGGGCATCTTCGTGAAGCAGCGTGGGCGTGCCGTCGCTGCGGTGGCCACGCCGAGCCCCGCCGGCGCGCCGCGCACGCATGCGGTTTCGCCGTTCGACGTGATTCGCGCGCGCGCCTATCTCGAACCGGAAATCGCCGTGCAGGCCGTGCGCCACGCGTCCGACGCGCAGATCGAGAACGTGCTGGCCAAGCTGGCCCAGTTGCGCGGCGCGAAGGTGGGCGACCCGGAGCTGAACGACTACGATCGCCAGTTCCATCTGAGCCTGGCCGAGGCGTCGGGCAACAGCGCCTACGTGGTGCTGCTCGACCAGCTGTGGATCCATCGCACCACGCCGCTCTACATGACGCTCGAGCAGCACTTCTTCAGCGCGCCGTGGTGGGCCGAATCGATGGACGAGCACGAGGAAATCTACGCCGCGCTGAACGAGCGCGACGTGCGCCGCATCAGCCTCGCGATGGGGCTGCACATGCAGCACGCGGAGCAGCGGCTGGCCGGGCAGTTCAAGTAGGCCGCCGCATCAAGCGGCCCGCGCGCCTGCGCGAGCCGCCCTTGCCTCAGTGCGAATGACGCGGGTTGCCGCGCGTCTCGATCACCTTCAGATACAGCGTGGCCGGCTCGAGGCAGCCGCCCGTGGACAGTTGCCCCACCGTCTTGCGATACAGCTCCTGCCACGGCGTCTGCGACGGCGGCACCCTGAATTCGGCCGTGTCGCGGCGGCGCGCGAGCTCGGCCTCGTCCACCAGCACGTCCACCTTGCGCGAGTTCAGGTCCACGCGGATCCGGTCGCCCGTGCGCAGCAGCGCGAGGCCGCCGCCCACCGCCGCTTCCGGCGACATGTTCAGGATCGACGGCGCGGCCGAGGTGCCGCTCTGGCGCCCGTCGCCCAGGGTGGGCAGCGAGGTGATGCCGTCGCGCACCATCGCGGCCGGCGGCGCCATGTTCACGACCTCGGCGCTGCCCGGATAGCCGACCGTGCCGGTGCCGCGAATCACCAGGATGCAGTGCTGGTCGATCTCGAGCGCGGGATCGTTGATGCGCGCGTGGTAATCCTCGGGGCCGTCGAACACGATCGCGCGCGCCTCGAACGCGTTGGTGTCGCCGGGCTCGCTCAGATAGGTGCTGCGGAACGCATCGCCCACCACCGACATCTTCATGATCGCGCTGTCGAAGAAGTTGCCCGACAGCACCATGAAGCCGGCGCCGTGCTTGAGCGGCGTGTCGGTCACGCGGATCACGTCGCGATCCGAGGTGGCCGAGCGCTCGGCGATCTGGCCGATCGTCGCGCCCGACACCGTCAGGCAGTCGCGATGCACCAGGCCCGCGCGGTCGAGCTCGTGGAACACGGCCGGCACCCCGCCCGCGCGGTGGAAGCTCTCGCCCAGATATTCGCCGGCCGGCATGCAGTTCACGATCAGCGGCACGGCCTCGCCCACGCGCTGCCAGTCGTCGAGCGACAGCTCCACGCCCACGTGCCGCGCGATCGCGATCAGGTGCGGCGGACAGTTGGTGGACGCGCCGAGCGCCGAGGCGATCACGATCGCGTTCTCGAAGGCCTGCTTGGTCATGATCTGCGACGGCCGCACGTCCTCGCGCACCAGATCCACGATGCGCTTGCCGGTGGTGTACGCCATCTGCCCGCGCTCGCGATAGGCGGCCGGAATGCTCGCGCAGCCGGGCAGCGACATGCCGAGCGCCTCGGCCAGGCTGTTCATCGACAGCGCCGTGCCCATCGTGTTGCAGTGGCCGACCGACGGCGACGAGGCCGAAGCCAGCTCCATGAAGCCCTCGTAGTCGATCTCGCCCTTCGCGAGCAGGTTGCGCGCATGCCAGATCACGGTGCCCGAGCCGACCCGCTGGCCCTGATGCCAGCCGTCGAGCATCGGCCCGCCGGACAGCACGATGGCCGGCATGTCCACCGTGGCGGCCGCCATCAGGCAGGCCGGCGTGGTCTTGTCGCAGCCGGTGGTCAGCACCACGCCGTCGAGCGGGAAGCCGTGCAGGATTTCCACCAGGCCGAGATAGGCGAGATTGCGGTCGAGCGCGGCAGTGGGCCGGCGGCTCTGCTCGGCCAGCGGATGCACGGGGAATTCCATCGGAATGCCGCCCGCGTCGCGAATGCCGGCCTTGGTGCGCTCGGCCAGCGCGATGTGATGGCGGTTGCACGGCGCGAGGTCGCTGCCCGTCTGCGCGATGCCGATGATCGGCCGGCCCGACTGGATTTCCTCGCGCGTGAGGCCGTAGTTCATGAAGCGCTCGACGTAGATCGCGGTCATGTCGGCATGCGCCGGATCGTCGAACCATTCCTGGCTGCGCAGGCGGCGGGGGGCGGATTGCGTCATGTCTGTCTCCTTCTCGTTCTGGTCGTTCCCGGCTCGCCGAAGCACTTGTCCAGCGGGGCGGTTATCGGTATCCAAGCGTGATGGTAGCACGCCTGTCGCGATGTGCGAGCGGCGCATCGCGGCGATCGTCGATCCATCGAAAACCTTGCTTGTCAGAACGAAAAGATATCGTTATTCATCGAATTAATTCATGTCTAACATGCACGCATTCCACCCATGAAGAGACGAGACATGAACGTACACGTTTTGCAGCACGCGGCATTCGAGGGGCTCGGCAACATGGCGGCGTGGCTCGATGCGCGCGGCGCGCGTATCAGCACGAGCCATCTGTATGCCTCGCCGGCCCTGCCCGAGATCGCGGCGCTGGACCAGATCGACCTGCTGATCGCGCTCGGCGGCCCGATGAGCGTCAACGACGAGGTCGCCCTGCCCTGGCTCGCGCCCGAGAGGCGGCTGATCGGCGCGGCGATCGAGCGCGGCGTGGCCGTGCTCGGCGTATGCCTCGGCGCGCAGCTGATCGCGGCCTCGCAGGGCATGAAGGTGTATCCGGGCCGCGAGAAGGAGATCGGCTGGCATCCGCTGCAGGGCGTCGCGCACGGCGCAGACGCGTTGCGCTTTCCCGACACGGCCGAGGTGTTCCACTGGCACGGCGAGACCTTCGACCTGCCGCACGGCGCGGTACAGCTCGCGCGCACCGAGGCCTGCGAGAACCAGGCCTTCCAGCTCGGCGCGCGCACGATCGGCCTGCAGTTCCATCTCGAGGTGACGCGCGAGAGCGTGGCGGCCATGCTCGAACACGGCCAGGCCGATCTGGTCGACGGCCGCCACGTGCAGACCGACGCGCAGATGCGCGCCGCGCCGGAGCGGCATTACGCCGGCGTGCGCACGCTGATGCACGCCCTGCTCGACCGGCTCGTGGCCTGAAATGCCCGGGCGCCTGAACGCCGGGCGCGACGCTACTTCGCCGAGGCGCCGAAGCCGCTGACGTTCACGGTGCCGTTCGCGCCGTTGCTCTGGATGATCTCCACGCCGAACTGGATGTCGAGCGTGTACCAGCCCGGATCGAGCAGCCCCTTCGTGTAGGCGAGGTAGTGGACGAACGGCTGGAGGTTGCCGCTGAAGCTGGTGACCGGCGAGGTGCGCACGAAGCTCCACACGGGCCAGCCGTGGGTGCCTGCGTACACGTCCCAGGTGCCGGCCACGCCGCCGAGCGCGACGCCGGTGGCGATCGGATTGCCGGCCGGCTTGTTGCCCGAGTCGCCGAGCCACACCATCAGCTCGCCCGACGGCCTGGCCGGATTCGTGGACGGCGAGAAGAACACGTCGTAGGCGGCGTCGTACTGGTTGTTGCCGCTCATCGCGTAGCTGACGTGGGTGGGCAGCGGCGCCTGCGACGCCACCTGGCTCGGGAAGCCGCCCGCGTCGGGCGACCACGCGCCCATCTGCCAGCCGCGATAGATGCTCGGATAGGCCTTGATGCCGCCGGTGCCGGTGGCCCACCACCAGGTCGAGTTCCAGCTGCCGACCGACGCGTCGCCGCCACACACCTGCTGCCAGCCGCCGGGATCGTGGGCGAGGCCCCATTCGTCGTTCTGGATCGTGTAGCTGCCCTGTCCGAGGCTGCCGTATTGCGTCGACGCGCAGCTCGCGCCGAACGTGGTGGCCGCGGCCGTCGCGAGCAGGCCGCCCGCGATCGATCGCGTCATGATCCGCTTCATCGCCCGTCTCCTCTTCCGTGCTTGCCCGAGCGGGCAGCGTAATCGGGCGCGGGCGCACCGGCAAGGCCCGCGACGCGAAGTTCGGATCGGATGGCGAAGCGATGTTTTTGTCACGGGCCCGGCTCGCGCGCGCCCGCCGCGATCACTGGACGTCGATGTCCACTTCGCGCGTGAAGCGCCCCTTGGCGGTGACCACCACGTAGCGCAGGCGATCGGCACCGTGGTAATCGGAAGCCGGCTTGTAGAAGATCTGCGTGCCGAACAGCTTGCCGCCGGGGCACACCGCGGCGGATTCCGCATCGGGCGCGTCGAACTGGCCGCTGAAGATGCCGATCTCGCCATGCGCCGACGGCTCGATGATCTGCACTTGCGGCGACAGGCCGCTCGTCTTGCAGATCGCGTCGGCGTCCGCGTGGGCGGCCACCATCACCGGCATGCCGCCCTGCGGGCCGCCCGTCACGCTGCGTCGCACCGGCGGCAGCGCCGGGGTGTCGTTGCCGGTGTCGTACGTCACCGGCACGCTCCAGTTCGTGGCCGCCGAGGGCGCGGGCTGCGGTGCAGGCGGCAACGGCGCCTGCGCGACCTCGCCCCGGGCGTGCGCGAGCCCGGCCGGGCCGCGTGCGGCGGTCAGGTCGGGACCGGGGGGGATCGTGCCGGCGGGCGACGGCGCAGTGGTCGCGGTGGCGGCCGAGGCCGGTGCATCGCTGCGACTCGCCAGCGCATCGGCCGGTGCGCCCGGCAAAGCGTCGAGACTGTGGTCGGGCTTGCTGGTGGTCTGGACCACCAGCAAGCTGTCGGGGTAATTGAAGCCGGCATCGGTGCCGAGATCGACGATGAGCCCGATCAGGCCGCCCAGTACCAGATTGCCGAATACCCAGCCGCTCACGGTCGATCGCTGGGTCATCTCGCCCGCGCCGGTGGTCGGCTTGCTGCACGACACGCGCAGGTTGTCGTGACCGCGGTGGATCGTGACCGATCCGGGCGTGGTGACGTACCACGTGCCTTTCGAATTCTGCAGCCTGCAATTCGCTCCGTCGATCGGATCGCCATCGCCCGTCTGCATGGAAACGGCGACGGGCTGATGCATGCCCCCGACGATGGCGGCGCAGCCGCTCATCAACATCACCGCGACGGCCACCCCGCTCATGGCGCCCAGCCTGACCTGCTTGTTCATTGTTGTCGATTCTCGTTTTGGATTGACGCGTGCTCGCGCTCTCTCGCGTCGCCGGCAATCCCGCGCGAACGACGACCCCCGCCGCCCCTCGCATGCCTGCGATGCGCCTGCTATATCGGCAGCGCCCGTGCCGACTTGAGCGGTTTACGCATCGTAAGGAAGGAGCCCGTCGCGGCGTGACGCATTCGGCATGCAGCAGGAAAACGCAAGCTTCGCGCACCGCTCAGGCGGCGCCGCGCGGGTGCCGACATCCGTTGCAGATACCGGCAACCCGGACCGATCCGGGGCCCTCGAGCGAACGCACATCATGACGCCCCTGCACACGCTCGCCCAGACCATCCGCCCGATCGCCATCGTGGTGATGACGGTGGCCTGCATCGTCCCGGGCCGCCGCGAAAACGGCCCGGCGAGACGGGCGGCGATCTGCCGGCGCATGATCCTCGGCACGCTCGCCATCTTCGTCGCGATCGTGCTCGTCATCGCCCTGATCGCGCTGGGCTTCGTTCACCAGGCGAGCCGGCCGTCACTCGTCACTCGGCCCGCCTGGCCCGACGCCGCACCCACCACGCCACGCCGCCCGCGATCAGCAGCACCAGCGCCGCGCCGACCGCCATCGCCCGTTTGCGGTGGGCGCGCACCGCCTGCACGACGGCACGACGCGCCTGCACCCAATGGAACACGCGCGCGCCGTGGAAATCGGGCGCCACGCACTGCACACCGAACGGCGCCGGACCGAAATCGACGTAGGCGCCGTGCGCCACATACTGCTCGTAGAAATGCCGGGCGCGTGCGGGATCGTCGTTGGCGATCCATTCGGTGCCCTGGCACAGCACGGCCGCGTAGGCCTGCGAGCGCGGCGGCAGCAGATCGGCGGCGTGCTGGATGTCGTCGGCGGCGAGGGCGCGATAGTGGAAGCGCCGATACGGCCGGCTTTCGCTCGCCACGTAGCGCGTGCGTTCCCCGTCGGTCACGAGCGGGCCCGGCAGCGCCGCCTTCACGCGCTCGGCCGGGGTGTCCATCGGCACCGGCGCGCCCGGCGGCGCATTCGGATCGCGGTTCGCGTAATCGGCGTACAGGTCCGTGCGGTTGCGGCCCGAGCCGCCCGACTGCGAACCGCCGACGTCGGTGTAGTCGGGCTCCTGCTCGTAGCCCATCAGCTCCATGCCCTGCCGCTTCGCGAGCGTCGCGGCCTCGAACCACGCCTGCGCGCGCGTGGTGTCGAACCACGCGTGCTGCGCCGTGTGCAGCAGCTCGCCGTAGCGCTTCGCGAGCGCGCGCAGCGTGCTCGGCCGCACCTGCGGCTTGTTGCCGGCGTCGTAGTTCACGACGTTGTAGCGCGGGTCGCCGTCCCGCGGGAAATACGGCAGCGACTCGTCGATGCGGCCATCGCGCACCAGCCGCCGCGCCAGCAGGTAGCGCAGCGTGTCGGCCGTGGTGAGCGGCGGCAACTGCGCGGCCGTATCGAGCGTGGGCGCCGGTGCCGGCGAGGCGCTCGCATGCGCGTCGACGAAGGTCTTCAGCTCGTCGGTGCTCAGCACGCGCTCGGCCAGGTAGGCGAGGTCGCCGGCGTAGTTGATGTTGTAACCATCCACGCCGGTATCGGCGTTCGCGGCGGCATAGAACAAGCCCATCGCCTCGACGTACTGCCCGCGCGAGAGCGTCAGCACGCCGCGCTCGCCGTTCACGAGTTGCGCGCTCGCCGCGTCGAGGCTCGGGTCCTTGCCCGGGAACGCCTGCGCCGCGGCCGCGTACTCGCGCAGCGCCTCGGCGGTATCGCCGCGACGCAGCGCCAGCTTCGCGCGCACCCAGTGCGCGAGCGCGCTCTGCTGCCCGTCGAGCAGCGTCGCGGCGAGGTCGTAGCGGCCCACGCGATAGGCCAGTGCGGCCAGCTGATCGGTGCGGCCGACGTGCGTGAGGCCGCGTGCGCGGATCGCCTCGGTCAGCGCCGCGAGCTGCGGATTCGGCGTGGTGTTCTTCGCGCCGCGGGCCGCATCGGGGAAGCCCGACGGCCCGACCGTGTTGTCCCATTCGCCGCGGTATTCGCTGGTGCTGGCCGGGTCGCCCGCCACCACGTCGCCGACCCGCGCGAGCGCATAGCCGACCAGCAGCCGCTGGGCCACGGCATCGTCGATCAGCGCGGCGGCGCGATGCGTGTCGCCGAGCGCCCAGCCCGCGATGAAGGCCAGCGATTCGAGGCCGGTGTTCGAGCCGTGCGCGGCCTGCTGCGCGTAGAGCCCGATCGCGCGCTTCAGCGCGGGCGCCGGAATCGCGGCGGCGCAGGCGGTGGCATTGACGAAGCTGAGCCAGTTGCAGGCCTCGCCGGTCCCGGCGTCGCGCAGGTCGAGCAAGGCCTCGTCGCCATAGCTCGCGACGGCGAGGCCGAGCGGATCGGGGGCACCGCGCGCAGTCACGGCGCGGATCCGCGCGTAGGCGCGATGGGCGGCGGCGATCGAGGTAGCGCAGGTCGCCGCCGGCACCCCGGCGCCGCATTGCAGCTGCGACCCGCTCGCCAGCTGCGCGAGCTGATCGGCGGCGATCGGGCCGACCTGGGCGCTCTGCGCGGGCGGCAACGCCAGCACGGCCTCGAGCCGCGCGACGGCGCGGTGCATGGCGGCATCGGGGTCGGCGCAGGCAGGCTGGGTGACGCGGGTGGCGCTGGCCGGGGATGCGCTGCTTGCCGCCGACGCGGCCTGCGCGACCGATGCCGCCGACGCCGCCGCTGCCCCGGAAGCCGCCGCGCCGTCCGCCGCCGTCTCGCACGCCTGCCCGGCCAGCGCCAGATCGACGCTCGCTGCCGCCTCCAGCCGCTGCGCTTCCGGCAGCCCCTCGCCGAGCGCACGGGCCGCGTCGCCGTCGGCCGCCTGCGCCATGCGCGCGAGCGTGGCCAGTTGCGGCGCGGACAGCCCCTTGCGCAGCACGGCGTCGGTATCGAGCGTGGCCGCATCGCCGCCGAGCGAGGCGGGCGCCGGCAGCTTCGGCACGCTGTCGAGCGGCACCAGATGCGAGGCCTCGTAGGCGAACGAATTCGACGGCGTGCCGGCCAGCGTGGCGGCGCGATCGTCGAGCAGCTGCATCGGAAAGAACATCCCGCAGGCATAGGCGACGGCCACGCCGCCGGCGGCCAGCACGATCACGCCGGCGGCGGCGAGTGCCGTCCTTCTAGGGTTCGACATGGGTCACCATCTCGTTGGGGGCCGCCGCGCCGCAGCGCAGCCAGCCGATGTGGAGTCGGGTGCCGGCCCGCAGCAGGCCGGCCCGGGTGCGCCGCAGCAGCATGCCGTGCGCGTCGTAATCGAGCGTGTAGGCGCCGATGCCGTCGGCCGCGGTGCAGGCGCGCGCGAGGTGCACGGCGCGCGGCAGCGGCACGTCGGCGTTGCCGTGCGCGACGAGGAACAGGTCGGCCGGCC
>JASLEG010000250.1 GCA_030151225.1 Burkholderia sp. | reverse complement strand
CCGCGCGCGTGGCCGCGGCCGAGCGCGCGCTGGCCGACTACGCGAGCGAGGGCTGCTGTTATTCGTTCCGCGACTGGCACGACGACGTCAACGCGGTGGCCGTGCCTTACCGCGAACCGCGCGAGCGGCGCTGGCTGATCCTCAGCTGCAGCGGGCCGGCGTCGTCGATGGGGGAGGAGGTGTTTCGCAGGCGCATCGGCCCGAAGCTGCGCGCGCTCGCGCAACGACTGGGCGAGCCAGGCTGAGGCCGGCCGGTGTTCATCTCGGCGCGAGCGGTGCGCCCGCCGCGGCGTCGCTCAAGTCAAACGTGCGCCGGCTGCGCGAACACCGGGCCCTGCATGAGCCGCACGTCGTACTGGCGCAGCAGCGAGAACTGCGTCTCGTCGGCCACCTGGTCGAAGATGATCGGGATCTTCACGCGCTGCGCGTAACCCACCAGGGCCTTGACCATGCCGTCGCGCAAGGCGATCGCGGCATCCATCTTGATGTAGTCGGGGCTGGCCATCTCCGATTCGACGGCCAGGATGCGGCCCGGATCCGGCAGCTTGTCGGCGACCTTGAAGCCGTGATGCTGGTAGCTCTTGGTCAGGTAGCCGAGGAAGGTCTTGTGCGCGACCGCGGCGGCCGGCAACTCGATCACGATGCGCTCGGGGCTCAGGCCGAAGTGGCGCAGCACCGAGGAAAAATGCTTGCCGTGATCGTACTTGACGCTCTTGAGCAGCCGCTCGTGCACGCGCAGGAACAGCAGCCCGTGGCGCTGCGCGCCGAAGAAGTTGATCGCGTGCAGCGCCCGCGAGAGCCGGTCCACCGCTACCAGCGTCGGATCGTCGGTGAGCGCCTCGAACGGGTCGAAGGGCGCGCCGTCCGCGCGCAGCACCGCCTGGAAGCCGAGTTCGTCGCCGTAGCGTTCGATCGCGTCGGCCAGCGAGGAGGATTGCGGCGCGCCCGGCATCGTCACGTCGTAGATCGGTTGATAGGCACTGCCGAGCGTCAGCTCGTGCAGGCGCGCCACGGCCAGCTCGCCCTCCGCGGCCAGGGCGATATGCTCGCGCAGATAGGGCAGCTTGCCGGCTCGGTCGACCAGTTCGGGGATGGTGGGCGGGATCATGGATTCGTCGGGTGGGCGAACGGCCGTCGTGCAGCCGGATTACCTCAAGCATAGTAGCAGCGGGCACGATACGCGTTTCACCGTTTTGCTCATATGGATATCGGCCCGGATCGGCGACTCAGGGTATACGGCGATTACGATATCCATAATTGGTTTTACTATTCGTAACGCTCGACGCGCCGGCACCTTCTTCTTATCCCGCCTTGCGCGCGCCCACGAGCCGCCGCCGGGCCGTGGTGCGCCCGTCGCCGAACCGGAGCCGCCCTCGATGCCATTCCTGTCCCCGATCCCGATCCTTCCGCCGCCGCGCTATCTCCGAAACATCGTTTCAGGGAGCACGCGATGAGCGCGCCGCAGGCAAGCCCGGCCGAGGCCGGCGCGGCGGTGCTCGAGGTCGAGCGCGTGCTCGACGAGACGCACCGGCCCGCCTTTCACGCGATGCTGCTGGTGCTGTGCGGCGCCTGCCTGGTGATCGACGGCTTCGACGCGCAGGCGATGGGCTACGTCGCGCCCAGCGTGATCGCCGAGTGGGGCGTCGCGAAATCGGCGCTCGGACCGGTATTCAGCGCGAGTCTGTTCGGCATGCTGATCGGCGCGCTCGGGCTGTCGGTGCTGGCCGACCGGATCGGCCGGCGGCCGGTGCTGATCGGCGGCACGCTGTTCTTCGCGCTGACCATGCTGGCCACGCCGTTCGTCACCACCATTCCCGCGCTGATCGGCCTGCGCTTCGTGACCGGGCTCGGGCTCGGCTGCATCATGCCGAACGCGATGGCGCTGGTGGGCGAGTTCAGCCCGGCCGCGCATCGGGTGCGGCGCATGATGTTCGTGTCCTGCGGCTTCACGCTCGGCGCGGCGCTCGGCGGCTTCGTCAGCGCGGCGCTGATCCCGTCGTTCGGCTGGCGCGCCGTGTTCTACACCGGCGGCGCGGTGCCGCTGGTGCTCGCGCTCGCGATGCTGGCGTGGCTGCCCGAATCGCTGCAGTTCCTGGTGCTGAAGGGGCGCGTGGCGCGTGCCCGGGCCTGGCTCGCCGCGTTCGCGCCGCAACTGCCGATCGGGCTCGACACGCGGCTGGTGGTGCGCGAACCGGCCGCCGACGGCGCGCCGGTGGCCGAGCTGTTCCGCGCCGGGCGCCTGCCCGTCACGCTGCTGCTGTGGGCGATCAGCTTCATGAACCTGATCGATCTGTACTTCCTCTCGAACTGGCTGCCCACGGTGCTGCACGCGGCCGGCTACGGCGCATCCACGGCCGTGCTGGTCGGTACCGTGCTGCAGACGGGTGGCGTGATCGGCACGCTGCTGCTCGGCGGCTTCATCGAGCGCCACGGCTTCGTGCGCGTGCTGTTCGTGTGCTTCGCGTGCGCCGCGCTGGCGGTGGGTGCGATCGGCGTGGCGGCCGGCTCGCTGCCGTGGCTGCTGCTGGCCGTGTTCGCGGGCGGCTTCTGCGTGGTGGGCGGCCAGCCGGCCGTCAACGCGCTGGCCGGCCAGTACTATCCCACCGCGCTGCGCTCGACCGGCATCGGCTGGAGCCTCGGGATCGGCCGGATCGGCTCGGTGCTGGGGCCGCTCGTGGGCGGCCAGCTGATCGCGCTGAACTGGAGCAATGTCGCGCTGTTCCATGCGGCGGCGCTGCCGGTGCTGGCCTCGGCGCTGTTCGTGCTCGGGCTCGGTGCGGCCACGCGCGGTCGCGGCGGCCCGCAGGCGCGTCAGGTGGCCTGATCGGCCGACGGCGTGCGCCGTCGCTCCCACAGCGCCGCGATCACGAACGCGAGCGAGGCGGCCACCATCACGCCGATCAGCGCGTCGCCGCCGAATGCGTTCATCAGCGAGCCGGCCACGATCGGGCCGCCGAAGCTCGCCACGCTCCACGAGGCCGACACGAGCGAGCTGGCCGTGACCAGCGCCGCGCCGCGAAAGCGCTCGCCGCAGGCCACGATCGACAGCGTGTAGGTGCTGCCGGCCGCGGCGCCGATCACGAACAGCAGCGGCCAGCCGAGCCACGGATCGGTGACCGCGAACGGCACCAGCGGCAGCAGCAGCGTGACCGCGAGCCCCGCGCCGAGATGCACGCGGGCGCGACCGAGTCGGTCGGCGAGCCAGCCAATCGGGAATTGCATGGTGGTGTCGCCGAGCAGCGTGATCGAGGCGAGCAGCACGGCCACGCCGCTCGCCACGCCGCGCTCGATCGCGTAGATCGGCAGCAGCGACAGCGCCAGCGTGTCGAACAGCGCGAAGAACGCGGTGCCGACGATCAGGGCCGGCATCAGCGGCAGCACGCGCAGCCAGTGATCGTGGTGTTCCTCTCGATGCGGTTCGCCCCCGCCGGGAGGCCGGCGGATCGCCGCGAGTGTGGGCAGCGCGAGCAGGAACAGCGCGCCGCACAGCGCGAAGCGCGTGCGGTCGAGTCCGGCGATGCGGCTCACGAGCACCGGTCCGGCCATCTGGAACAGCGTGAAGTTGGTGGCGTAGATCGCCACGACGCGGCCGCGCGTGGCATCGTCGGCGAGTTCGTTGACCCAGGCCTCGCCGATCGTGAACAGCAGCATCAGTGCCGCGCCGCACAGCGCGCGCAGCAGGCCCCAGGCGACCAGGTTCGCGGTGACCTGCATCGCCGCGGTGGCCGCGGCCACCACCAGGACCGCCGCGACGATCGCCTCGCGCGCGCCGTAGCGGCGCGTGAGCCGGGTCACGAACGGCACGATCGCGAGCCCGCCGCCGGCCTGCGCGGCCGTCAGCATGCCGACCACGCCGGTGCCGTGGCCCGCCTCGGTCAGCGCGAGCGCGGTGAGGGGCAGGGTGGCGCCGGTGCCGAGGCCGACCACGGCCACGCTCAGGATCAGCGCCAGGAAATCGCGGGTGAGGATCGCTTTCATCGGCCGAGATGCTACACCGGCCGTGCGATCCGGGCCACGCGGGCCCGGTGGAAAATGCGCGGCAGGCTTCACGCCAGCGTCGACGGCCCCGCGAACGGCCGCCGCTCGAGCGCGGCGGACCACAGCGTCAGCGCGAGCGCGCCGAGCGCCATCGTCACGCCCACCCACGGCAGCTGCGTGAGCGGCATGCCCGCGCCGATCGCGATGCCGCCGAGCCAGGCGCCGGTGGCGTTGCCGAGGTTGAAGGCGCCCTGATTCAGCGTGGAGGCGAGGTTCGGCGCCTCGCTCGCGCGGTCGACGATCATGATCTGCGCGATCGGCACGATCGCGAACGCCAGCACGCCCCACAGGAAGATCGTCACGAGCAGGGGGGGCGGCATCTGCAGCGTGCCGCCGAACACCACCTGCACCAGCCCGATCAGCGCGAGCGTGGCGATCAGCGAGGGCATCCGGCGCCAGTCGGCCAGCTTGCCGCCGAGCGTGCCGCCCACGGTCAGGCCGAGGCCGAACAGCAGCAGCACCAGCGTGACCTCGTGCGGCGAGAAGTGGGTGACGTCCTCGAGGATCGGCGTGATGTAGGTGAACACCGAGAACAGGCTGGCCGAGGCGAGCACGCTGATGCCGAGCACCATCAGCACCTGCGGGTTGCGCATCACGCGGAATTCGCGCGCGATGCTGGTCTGCGGCATCTCGAGATGCTTCGGCAGGCACAGCACGAGCGCGGCGGCCGCGAGCACGCCGATGCCGGTCACCGCCCAGAACGTGGAGCGCCAGCCGAAGGCCTGACCGAGCGCGGTGCCGAGCGGCACGCCCAGCACGTTGGCAAGCGTGAGGCCCGTGAACATCAGCGCGATCGCCTGCGCGCGGCGGTTCGGCGCCACCAGGCTGCTGGCCACCACCGAGCCGATGCCGAAGAAGGCGCCGTGGCAGAACGCCGTCACCACGCGCGCGGCCATCAGCAGGCCGTAGCCGGGCGCGATCGCGCACAGCAGGTTGCCGGCAATGAACACGCCGATCAGGCCCAGCAGCGCGCGGCGGCGCGGCATCTTCGCGGTGACGATGGCGAGGATCGGTGCGCCGATCGTGACGCCGAGCGCGTAGCCCGACACGAGCAGGCCGGCGGCCGGGATCGACACGCCCAGATCGAGCGCGACGTTGGGCAGCAGGCCCATGATCACGAATTCGGTGGTACCGATACCAAACGCGGCGATGGCGAGGGCGAACAGGGGTAACGGCATCGGAGGCACTTCCGGGAAGGCGCGCGGTTCTGGCGGCGCGGGATGCGGCGCGCGGGTGACCGGGCAGGAGACGGTGCCGATTCTATCTCGGTAAAAACCCGTATAAGTGGGGTGTGATCGACTGTTGCGCCGTGGCGACGCGGGGCCGGATTCAGTCCGCCGGCGACAGCGGCGCGGGCGGGCACGCCCAGCCGTTTTCGAACAGGCAGTCCTCCACCGGCAGGCGCTCGGCCCATTGGGCTTCCTCGAGCATCGGCCGCGCATAGAATGCGTCGACATGGCCGATGCAGAGCACGGCGATCGGCTTGGCGCCGTCGGGCATGCCGAGCAGCACGCGCAGCGCCTCGACGTCGAACAGCGACACCCAGCCCATGCCGAGCCCCTCGGCACGGGCGGCGAGCCACATGTTCTGGATCGCGCAGGCGGCCGAGGCCAGGTCCATCTCGGGCAGGGTGCGGCGGCCGAACACGTGGCGTTCGCGGTCGTCGCCGAGCGCGACCACGAGGATCTCGCCGCATTCGCGGATGCCTTCCACCTTGAGCCGCATGAATTCGTCCTGACGCTCGCCGAGCGCGTCGGCGGTGGCGCAGCGCTCCGCCTCGACGATGCCGTGAATGCGCTCGCGCAGCGCGCGGTCGGTCACGCGGATGAATCGCCACGGCTGCATGAAGCCGACGCTGGGCGCGTGATGGGCGGCACGGATCAGCCGCGCGAGCACGGCCGGGTCGACGGGCTCGGAGGTGAAGTGGCGCATGTCGCGCCGCTCGAAAATCGCCCGATACACGGCGGCAATCGCGGAGTCGTCGAAACGCATGGGGAGGGGCCGGGGCTGCTGGGCCGCCTGGAGCAGGCGGCCGAAGCCGGCACCTTAACAGATTCCGGGCGCGGGCCCGGTGCGCTCGCGCGGTGGCGGGAGCGCCGCGTGCCCCCCGGCACCCGGCATCCCCGCGCGGCGTGCTTACTGCAGGCCGGTGACGACGTCGCCGCGATCGCCCACCGCGTCGTGCACGTAGCCGTAGCGGCCGTTCGAGCGCGCGCCGAAGTGATACAGCGCGTGCTCGACGAAGCTGCGGGTGCGGGCCGGCACGAACTGGCGGTTCGGATAGACCACGGCCAGTTGCGCATCGGGATCGTCGATCCGGAAATCGCCGAGCAGCCGCACCAGCTCGCCGCGCGAGATCGCGTCGGCCACGAAGCTCTCGGGCAGGATCGCGATGCCGGAGCCGGCCAGCACCGCGGCGCGCACGAGCCAGGCGTCGTTGATCGTGTAGCTCGGCTGCAGCGTGACGAGGTGCGCGAAGCTGCCGGCGTCGATGAAGCGCCACGCGAAGCCGTGCGCCTCGAGCGGTAGCGAGACGGCGGCGTGCCGCGCGAGCTCGTCGGGACGATGCGGCTCGCCGCGCTGCTCGATGTAGGCCGGCGAGGCCACCGCCACGAAGGGATCGGGCGCGAGCGCGTGGGCGACCAGCGCGGCGCCGTCGTCGGCCTTGCGGCCGGCCACGATCGCGGCGTCGTACGAGGTGTCGAGCGCCTCGACCGGACCGTTCGAGATGGTCAGTTGCACGCGCACCTTCGGGTACTGGCGGCGAAAGCCGTCGACCAGCGGGGTGAGCCGCTGCGGCGACAGCGCGCCCGACACCACGATGCGCAAGGTGCCGACCGGCTCGCGGATCGTGTGCGCGACCGAGGCCTCGAGATGGTCGAACTCCTCGAGCAGCGCGCGGCAGCCGTCGAGGTAGCGCGTGCCGGCTTCGGTCAGCGAGAGGTTGCGCGTGGTGCGATGGATGAGTCGGGTGTTCAGATGCGTTTCGAGCATCGCGATCGATCGCGTGACGAGCGCATTCGACACGCCGAGCTTGCGCGCGGCCTGCCGGAAGCTCTGCAGCTCGGCGACACAGACGAACACCCTCATGGTTTGGATCTGATTCATAGCTTTGTCGGCCCGTTCGATTGATTGTGCTGGTGCGCTTTGCCGTGTCGTGGCCCGCTGCGTACCGCCGGATCAGCCATCTTGCTGTGCATGAATGTTGTTATACGCACGGCGCGGTAAATTGTTCAATAAGATCGCCAACGCAGTCAACCGATTAATCGGGAAGTTTTGCCGGTATTTTTAACAGGTCGAGAGGTGGTCGGCGCCGATAATGAGCCGAGAAAAATCTTTAAGTTATTGATTGATATTGATTATTTAGACTTGTCCCGGATTGCCGTGATGCACCGTATTTTTCCGGATCATCTGATGCCGGGGATTTCAGAATAGTCTGAATTTGAAAAACAAGTCGAAAGGAAATCACTGAATCGTCGCGTCGGAAATGCAATGTTCGGGTTTTAAAGTAAATATGTCCGGCATTGCCTGCCGGCAATCGGAAAACCATACCGGCCGACAACGGACGCGTGCTTCACCGCGTCGGCTGACACGCGCCGCGTTCGCGACCGGTACAGTCTCGGGCCGCCTGCGGCCTCGCCGGGCCTTGCGCGCCGGCGTGGTTCGCGGAATGATCATCGGTTCCGTGCGCACGCACCCTGTTTCAACGTTCCCGTCCCTACCGCTCATGTCCCATATCGACCATTCGCCGATCCCGTGTCCCGTCGTGGTGCCGCTCGACGCGATCCTCCCCGAGGAACCGCTGCTGATGATGGGGGCCGGCCCCGTGCCGATCCCGGCCCCGGTGGCCAAGGCGAATGCGATCGTGATCAACCATCTCGGCGCCACGATGGCGAAGATCATCGAGCAGGTGAAGGAGATGGCGCGCTACGTGTTCCAGACCCGCTCGAAGTGGGTGCTCGGCGTGGCCGGCCCCGGCTCGGCCGCGATGGAAATGGCGATGTCGAACCTGGCCTGGCGCGGCACGCGCGTGCTGGCGATCCGCAACGGCTTCTTCAGCGCGCGGATGGCCGAGATGGCGGTGCGCGTCGGCGCCGATCTCGCCTATCTCGACGTGCCGGATCGCGAGGCGGCGAGCCTCGAGGCCGTGGCCGAGGCGATCGCGCGCGAGCGGCCCGAGGTGGTCACGATCGTGCACGGCGAGACCTCGAACACGGTGTGGAACCGCAACCTGAAGGAGATCGCGGCGCTCGCCAAGGCGGCTGGCGCGCTGGTGGTGGTGGACGCGGTGTGCACGCTGTCCACGATGCCGCTCGAGATGGACGCATGGGGTATCGACGCGGTGATCACGGGCGGGCAGAAGGGCCTGTCGTCGATTCCCGGCGTGTCGCTGATCGCGTTCTCGGACGCGGCCTGGGCTCGCATGAAGGCGCGGCCCGAGCCGAACGCGCACTGGTGCCTGGACATGTCGCTGGCCGAGAATTTCTGGCACAACGCCGGTTATCACTACACGGCGCCGGTGTCGGGCGTGCTCGCGCTGCACGAGGCGCTGCGCCTGGTCTGCCAGGAAACGCTCGAGAGCCGCTACGCGCGCCACCAGCGCTGCTCGCTGGCGCTGCAGGCCGGCGTGAGCGCGATGGGGCTCGAGCTGTACGCGCCGGAATCGTGCCGGCTCAATTCGGTGGTCGGCATCCGTGTGCCGGAAGGGCTCACGCCCGGCATCATCTGCGGCCACATCTCGAAGCATCACCAGGTCGAGATTTCGGGCTCGTTCGGGCCGCCGATCGTGCGGATCGGCCAGATGGGCGAGCAGTGCCGCGAACACAACCTGTTCCGCACGCTGCACGCGTTCGGGCGCACGCTCGTGGATCTGGACGTGCCGGTGGATCTGTCGGGCGGGGTGGCCGCGCTCGAGCAGGGGCTGTCGAAGCGGCTGTGAGCCGGGCTGCGAACCCGGCGGCGGCTCAGGCCGCCGCGCCGCTTCGCGTGCCGGCGCGCGGCTGGCGATACAGCATGACCGAGATGCCCACGCCGGCCGCCGCGGCCACCGCGGCGAACAGGAACACCTGCGCATAGCCGAATTCGCCGGCCACGTAGCCGGCCAGCGGCCCGGTGATGCCGAGCGACAGGTCCAGAAACACCGAGTACGCGGACAGCGCCGCGCCGCGGCTCGCCGGGGGCACCAGTGCCACGGCCTCGACGCCGAGCGCCGGGAACACCAGCGCGAAGCCGAAGCCGGTCAGCGCCGCGCCGGCCAGCGCCACGTGCGGCGTGGGCGCGAGCCACAGCAGCAGCAGCCCCAGGCACTCCACCACCAGCGAGGCGATCGCCACGCGGAAGCCGCCGTAATTCTTGATGGTGTTGCCGAACAGCAGGCGCGAGCCGATGAACAGCAGGCCGAACACGGTCAGCGAGAGCGCCGCGTTGGGCCAGTGGCGCGCCGCGTAGTACAGCGTGATGAAGGTGGAGATCGAGCCGAAGCCTGCCGAGCCGAGCGCGAGGCCGAGCCCGTGCGGCAGCACCCGCGTGAATACGCTCGCGTACGACATGCGCTCGCCGTGCACCAGCGGCACCGGGGCCAGACGCAGCGCGAACCCGTAGCCGAGCGCCGCGAGCGCGACCATCAGCACGGCCAGCAGCGCCGGATTGACCGTATGCGCGATCGCCACGCCCACCGGCGCGCCGATGGCGAGCGCGCCGTAGGTGGCGATGCCGTTCCAGGAAATCACGCGCGCGTTGTTGGCGACGCCGACCCGACCGATCCCCCACAGAATCGCCCCCGTGCCGCACAGGCTCTCGCCGACGCCGAGCATCAGCCGGCTCGCCACCAGCAGCGTGAGGCTCACGGCCGGCCAGCGCACGAACAGCAGCGCGATCAGCAGCAGCACGCCGCTCGCGCCGCTCGCCAGCAGCCCGCGCAACACCGTGCGCTTCGGGCCCAGCGTGTCGGCGAAGCGCCCCGCGAGCGGTCGCGACGCGAGCGTCGCCAGATACTGCACGCTGATCGCGGCCCCCGCGATCACGGCCGACAAGCCCAGTTCCTCATGCACGAAGCCCGGCAGCACCGCCAGCGGCAGGCCAATCGTCAGATAACAGACGAAGGTGAAGGACACGACGGACAGGATTTGCAAGGTGGTCGAGAAACCACTCTGCGGGGTCGAAGCAGAATCGGATGACATGGGGTGGATCCAGCGGGGGACGGAACAGCGTCTCGGTAGAAACCCGAATTGTTGCACGGAACGTCGTGCCGCGCTTGGACTGCTTCGTACATTTGTCGTGCGTTTCGCGCACCCGATACGGCCCGGATATTGGTGCGGCAGTATGAGGCGCATGCGATTCCGCCTATGGGTTGCGAATTTCGGCGGTGTTAGCTTGCGAACCATCGACCCGGCGCCAGCGATGCGCCGGCATTCCCTGCCGTTCCAGTTCAGCGACCCACGATGAGCCAGCCGATCCGTTTCCACCATCGCCAGGCGACGCGCGAAGTCAGCGACGCCGACACGACCCGCACCGTTCTTCAATACCTGCGCGAGGACGCGCATTGCACCGGTACCAAGGAGGGCTGCGCCGAGGGCGACTGCGGCGCCTGCACCGTGGTGGTGGGCGAGCTCGACGCGGCCGGCGGCGTCGCGCTGAAGGCCGTCAACGCCTGCATCCAGTTCCTGCCCACGCTCGACGGACGCGCGCTGTTCACGGTCGAGGACCTGCGCCAGCCCGATGGCGCGCTGCATCCGGTGCAGCAGGCGATGGTCGACTGCCACGGCTCGCAGTGCGGCTTCTGCACGCCGGGCTTCGTGATGTCGATGTGGGCGCTGTACGAGCAGACGCGGCAGGCCGGCGGCGGCGCGCCGTCGCGCGAGGCGATCGCCGACGCGTTGACCGGCAACCTGTGCCGCTGCACCGGCTACCGCCCGATCGTGGACGCCGCCGAGCGGATGTTCGCGATGCCGGCGCCGGCCGCGCCGCTCGATCGCGTCGCGCTGGCGAAGACGCTGGCCGCGCTGCATCGCGACGACACCTTCCACTACGCACATGCGGGCCGCCGCTTCGACGCGCCGCGCAGCCTGGATGCGCTGGCCGCGCTGCGCGCCGAGAACCCCGAGGCGCGCCTGCTGGCCGGCAGCACCGACGTGGGGCTGTGGGTCACCAAGCAGCTGCGCGACATCGGCGACGTGATCTATCTGGGCCAGGTGGCCGCGCTGCGCACGATCGAGGCGCGCGACGGCTGGCTCGAGATCGGCGCGGGCGTCACGGTCGAGCGCGCCTACGCGGCGCTGGCCGAGTCGTATCCCGAACTGGTGGAGATGTGGAAGCGCTTCGCCTCGCTGCCGATCCGCAACGCCGGCACGCTCGGCGGCAACGTCGCGAACGGCTCGCCGATCGGCGATTCGATGCCGGGCCTGATCGCGCTCGGCGCGCACGTGGTGCTGCGCGGCCCCGACGCGGCGCGCGAGCTGCCGCTCGAGGCGCTCTACCTCGCCTACCAGAAGAAGGACATGGCGCCCGACGAGTTCGTGGCCGCGCTGCGCGTGCCGTTGCGGGCCGGCGGCGATGGCGCCGGCGGCCGCGCGGCGTTCCGGTTCCGCACCTACAAGCTCTCGAAGCGCTTCGATTCGGACATCTCGGCCGTGTGCGCGGCGTTCTCGTTGGTGCTCGACGGCGACACGATCCGCGCGCCGCGCATCGCCTTCGGCGGCATGGCCGCCACCCCGAAGCGGGCGAGCCACGCCGAGGCCGTGCTCGACGGCGCGCAGTGGCACGAAGCCACTGCGCGGGCCGCGATGCACGCGCTCGAGCGCGATTACGCGCCGCTCTCCGACATGCGCGCGAGCAGCGGCTACCGGCTCGAGGCGGCACGCAACCTGCTCTATCGCTTCTGGCTCGAGACGCGCACCGACGCGCCGCTCGCCGCCGAGGCGCTGAACGTGCGCCGCGTGGCCGCCGCGCCGGCCGGCAACTGACCCCAGGCATACGGAGACGTCACCATGAACCAGCAAGCCGAACCGTTCCTGCTCGATCCCGAATTCCGCCAGGTCAATGTCTCGCGTCCGCACGAGTCGGCGCACCTGCACGTGAGCGGCCGCGCCACCTACACCGACGACATCCCGGTGGTGGCCGGCACCCTGCACGCCGCGCTCGGCCTCAGCACCGAGGCGCACGCGCGCATCGTGTCGGCCGATTTCGACGCGGTGCGCGCCATGCCCGGCGTGGTGGCCGTGTTCACGGCCGACGACATCCCCGGCGTCAACGACTGCGGCCCGATCATCCACGACGATCCGGTGCTCGCCGACGGCGTGGTGCAGTTCGTCGGCCAGCCCGTGTTCATCGTGGTGGCCACCTCGCACGACGCGGCGCGGCGCGCGGCCCGGCGCGCCAGGATCGTCTACGCGCCGCTGCCGGCGATCCTGACCGCGCAGGCCGCGCGCGCGGCCGATTCCTACGT
>JASLEG010000221.1 GCA_030151225.1 Burkholderia sp. | reverse complement strand
AGCTTCGCGGCGTTGCCGCGCGCCACCGCGAGCGCCGCGGCCGAGCGGTCGACCGCCCACACGCGCGCGTCGGGGCGCTCGGCGGCGATCGCCACGGCGATCGCGCCGCTGCCGGTGCCGAGATCGAGCACCGCCGGCGAGGCGATGCCGTCGATCGCGTCGAGCGCGGCCTCCACCAGCACTTCCGTGTCGGGGCGCGGGATCAGCACGTCGGGTGTCACGTCGAAGGCGAGGCCGAAGAATTCGCGCGAGCCCACCAGCTGCGCCACCGGCTCGCCGGCCGCGCGGCGCGCCTCGAGCGCGCGATAGCGCGCCACGGCGTCGTCCGCGAGCGGTTCGTCGCCGCGCGTGATCAGTTGCGTGCGGCTCCAGCCGAGCGCGTGCACGAGCAGCGCGCGCGCGTCGACGGCGTCGAGCGGCGAGGCGTTCAGCAGCGCGCTGACGGTGGTGGGAGAAGCGCTCATCGTGGTGGTTCCGGCAAGGCGATCGGGAAAGCGGGGCGGGCGACGGTGCGTCAGTCGGCTTCGCCGAGCGAGGCCAGCAGCTCGGCCTGATGCTCGGCCACGAGCACGCCGATCATCTCGTCGAGATCGCCGTCCATGATCGCCTCGAGCCGGTACAGCGTGAGGTTGATGCGGTGGTCGGTCATCCGCCCCTGCGGGAAGTTGTAGGTGCGGATCCGCTCCGAGCGGTCGCCCGAGCCGATCAGGCTCTTGCGCGTGGCCGCTTCCTTCGCGTGCTGCTCGTGATACTGCTTGTCCTTGATGCGCGCGGCCAGCACCTTCAGCGCGCGATCCTTGTTCTTGTGCTGCGAGCGATCGTCCTGGCACTCCACCACGATGCCGGTGGGCAGGTGGGTGACGCGCACCGCCGAATCGGTCTTGTTGATGTGCTGGCCGCCCGCGCCCGAGGCGCGGAAGGTGTCGATGCGCAGGTCGGCCGGATTGATCTGCACCTCGGCGATCTCGTCGGCTTCGGGCATCACGGCCACGGTGCAGGCCGAGGTGTGGATGCGGCCCTGCGTCTCGGTGGCCGGCACGCGCTGCACGCGGTGGCCGCCCGATTCGAACTTGAGCCGCGAATACGCGCCCTGGCCCGCGATGCGCACGATCACTTCCTTGTAGCCGCCCAGATCCGAGCCGCTCTCCGACATCATCTCCACCTGCCAGCGCTGACGCTCGGCGAAGCGCAGGTACATGCGCAGCAGGTCGCCCGCGAACAGCGCGGATTCGTCGCCGCCGGCGCCGGCGCGGATTTCCACGAAGATGTTGCGCTCGTCGTTGGGGTCGCGCGGCAGCAGCATCTTCTGCAGGTCCGCCTCGAGCTGCACCATGCGCTCGCGTGCGTCGCGGATCTCCTCCTCGGCGAAGTCGCGCATCGACGCATCCGCGAGCAGCTCCTGCGCGGTCGCCTCGTCGCCGTGCGCGAGCCGCCATTGCGCGTACTGCTCGACCACCGGGCCGATCTCGGCGTGCTCGCGCGTGAGCTTGCGATATTGATCGAGGTCGGCGGTGACGTTCTCGCGACTCAGCAATTCGTTCAGTTCGGCCAGCCGGCTGGACAGCTGGTCGAGCTTGCTTTGCATGCTCGTTTTCATGATGTGGAGCGACGCTCCCGGGCAGGAATCGATGGAAGGAAAGGGCGGCGGCCGGGCCCGCTCGGCGGGCGGCCGCGAGGCGCGCGAGGGCGGCGCTAACGGTCCGAGCGCGGGCCGTGCGCGTAGAAGCCGCGCATCAGGTCGATCAGCTGTTCGCGCTCGACGCCGCTGGTGCGGTTGAGCGCCGAGGTCGGGCCATGGATCAGCTTGTTGGTGAGCGCCTGCGACAGCGCGTCGAGCACGGCGGCCGGATCGTCGCCGCGCGCGAGCATCTTCTGCGCGCGCTCGACTTCGGCGCGACGCAGCGCGTCGGCCTGGGTGTGCATGTGGCGGATGATCGGCACCACGCTGCGCGTGTCGAGCCACTGCATGAAGTGCTGCACGCGGGTTTCGATGATCGCCTCGGCCTGCGCGACGGCGGCCTGCCGCGACGCATTGCCTTCGCGCACGATCGCGCCGAGATCGTCGACGGTGTAGAGGAACACGTCCTTGAGCTTGCCGACTTCCTGCTCGATGTCGCGCGGCACGGCCAGATCGACCATGAAGATCGGGCGATGGCGGCGCGCCTTCACCGCGCGTTCCACCGCGCCGAGGCCGATGATCGGCAGCGTGGATGCGGTGCAGGACACGATGATGTCGAATTCGTGCATGCGCGCCGGCAGATCGGCCAGCGGCATGGCGCGCCCGCCGAAGCGCTCGGCCAGCTTCGCGCCGCGCTCGGCGGTGCGGTTCGCGATCACGAGCTCGCGCGGCGCCTGTGCGGCGAAGTGCGTCGCGCACAGCTCGATCATTTCGCCGGCGCCGATGAACAGCACCTTCTGGTCGGCCACGCGCTCGAAGATGCGCTGCGCGAGCCGCACCGCGGCCGCGGCCATCGACACCGACTGCGCGCCGATCTCGGTGGTGGTGCGCACTTCCTTGGCCACCGCGAAGGTGCGCTGGAACAGCTGGTTCAGATAGGTGCCGAGCGCGCCGGCCTCGGTGGCCGTGCGCACCGCGTTCTTCATCTGGCCGACGATCTGCGTTTCGCCGAGCACCATCGAGTCGAGCCCCGAGGCGACGCGGAACGCGTGGCGCACGGCTTCGGACTGCGGCAGCGTGTACACGTGCGGCGCGAGCTCGTCGGCGGCGATGCCGTGGAATTCGGCGAGCCAGCGCACGGCGGCGTCGCGCGCGGCGCGGTCGTCGGTGGCGCAGTAGAGCTCGGTGCGGTTGCAGGTGGAGAGAATCGCGGCTTCGGGCGCATTCGGCGCCTGACGCCCCAGGAAGACGCCGGTGAGCGTGGACAGGGCAGGCTTGATCTGTTCGAGCGGAAACGCCACACGTTCGCGCAGGGCGACGGGCGCAGTGTGATGATTGATTCCGATCGTGAGGAGCTGCATATCCGGGGGCTATCGTTTAGGTTCGCATTATAGCGTCTTGCCGCTTTCGGCATGGTCGAGGCCGGCCGGCGTCCGACTGGCCCGGCCGTACGATCGGGCCGCAATCGGACAAATCGCCGCGAGCCGCGCCATGCGGGGCTCGGCGCCGCGTCGACGGGCGCCACGTGCCGGCCCCGCCGGGCCGAAAGACCCTGACCGCCGTGGGGCGGCGCGACCGCAAGCCGCAGGAGCGCGATGCGAACTTCGGGGCGTACGATGCGCCCGAAACGATCGCTTGGCAACCTGTCGGCGTCTGATTTTTCACGCTTTTTTGAGATAAATGGGATTTGCGCGCGCATATGTTGGGTGAGAACGTCGCCCCGCACGGGCCTCCTGATCCGGCCCTTTATGGCCGCTTGCGCTGCGAATGACGGCCCCCTTAAACTCGTGCGACGCACGGGGCCCTCCCGCGATCGGCCGCACTCTTATAATCCCGAACACCGGGGGACCACCGACGCCCGCCTCGTGACGACACGCGTTTCGTTCACGCCGGGGCGACTAGTCGGACATTCGAATACACAGGGCGCTGGATGAACTGGTTTGGAATCGTCGTGCTGGGCCTAGCCGTGGGCGGCCTGGGCTGGTGGCTGCATCCGGCGCGCGCCGGGCGGCGCGGCCTGCGCGCGGCGCTCGTCGTCGGCGTGGCGGCCGCGGTGCTCGCGCGCCTGGCCGGCAACCTGACCGGCCTGTTCCTCGATGGCGGCTCGCTCGAATGGCCCGCCTGCGCGATCGCCGCGCTGATCGTCGTCGCCCTGACCACCGCCATGCTTGCCCGCCGCTGACCCCCCACGGATGGAATCCACCATGAACGCCCGCCACCCCGACACCTCCGCCGTCCCCGCCCGTCTTGCGCAGCTGCGCGAGGCGATGGCGCGCGAGGGGCTCGCCGCCGCCCTCGTGCCGTCCGCCGATCCGCATCTGTCCGAATACCTGCCCGAGCACTGGCAGGCGCGCCGCTGGCTGTCGGGCTTCACCGGCTCGGTCGGCACGCTGGTCGTGACGCCCGATTTCGCCGGCCTCTGGGTCGACAGCCGCTACTGGGTGCAGGCCGCCGCCGAGCTGGCCGGCACCGGCGTGGAGCTGATGAAGATGACGGGCGGCCAGCAGACCCAGCCGCACGTCGAATGGCTGGCCGAGCACGTGGCGGCCGGCGCCACGGTGGGCGTGGACGGCGCGGTGCTCGGGGTGGGCGCGGCGCGCGCGCTGTCGGCCGCGCTGGCCGCGCGTGGCGTGACGCTGCGCACCGATCTCGACCTGCTCGAGGTGGTCTGGCCCGAGCGGCCCGCGCTGCCGGTCGCGCCGGTGTTCGAGCACGTCGCGCCGTACGCGCGGACGCGCCGCGCCGACAAGCTGGCCCAGGTGCGCGAGGCGATGCGCGCGAGCGGCGCCGACGCGCACGCGATCTCGACGCTCGACGACATCGCCTGGCTGTTCAACCTGCGCGGCGCCGACGTCAACTACAACCCGGTGTTCGTCGCGCACGCGCTGATCACGCCGCAGGCGGTCGAGCTGTTCGTGATCGACGGCAAGCTCGACGCCGCGCTGCAGGCCTCGCTCGCCGCCGACGGCGTGAGCGTGCGCCCCTACGCGCAGGCCGCCGAGGCGCTGGCCGCGCTGTCGGCCGGCTCGTCGCTGCTAATCGACCCGCGCCGCATCACCTTCGGCACGCTGCAGGCCGTGCCCGCCTCGGTGCGGCTGATCGAGGCCGTCAACCCGTCGACCTTCGCGAAGTCGCGCAAGACGCCGGCCGAGATCGCCCACGTGCGCGCCACCATGGAGCAGGACGGCGCCGCGCTGGCCGAATTCTTCGCGTGGTTCGAGGCCGCGCTGGGCCACCAGACGATCACCGAGCTCACCATCGACACCGAGCTGACGGCCGCGCGCGCGCGCCGGCCCGGCTTCGTGTCGCCGAGCTTCGCGACCATCGCCGGCTTCAACGCGAACGGCGCGATGCCGCATTACCGCGCCACCGCCGAATCGCACGCGACGATCGCCGGCGACGGGCTGCTGCTGATCGATTCGGGCGGGCAGTTCGTGGGCGGCACCACCGACATCACGCGGGTGGTGCCGGTGGGCACGCCGAGCGAGGCGCAGCGCCGCGATTTCACGATCGTGCTGAAGGCGACGATCGCGCTGTCGCGCGCCACCTTCCCCCGCGGCATCCGTTCGCCGATGCTCGATGCGATCGCACGCGCGCCGATGTGGGCGGCCGGGCTCGATTACGGGCACGGCACCGGCCACGGCGTGGGCTACTTCCTGAACGTGCACGAGGGCCCGCAGGTGATCTCGCACTACGCCGCGGCCGAGCCGTACACGGCGATGGAGGAGGGCATGATCACCTCGAACGAACCGGGTGTGTACCGCCAGGGACAGTGGGGCGTGCGCATCGAGAATCTGGTGCTGAACCGCGCGGCCGGCCAGACCGAGTTCGGCGATTTCCTCGCGTTCGAGACGCTCACGCTGTGCCCGATCGACACGCGCTGCGTGGTCACGGACCTGCTCGACGCGGGCGAGCGCGCCTGGCTCAACGACTATCACGCGAGCGTGCTGGCGCGCGTCGGTCCGCTGGTGAGCGGCGACGCGAAGGCCTGGCTCGAGGCGCGCACGCAGCCGATCTGACGATCCCGCACGGGGCCGGCGCGTCCGGCCCGCAACCAACCCGAGGAAGCCGGCATGGCGATTCAGGCAGTGGTGTTCGACTTCGGCGGCGTGCTGATCGACTGGAGCCCCGATTACCTGTATCGCCAGCTGATTCCCGACGCGGCCGAGCGGCGCCGCTTCCTGACCGAGGTGTGCGGCATGGACTGGGTGGTGCGCTAGGACGCGGGCCAGCCGATCGAGGCCGCCACCGCCGAGAAGATCGCCGCGTTTCCCGAGCACGCGGCGCTGATCCGCGCCTTCTACGCGCGCTGGCCCGAGATGATCGCCGGCACCTTCGAGGCCGGCGTGGCGCTGGTGGCGCGGCTCGAGGCGGCCGGCGTGCCGCTGTTCGGGCTCACCAACTGGTCCGCCGAAACCTTCCCTTGCGCGTGGGAGCGCTACGCGGTGCTGCGCGGCTTTCGCGACGTGGTGGTGTCGGGCCGCGTCGGGCTGGCCAAGCCCGATCCCGCGATCTATCACGAGATGTTCGCGCGCATCGCCGCGCAACTGCCCGGCATCGCGCCGCACGAGCTGGTGTTCATCGACGACAACCCGGCCAACGCGGCCGCGGCCAGCGCGCTCGGCTGGCACGGCATCCATCACACCGGCGTGGCGGCCACCGAGGCACGGCTGCGCGAGCTCGGCGTGCCGGCATGAAAAAAAGCGGGTCGATCTTTCGATCGCCCGCCTTTCTCCGATTTTGCCTTTACCGCCGTGACGCTCAGCGGGTGATCGGCTTGAAGCGGATCCGCTTCGGCTTGGCCGCTTCCTCGCCGAGGCGCGCGCGCTTGTCGGCTTCGTATTCCTGGTAGTTGCCGTCGAAGAACACCACCTGCGAATCGCCCTCGAAGGCCAGGATGTGCGTCGCGATCCGGTCCAGGAACCAGCGATCGTGCGAGATCACCATCACCGAGCCCGCGAATTCGAGCAGCGCGTCTTCCAGCGCACGCAGCGTTTCCACGTCGAGGTCGTTCGACGGTTCGTCCAGCAGCAGCACGTTGCCGCCCGCGATCAGCGTCTTGGCCAGATGCAGCCGGCCGCGCTCGCCGCCCGACAGGTTGCCGACGATCTTCTGCTGGTCGCCGCCCTTGAAGTTGAAGCGGCCGATGTAGGCGCGCGACGGGGTTTCGTACTTGCCCACCGTCAGCACGTCGGCGCCGCCCGAGATTTCCTCGAACACGGTCTTGTCGCTGCCGAGCGCGTCGCGGCTCTGGTCCACGTAGGCGAGCTTGACGGTCGGGCCGTGCACGATCTCGCCCGAATCCGGCTGTTCCTTGCCGGTCAGCATGCGGAACAGCGTGGACTTGCCGGCGCCGTTCGGGCCGATGATGCCGACGATCGCGCCGGCCGGGATCTTGAAGCTCAGATCGTCGATCAGCAGACGGTCGCCGTAAGCCTTGCTGACGTTCTTGAACTCGATGACCTCGTTGCCGAGGCGCTCGCCCGCCGGAATGAAGATTTCCTGCGTTTCGTTGCGCTTCTGGTATTCCTGGCTGCTCAGTTCCTCGAAGCGCGCGATCCGCGCCTTCGATTTCGCCTGACGGCCCTTCGGATTCTGGCGCACCCACTCCAGTTCCTTCTTGATCGCCTTCTGGCGCGCCGATTCCGACGCCTCTTCCTGCTTCAGGCGGTCTTCCTTCTGGTCGAGCCAGCTGCTGTAGTTGCCCTTCCAGGGGATGCCGTGGCCGCGGTCCAGCTCGAGGATCCACTCGGCCGCGTTGTCGAGGAAGTAGCGATCGTGGGTGACGGCCACCACGGTGCCGGGGAAGCGCGTGAGGAACTGCTCGAGCCACTCGACCGATTCCGCGTCCAGGTGGTTGGTCGGTTCGTCGAGCAGCAGCATGTCGGGCTTCTCGAGCAGCAGCTTGCAGAGCGCCACGCGACGCTTCTCGCCGCCGGACAGGTGCTCGATCTTCGCGTCCCAGGCCGGCAGGCGCAGCGCGTCGGCCGCGATCTCGATCTGCTGCTCGGGGCTGCCGCCGTCCGAGGCGGCCAGGATCGCCTCGTACTTGGCCTGCTCGGCCGCGAGCGCGTCGAAGTCGGCGTCCGGCTCCGCGTAGGCCGCGTAGATCTCGTCGAGCTTCTTCTGCGCGCTGAACACGTCGCCCAGGCCTTCCTCCACGGCTTCGCGCACCGTCTTGGTCGGATCGAGCTGCGGCTCCTGCGGCAGGTAGCCGATGTTCAGGTTCGGCATCGGCGTGGCTTCGCCCTCGATGTCCTTGTCGACGCCCGCCATGATGCGGATCAGCGTCGACTTGCCCGAGCCGTTCAGGCCGAGCAGGCCGATCTTCGCGCCGGGGAAGAACGACAGCGAGATGTCTTTGAGGATCTGGCGCTTGGGCGGCACGATCTTGCCGACCCGGTTCATCGTGAATACGTATTGGGCCATTTGCGTCAGTGGAACTCGTGAAGGTTGGGGCTGCCCCCGGCCGCGCGGGCGCTCGAGGCGGGCGGCGGAGGGTCCAGTCCGGACAGGGCGCCGCGCGGCGGGCCGGCGGCGAGGCCGCGCGCAAGCTGCGCGGCGGGACCGCGTATTGTACTGCGCGCCGCGTGCTGGCCGCGAGCCTGGCACCCGTCGCGCGAATTGGCTCCATCGAAAGGCGGCGATTGGCTCTCATTCAATTGGCCTACGCTTGCTTACACTCGCGTCATTCCGAAAGCCGCCGTTTCGCGCGGCCATGCCCGGCACCGCCGGCGCGGCCGATTCCGGATCCGCCTCGCGGGCCTCGCGCCCGCTTCCCCGTACCCGCTTGCGCCGCCCGCGCGCTTCATGCGCGGCGGGTGGCTGCACGCGCGCGAACGGTCTTTCGGCTCCGGGTCCGTTCATCCCATGCGGGCCCCGTCACACACTGGAGGAGACATGGCAGGAAACACTCAGGGCTCGGGCCTCGGCACCGGCCTCAAGCAGCGGCACGTCACGATGATGTCGATCGCGGGCGTGATCGGCGCGGGGCTGTTCGTCGGCTCGGGCCACGCGATCGCCGAGGCGGGCCCCGGCGCGCTGATCGCCTACGCGGTGGCCGGCGCGCTGGTGGTGCTGGTGATGCGCATGCTCGGCGAGATGGCGATCGCGCAGCCCGACAGCGGCTCGTTCTCGACCTATGCCGACCGCGCGATCGGCCACTGGGCCGGCTTCTCGATCGGCTGGCTGTACTGGTGGTTCTGGGTGCTGGTGATCCCGATCGAGGCCACCGCGGCCGCCACCATCCTCAACACCTGGTTCCCCGGCGTGGCCACCTGGGTGTTCGCGCTCGGCATCACCTCGGTGCTGACGGTGACCAACCTGTTCTCGGTGAAGAACTACGGCGAGTTCGAATTCTGGTTCGCGCTGATCAAGGTGGTGGCGATCGTGGTGTTCCTGTGCATCGGCGGCGCGGCGATTTTCGGCCTGCTGCCGGGTTCGAACGTATCGGGCGCGGCGCGCCTGTTCGATCGCGGCGGCTTCGTGCCGAACGGCCTGGGCGCCGTGCTCGCGGCGATGCTGACCACCATGTTCTCGTTCCTCGGCACCGAGATCGTGACGATCGCCGCGGCCGAGGCCGACAATCCGCGCCAGCAGATCGTGCGCGCCACCAATTCGGTGATCTGGCGCATCTCGCTGTTCTATCTCGGCTCGATCTTCGTGGTGGCGGCGCTGGTGCCGTGGAACGATCCGCTGCTGGCCTCGCACGGCTCGTATCAGCGCGCGATGGAGCTGATCGGCATCCCGCACGCGAAGGCGATCATCGACGTGATCGTGCTGGTGTCGGTGGCGAGCTGCCTGAATTCCGCGCTCTACACCGCCTCGCGCATGATGTTCTCGCTGGCCACGCGCGGCGACGCGCCCGCCGCGCTGCGCCGCACCGACCGCAGCGGCACGCCGCGCGCGGCCGTGCTGGCGTCCACCGCGTTCGGCTTCGTGACCGTGATCGCGAACTACGTGATGCCGGAAAAGGTGTTCGGCTTCCTGCTCGCCACCTCCGGCGCGATCGCGCTGCTCGTGTACCTGGTGATCGCGATCTCGCAGCTGCGCATGCGTCGCTTGCTCGACGCCAGAGGTGCCGACCTGCCGCTGCGCATGTGGGCGTTTCCGTGGCTGACCTGGCTCGTGATCGTGTTCATCGTGGCCGTGCTGGCAGTGATGACGATGCAGGACGCGCACCAGCTCGAGATCGGCGCCACCGCGGTGCTCGCGCTCGGCGTGGTGGTGGCGTCGTGGCTGAATCGGCGCTGGCGGGCGGCGGCGGGAGCGGGTGGCGTGGCAGCGGCACGCTCGCGCTGAGGGGACGCGCCATGAAAAAGCCCGCGAACGGCGAAGCGTTCGCGGGCTTTCTTGTTCGTGCGAGGCGCGCGAGGGCGCCGTTGCTGCTCGGACGGCGTCAGACGTTGAACAGGAAGTTCATCACGTCGCCGTCGTGCACCACGTATTCCTTGCCTTCGGCGCGCATCTTGCCGGCTTCCTTCGCGCCCTGTTCGCCCTTGTACGCGATGTAGTCGTCATAGCCGATCGTCTGCGCGCGGATGAAGCCGCGCTCGAAGTCGGTGTGGATCACGCCGGCCGCCTGCGGGGCGGTGTCGCCGATGTGGATCGTCCACGCGCGCACTTCCTTCACGCCGGCCGTGAAGTAGGTCTGCAGGCCGAGCAGCTTGAAGCCGGCGCGGATCACGCGGTCCAGGCCCGGCTCGTCCATGCCCATGTCGGCCAGGAAGGCTTCCTTGTCCTCGTCCTCGAGGTCGGCGATCTCGGCCTCGATCGCCGCGCACACGGCCACCACCGGCGACTTCTCGGCCTCGGCGTACTTGCGCACGGCCTCCAGGTGCGGGTTGTTCTCGAAGCCGTCGTCCTTCACGTTGGCCACGTACATCGCCGGCTTGGCCGTGATCAGGCAGAACGGCTTCAGCACCGCCTGTTCGTCGTCCGACAGGTCGAGGCCGCGCACGGCCTTGCCCTGGTCGAGGTGGGCGCGCACCTTCTCGAGCGCGGCGGCCAGCTTCACGGCTTCCTTGTCGTTGCCCGACTTGGCCGCCTTCGAATAGCGCGCGAGCGCCTTCTCCACCGTGCCGAGGTCGGCCAGCGCGAGTTCGGTGTTGATCACCTCGATGTCGTCGAGCGGGCTCACGCGGCCGGCCACGTGGATCACGTTCTCGTCCTCGAAGCAGCGCACCACGTGCGTGATCGCGTCGGTTTCGCGGATGTTCGCGAGGAACTGGTTGCCGAGGCCTTCGCCCTTGCTGGCGCCGGCCACCAGGCCCGCGATGTCGACGAATTCGACCACGGCCGGCACGATCCGCTCGGGCTTCACGATCGCCGAGATCGCCTTCAGGCGCGCATCGGGCACCTCGACGATGCCGACGTTCGGCTCGATCGTGCAGAACGGATAGTTCTCGGCGGCGATGCCGGCCTTGGTCAGCGCGTTGAACAGGGTGGACTTGCCGACGTTCGGCAGGCCGACGATGCCGCATTTGAGGCTCATGGAAAACCTTTCTGGATCAGATTCGGATGGGGTGTGCGGGCGCGGGGCGCGCCGGCGGCCGGGGCGGGCACGAAGCCGGGGCCCGGCGGCTGGCGACACGACGCGGCGCACGGCACCGGCGTTCTCGCGCCAGGGCTGCCCGCGAAAGCGGCAATTGTATCGCGTTCGGATCGCGGGATTTCAAGCGGATGCCGCGAAGGGCGGCGTGAAGATGCGCGCGCGGGCGGCGCGCCATGAAGCAGAGGTGGATCGCGGGGATCGGGCCGCCGGCCTCGGGGCTCCGGCCCGCGCCTCAATCGGCGATGCGGCGGTCCGCGAGCGCGGCCCGGCAGTCGTCCATCACGAGGCTCACGAGCCGCGACTGGGTGTCGAGATCCTCGGAATCGATGATCTCCTCCACCGCGTCGCGCGCCCACGGCGTCTCGACGAAGCCCGCGTGCTTCTGCGCGATGTCGAGTGCGGTGGCGGCGAGCTTGGCGATGGCGAGCCAGTCGGCGTCGCGGTGGTGGCGCTCGAGCCACTTGTGCGCCGCCTGCACCTGGAACGTCGCGGCTGGCCACGATTCGTTCAGGTAGAACGCGCCGAGATTGCCGATCGTGAGCCAGCAGAGCAGCTCGACACGATCGTGTTGGGTGAGGTTGGGGTATACGTCGCTCATGGCCATGCTCGAGATGGGGGTTGAGGTCGCTTCCGTCACCGGTGCTGCGCGGGGCCGACGAATCAACAATAGCATGCCATGAACGATTTCACGCAAGCCGGAATCGCCCGAACTCGCGCGAACCCGCATCAATAGCGGTAGTCGTCGTGGTGGTGATGCCAGCCGCCACCGCCGTCCGGGACGACGATGCAGCCGCCGAGCGTGCTGCCGAGCAGGACTGCGAGCGAGGCGAGAATGGCAATGCGCTTGAATTTCATGCGGGATCTCCTTCTTGTGTTCATCCGTGGAACCGACTGTAGCGGCCACCGGCATGACAAGCCGTATGCGTTTGTAAGGAAACGTGTGGTTCGTAATGCTTGGGCGCCGCGCGAGCGCGTGCCGGTGCGCGGGCGGTTACCTATGAAATGGTTCCGGATCGGAGAAGGGCGCCGAAACGGGCGCGTCGGGCCGCGTGGGCACGGGCGGGCAGGGTTTGTCCGTGTCGGGAGAACGCCACACGGATGCTGATTTCCCGCAAGCCGGCGGCGCGTGCGCCACACCTTGGCGGGCGGGGGCCCCGGCTATAATGCGCGCCATGACAGCCCATCCCCAGACCTTTGACGTCGCCGTGGTCGGCGGCGGCCTCGTCGGCAAGACCGCGGCGCTCGCGATGACGCAAGCGGGCCTCAAGACGGCGCTGCTCGCGCAGCCGGCCGCCCCGCGCGCGGCCGATACCGTGTTCGATTCGCGCGTCTACGCGCTGTCGTCGAGTTCCCAGGCGCTGCTCGAACGCCTGCGCGTGTGGCAGGCGCTCGAACACGCGCGGCTCGCGCCCGTGCACGACATGCGCGTGTACGGCGACGCGCAGGCCGAGCTGCATTTCTCCGCGTTCCAGGCGGCCGTGCCGCAGCTCGCTTGGATCGGCGAGTCGTCGCTGGTCGAGCGCGCGCTGGATGCGGCGCTGCGCTTCCAGCCGAACCTGAGCTGGCTCGACACGCGCGCCCACGGGCTCGACCTGAATCCGGACGCGGCGGTGCTGTCGCTCGACAACGGCGCGGTGATCTCGGCCGATCTGGTGGTGGGTGCCGACGGCGCGCATTCGTGGGTGCGCTCGCAGATGGGCGCGAGCGTGAAGCGGCGCGATTACCGCCAGACCGGCGTGGTCGCGAATTTCAAGGCATCGGCGCCGCATCGCGAGACGGCGTACCAATGGTTCCGCGACGGCGAGATCGTGGCGCTGCTGCCGCTGCCCGACGGCCACGTGTCGCTGGTCTGGTCGGCGCACACGGCGCATGCCGATCAGCTGCTCGCGCTCGATCCGGCGCAACTCGCCGCCGAGGTGGAGCGCGTCACGCACCGCCATCTCGGCACGCTCGACTGCGTGACGCCCGCGCAGGGCTTTCCGCTCGCGCTGCAGACCGTCGACAGGCTGATCGCGCCGCGCGTGGCGCTGGTGGGCGACGCCGCGCACCTGATCCACCCGCTCGCCGGCCAGGGCATGAACCTGGGCCTGCGCGACGTGGCTGCGCTGGCCGACGCGATCGGCTCGCGCGAGGCGTTCCGCGATCTCGGCGACACGGTGCTGCTGCGCCGCTACGAGCGCTCGCGTCGCGAGGACATCCGCGCGCTGATGGTGGCCACCGACGGCCTGCAGCGCCTGTTCGCGCTGCCCGGCACGCTGGCCCAGGTGGTGCGCAACACCGGCATGGCGCTGGTCGGCGCGCAGCCGTTCGTGAAGCGCTGGCTGGTGGCGTCCGCGCTCGGCTGAGCGCCGGCGCGGCATCGGGGGCATCACGGAGCCGGATCTGCCGGCCCGTCCTTTTTTCGAGACGAACCAATCCGTCCCGGGGCGGTCGGACAGCGTGCCGGCCGCCGTCGTACACTAGCGGTCAGGCTTCGACCGACCCCGAAGGAATATCGAATGAAAACCACCGTCCGCATCGCCGCACTCGTGCTGGCGACTGCCGCCGCCACGCTCGGCTGTACCGCCCAGGCCGACCAGACCACCGACAAGCTCAAGATCACGCTGCAGACGCGCCTGGGCAGCGACGCCTCGATCAAGAGCATCGCCAAGTCGCCGATTCCGGGCCTCTACGAAGTGAACCTCGGTGCGCAGATCATCTACAGCGACGCCAATGGCGACTACGTGCTGCTCGGCGATCTGGTCGACACCAAGTCGCACAAGAACCTGACCGAAGCGCGCATGTCCGAGATCAACAAGGTCGATTTCGCGAGCCTGCCGCTGAACAACGCGATCAAGTACGTGAAGGGCAACGGCGCGCGCAAGATCGCCGTGTTCTCCGATCCGAACTGCCCGTACTGCAAGCGCTTCGAGTCGACGCTGCAGTCGATGGACAACATCACCGTCTACACCTTCCTGTACCCGGTGCTGACGCCCGATTCCACCGTCAAGTCGAAGGCGATCTGGTGCGCATCCGATCGCGCCAGGAGCTGGGAGAACTGGATGGTGAACCATCAGGCCCCCACCGGCGCCGGCAACTGCGATACCTCGGCGCTCGACAAGAATCTCGCGCTCGGCCGCGGCCTGAACGTGACGGGCACGCCCACCATCATCCTCGCGGACGGCACGCGCCTGCCGGGCGCCGTGTCCGCCGACCAGCTCAACGGCGCGCTCGCCGGCATCAAGTGATGCCCGTCGCAGCCTGAGCTTCGACCCGCAAAGGCGCCGACATCCGTCTGGCGCCTTTTTTCATAGGCCGGCCCACCGGCCGCCGACCTCTTGCCGACCCCGCCGATGACTCCGATTCGCTATTCGATCGTCCCGAAGGATCCCGCCGCCCACCTGTTCGAAGTCACGCTGACCATTGCCGAGCCCGATCCGGCCGGCCAGCGCGTCATGCTGCCGGTGTGGATTCCGGGCAGCTACATGGTGCGCGAGTTCGCGCGCAACATCGTGACGCTGCGCGCCTTCAACGAGGCCGGCCGCAAGGTGCGCGTCGCCAAGGTGGACAAGCACGGCTGGCAGGCGGCGCCGGTGGCCGGCCCGCTGACGCTGCGCTACGACGTGTACGCGTGGGACCTGTCGGTGCGCGCCGCGCATCTGGACGACACCGGCGGCTTCTTCAACGGCACGAGCGTGTTCCTGGCCGTGGAAGGGCAGGAGTCGCGGCCGTGCGTGGTCACGATCGCGAAGCCGGCCGTCGAGACGCCGCGCCGCTGGCGCGTGGCCACCGCGCTGCGCGAGGCGCGCGGCACCAGGCGCCACGGCTTCGGCGATTACATGGCCGACGATTACGACGAACTGATCGATCACCCCGTCACGCTCGGCGATTTCGCGCTGGCCACCTTCGAGGCGCACGGCGTGCCGCACGACGTGGTGATCGCGGGCCGCGTGGCCCGGCTCGACATGGAGCGCCTTTGCGGCGACCTGAAGCGCATCTGCGAGGCACAGATCGCGCTGTTCGAGCCGCGCACGAAGAAGGCGCCGATGGCGCGCTACGTATTCATGACCCAGGCCGTCAGCGACGGCTACGGCGGCCTCGAGCACCGCGCCTCCACGGCGCTGATCTGCAACCGCACCGACCTGCCCGTGAAGGGCCGCCCCGAGAAGACCGAGGGCTATCGCACCTATCTGGGCCTCTGCAGCCACGAGTATTTCCACACCTGGAACGTCAAGCGGATCAAGCCGGCCGCCTTCGTGCCGTACGACCTGCGCCAGGAAAACTACACCTCGCTGCTGTGGCTGTTCGAGGGCTTCACCTCGTATTACGACGATCTGATGCTGGTGCGCAGCGGCCTGATGAGCCGCGAGGAATACTTCTCCGCGCTCGGCCGCACCGTCGGCGGCGTGCTGCGCGGCGCGGGGCGCCTGAAGCAGAGCGTGGCGGAAAGCTCGTTCGACGCCTGGGTCAAGTATTACCGGCAGGACGAGAACGCCTCGAACGCGATCGTCAGCTACTACACCAAGGGCTCGCTGGTCGCGCTCGCGTTCGATCTGGCGATCCGCGCCGCCACCCGCAATCGCAAGTCGCTCGACGACGTGATGCGCCTGCTCTGGACGCGCTACGGCCGCGGCTTCTACGAGGGCCAGCCGAAGGGCGTGGGCGAGGACGAGGTGGCCGAGCTGATCGCCGAGGCGACCGGCGTGGAGCTGGGCCGCCTGTTCGACGAGGCCGTGTCCGGCACCCGCGACCTGCCGCTGGCCGAGCTGCTCGCGCCGTTCGGCGTGACGCTGACGCCCGATGCGGGGCCGCATCCGAAGCCGTCGATCGGCGCACGTGCGCGAGCCGGCGGCACCGACTGCACGCTGGCGGTGGTGCACGAGGGCGGTGCCGCGCACCGCGCCGGGCTGTCGGCCGGCGACGTGCTGATCGCGATCGACGGGCTGCGCGTGACCGGCTCGAACCTCGAAGCGGTGCTCGCGCGCTTCCAGCCGGGCGACCGGCTCGACGCGCATGCGTTCCGCCGCGACGAGCTGCGCGTCACCACGCTGCGCCTCGATGCGCCGGACGTGGTGCGCTACCGCCTGAGCGCGGCCGACAAGCCCGCCGCGCAGCGCGCCTGGCAGAACGCCTGGCTCGGGCTATAACACGCCGATCGGGGCGGGGACCGGCGCGGATTGTTTCGCTGCTGCAACGATCCGTCGCCGGTGGCCCGCTTTTTCATGTCGGGGCCGATCCGCACAATGGGCCCCACTCGCGCTGCAGCCCGGCGCAAACCCAACGGAGCCCGACATGACCACCATCCTGCAAATCAAATCCGCCGCCCGCTCGCAAGGCGCCCGCTCGACGCTGCTGTCCGACGAACTGACCGCCAAGCTGGCGCAGTCGAACCCGGGCGCGAAGCTCGTCGTGCGCGATCTGCTGGCAAACGCGCAGCCGCACCTCGACGACGCCGTGCTCGGCGCCTTCTTCACGCCGGCCGAGCAGCGCAGCGCCGAACAGAACGCGCTGGTCGCGCAGAGCGACGCGCTGGTCGAGGAACTGAAGGCCGCCGACGTCGTGGTGATCGCCGCGCCGCTGTACAACTTCGGCATCTCCTCGCAACTGAAGACCTATTTCGACTGGATCTCGCGCGCCGGCGTGACGTTCCGCTACACCGCCACGGGCCCGGAAGGCCTGATCACGGGCAAGAAGGTGTACGTGGTGTCGGCCCGCGGCGGCAAGTACCTCGGCACGCCGAACGACACGCAGACGCCGTACCTGAAGACCTTCCTGGGCTTCCTCGGCATGACCGACGTGGAATTCATCTACGCCGAAGGCCTGAACATGGGCCCGGAATCGGAAGCGGCAGCCCTGGCATCGGCCCGCGAGGCGATCGCCGCCGCCTGAGCGCTCCCGCTCGCGCAATGAAAGACAGCCCGATCGGCCCTGGCCGGTCGGGCTGTCTTGCTTGAGGCGCGGGATACCGGGTACGGCTCAGGCCAGCGTTTCGGCCAGCTCGGGCAGGCGCCAGTCGATCGGCGTGCCGCCGTGCTCGGCCAGGTAGGCGTTGGCGAGCGCGAAATGGCGGTTGCCGAGAAAGCCGCGATGCGCCGACAGCGGCGACGGATGCGGCGATTCGAGCACGCAGTGCGCGCCGGCGTCGAACAGCGCGCGCTTGGCCTGCGCGTGCGCGCCCCACAGCATGAACACCAGCCCGCGATGGCGCTCGGCCAGCTCGCGGATCAGCGTGTCGGTGCAGCGCTCCCAGCCGCGCCTGGCATGGCTCGCGGCCGCGCCCTGCTCGACGGTCAGCACGGTGTTGAGCAGCAGCACGCCCTGGCGGGCCCACGAATCGAGACAGCCGTGTTTCGGGATCGCGTGGCCGAAGTTGGCCGCGATCTCCTTGAAGATGTTGCGCAGCGACGGCGGCGGCCGCACCGCCGGCGGCACCGAGAACGCGAGCCCGTGCGCCTGCGGCGTGCCGCGGTCGTCGCCGTGATACGGATCCTGGCCGAGGATCACGACCTTCACCTCGTCGGGCGAGGTCAGGCGCAGCGCGCGGAACACGTCCGCCGGATAGACGGTCTTGCCGGCCGCGCGCTCGGCGTCCACGAAGCGGCACAGCGGCGCGTAGGCCTCGCTCGCGGTGAACGGCGCGAGCAGCGCGCGCCAGGCTTCGGGCAGCGCGTCGAACTGCGCGGCGAGCGGCAGGGCGTCGGTGGGTGCGGCGCGAGTGGCTTCGGTCGCCGGGAGCGATTCGGCGGCGTCGGCCGGCGCATCGAACAGCGACGCCTGCGTGTCGCGGGAAGCGGTGGAACGGGAACGGATTGCCATGCGGGTCGTGATTTGAGCGATACGAATTGCGCCGTACTTCAGGCCGCGCGCAGCCGGTAGCCGCGCTGCGCCTTGCTCTGGTCGTCCGGCGCGAGGCCCGGCAGCGCCGCGGCGAGTTCCGCGGCCAGCGTGTGCAGCACCGCTTCGTCGCCGTCGATCAGTTCGAGTTCGATCTCGCGGATCGGCGCGCGGCGCGTGTCGCCGTCCACCACCGCCACGATCTCGCCGAGGTCGAGCCCGGCCTCGACCGTCGTGCCGTCGCGCTCGATGCGCCACAGCGTGCGCGCGAAATCGGTGCGGAACAGCGCGACCAGCGCGGGCGCGGCCGCGCGCAGCGCATCGGCGGCGGCCGGCACGTCGCAGGCCGCCACCAGCGCGTCGAGCTCGAGCGCGTCGCCGGCCACCGGCAGCTCCCATTCATGGCGCGTGTGCAGGCCGCCCTCGGCGGTGCCGACCGTCTTGAAGGTCTGCAGCCAGCCCTGCGGCGCGCGGCGCACGCGCACCGCGCTCTTCGCGCGCGCGAGCGACAGATCCGGCGTGTCGTAATAGACGTTGGCGAGCGCGATCTCGCGGCCCGCCGTGCCCGTGCACGCGTCGAGCGCGCGGCGCGCCGCGTCGGCGCTCGCGTCGCCCGGCGGCAGCGCCAGCTTGATTTCGGTTTCGATGGCCATGAGCGCGTGGGTCAGAAGAACATGCGGGCGAGTTCCTCGCCGGGCTGGTCGGCGCGCATGAACGCCTCGCCCACCAGGAAGGTGTGCACGTCGGCCGCCTTCATGCGCTCGACGTCGGCGCGCCCGAGGATCGCCGATTCGGTGATCACGATGCGGTCGGCCGGCACCATGTCGAGCATGCCGAGCGTGGTCTCGAGCGTGGTCTCGAAGGTGCGCAGGTTGCGATTGTTGATGCCGAGCAGGGGGGTCTTCAGCGTGAGCGCCGCGTCCATCTCGTCGCGGTCGTGCACTTCCACCAGCACGGCGAGGCCGAGCGAATGCGCATAGGCCTCGAGATCCTGCATCTGCGGGGTCTCGAGCGCGGCGGCGATCAGCAGGATCGCGTCGGCGCCCATCGCGCGGGCCTCGAGCACCTGGTACGGATCGACGATGAAGTCCTTGCGCAGCACCGGCAGCGCGCAGGCCGCGCGGGCTTCCTGCAGATAGCGCGCGCTGCCCTGGAAGAACTGCTCGTCGGTCAGCACCGACAGGCAGGCCGCGCCGTGCTGCGCGTACGAGGCCGCGATCTCGGCCGGCACGAAATGCTCGCGCAGCAGGCCCTTCGACGGGCTGGCCTTCTTCACTTCGGCGATCACGGCCGACTGGCCGGCCGCGTGCTTGGCGCGCAGCGCGCCCACGAAGTCGCGCCGATCGCGCGTCTCGGCCTCGAGCTTCAGCGCTTCGAGCGGCCGGGCCTGCAGCGCGGCGGCGACTTCTTCGTGCTTGACGCCGATGATTCGATTGAGGATGTCGCTCATGGAAATCTGACGGCCAGGCCGTCCGGGTAGGTTGGCCGACCGGCGGGGCCGGTCGGCGAGGCGGGGCTTCAGCGCTTGAACTGCTGCGTGAAGCGTACCAGTTCGTCGACCTTGGCGCGGGCCGCGCCGCTCGCGATCGCCTCGCGCGCGAGCGCGATGCCGTCGCCGATCGAGGCGGCCACGTTGGCCGAATACAGCGCCGTGCCGGCGTTCAGCGTGACGATCTCGCGCGCCACGCCCGGCGTGTTGCCGAGCGCCTCGAGCAGCATCACGCGCGATTCCTCGGCGTTCTCGACCTTCAGCGAGCGGTTCGACACCATCTGCAGGCCGAAATCCTCGGGATGGATCTCGTATTCGGTGACCTTGCCGTCGCGCAGCTCGCCCACCAGCGTGGCCGCGCCGAGCGACACCTCGTCCATGCCGTCCTTGCCGTACACCACGAGCACGTGCTCGGCGCCGAGCCGCTGCATCACGCGCACCTGGATGCCCACCAGATCGGGGTGGAACACGCCCATCAGCTGGTTCGGCGCGCTGGCCGGATTGGTGAGCGGGCCGAGGATGTTGAAGATCGTGCGCACGCCGAGCTCGCGGCGCACGGCCGCGATGTTCTTCATGGCCGGATGATGGTTCGGCGCGTACATGAAGCCCATGCCGGTGGCTTCGATCGAGGCCGCCACCTGCTCGGGCTCGAGATTGATGTTCACGCCGAGTGCGTCGAGCACGTCCGCGCTGCCCGACTTGCTCGACACGCTGCGGTTGCCGTGCTTGGCCACCTTCGCGCCGGCCGCGGCCGACACGAACATGGTGGCCGTGGAGATGTTGAAGGTGTGCGCGCCGTCGCCGCCGGTGCCCACGATGTCGACGAAGTTCGAATTGTCGGGCACCGTGACGTGGCGTGCGAACTCGCGCATCACCGTGGCGGCCGCGGCGATCTCGCCGATCGTCTCCTTCTTCACGCGCAGGCCGGTGATGATCGCGGCGGCCATCACGGGCGACATGTCGCCACGCATGATCATGCGCATCAGGTGCAGCATCTCGTCGTGGAAGATCTCGCGGTGCTCGATCGTGCGTTGCAGCGCTTCCTGCGGGGTGATCGTCATTGCCGTTGCGCTCATGCCGGTTGGGCGGCGCGCGCGCGCGCCTGCTTCAGGAAATTCTTGAGCAGGTCGTGGCCATGCTCGGACAGGATCGATTCGGGGTGGAACTGCACGCCCTCGATCGGCAGCGTCTTGTGGCGCACGCCCATGATTTCGCCGTCCTCGGTCCAGGCCGAGATCTCGAGGCAGTCGGGCAGCGTCTCGCGCTCGATCGCGAGCGAGTGGTAGCGCGTCACGTCGAACTGTCGCGGCAGGTCGGCAAACACGCCGCAGCCGTCGGTCTCGATGCGGCTCACCTTGCCGTGCATGATCGTCTTGGCGCGGATCACGCGGCCGCCGAAGGCCTCGCCGATCGCCTGATGGCCGAGGCACACGCCGAGGATCGGCTTCCTGCCCGAGAATTCGCGCAGCACGTCGAGCGTGATGCCGGCGTGCTGCGGGTTGCTCGGCCCGGGCGACAGGCAGATCGCCTCGGGATCGAGCCGGGCGATCTGGTCGAGGGTGATCTCGTCGTTGCGGTGGGTGCGCACGTCCTCGCCGAGTTCGCCGAAGTACTGCACGAGGTTGTAGGTAAACGAATCGTAGTTGTCGAGCATGAGCAGCATGGTCGGTTCTCCCGTTCAGAAGTCGCTGTCGAGGCCGTCCTGGACCTGTTCCGCCGCGCGCAGCACGGCGCGCGCCTTGTTTTCCGTTTCCTGCCATTCCGATTCGGGCACCGAATCGGCCACCACGCCGGCGGCCGCCTGCACGTACAGGTTGCCGTTGTGGATCAGGCCGGTGCGGATCGCGATCGCGAGGTCCATCTCGCCCGAGAACGACAGGTAGCCGACGGCGCCGCCGTACAGCCCGCGCTTGACCGGCTCGAGCTCGTCGATCAGTTCCATCGCGCGCACCTTCGGCGCGCCCGACAGCGTGCCGGCCGGGAAGGTGGCGCGCAGCACGTCGTAATTGGTCATGCCGGGCTTGAGCGTGCCTTCCACCGAGCTGACGATGTGCTGCACGTGCGAGTACTTCTCGATCACCATCTTGTCGGTCACGGCCACCGAGCCGGTGGTGGCGATGCGGCCCACGTCGTTGCGCGCGAGGTCGATCAGCATCACGTGTTCGGCGATCTCCTTCGGATCGTTGAGCAGCTCCGTGGCCAGCGCGGCGTCGCGCTCCGGCGTGTTGCCGCGCGGGCGCGTGCCGGCCAGCGGGCGGATCGTCACGATCTGGTCGTCGCCGCGCTTCTCCTGGCGCACCAGGATCTCGGGCGAGGCGCCCACCACGTGGCAATCGCCGAAGTTGTAGTAGTACATGTACGGCGACGGGTTCAGCGAACGCAGCGCGCGATACAGCGAGAGCGGGTTGTCGCGATACGGCTTGGTCAGGCGCTGGCCGACCTGGATCTGCATCAGCTCGCCCTCGGCGATGTAGTCCTTCGCCTTCAGCACGGCCGCCAGATAGTCTTCCTTCTTGAATTCGCGGAAGGTTTCGGTGCGCACGCTGGGCGAGGTCACCGGCGGCTGGACCGTGGCGTGCAGGCGCTGCTTGAGTTCGCGCAGGCGCTGCCTGGCCTTCGAGAACGCCTCGGGGCGGCTCGGGTCGGCGTAGATGATCAGGTACAGCTTGCCGGCCAGGTTGTCGATCACGGCGACTTCCTCGGTCAGCAGCAGCTGGATGTCGGGCAGTTGCAGATCGTCGTGCGGGGCGGAATCGGCCAGCTTCTTCTCGATGTAGCGCACCGCGTCGTAGCCGAAGTAGCCGGCCAGGCCGCCGCAGAAGCGCGGCAGGCCGGGGCGCTGGGCCACCTTGAAGCGTGCCTGGAACTGCTCGATGAAGGCGAACGGGTCGCCGTCGTGGGTTTCGACCACCTGGCCGTCGGTCACGATCTCCGACACGCCGCGGCGGGTGCGCAGCAGGGTGCGCGCGGGCAGGCCGATGAACGAGTAGCGCCCGAAGCGTTCGCCGCCCACCACCGATTCGAGCAGGAACGAGTTGGCGCCGCCGCGCTCGGTCTGCGCGAGCTTCAGATACAGCGACAGCGGGGTTTCGAGGTCGGCGAGCGCCTCGGCGATCAGCGGAATGCGGTTGAAACCTTGATTCGCGAGCGATTGGAATTCGAGTTCGGTCATGTTCCGGTCCAGTCGGGACGAGCGGCAATGCGTGCCGGGGAAAACGCGGGCGCTGCGCGGCGGGCCGGAGGGCGGAATGCGGTCAGTGCCTGACCGGCTTGCACCACCGTTGTGCGATGTGCCGATACACGAATCCGGCGCCCGGACGCGAGGCGTTCGGAGCGAGGATGCAACGGGCAAGATCGGGCAACGGGGCGCGAATCGCGCAGCAAAACAAAAAACGGATGCCGAAGACGGGCCTCGGCGAACCTCGACGAGAGGTCAGCGCGACCAGCGACGCCAGGGCCAGGCTCCCCGGTCGATGCTGCTCAGACTCCGTTTTTTGTTCAGAAACATGCGGATGGAAGAATAAATCAGAGGGTTGGCTCGGCTGCGTTGTGCGCGATCACGACCTGCGCCGCAACCAGAAGCGAATCGACTATACCATCCGAATTTATCGTTTGTATAGCGTTGCCGTGGTTGTAGCCGTAAGGCACCGTCAGCGTCGCGAGGCCGGCCGCGCGGCCCGCCAGCGCGTCGTTCTCCGAGTCGCCGATCGCCACCGCGCGCGCCGGCGCCACGCCCAGCCGCTCGCAGGCCGTCAGCATCGGCAGCGGGTCCGGCTTCTTGCGCGGCAGGCTGTCGCCGCCGAGCACCTCGCCGAAATAGCCGTCGAGCCCGTATTGCGCAAGCAATTGCACCGCGAAGCGATGCGGCTTGTTGGTCACGCAGGCGAGCGCCAGGCCCGCGTCGCGCATCGCGCGCAGGCCCGCTTCCACATCCGGGTACAGCTGCGTGTGGCGGCCGTTGATCGTGGTGTATTCGTCCTGGTAGATCGCGAGCGCCTCGTCGAAGCGCGCCCGCGCCTCGGCTTCCGGGTAGCGCGGCGCGAGCACCTTGGCGATCAGGTTTTCGGAGCCCTTGCCGATGTAGTGCGTGACTTCCTCGCGGTCGGTCGCGCGCGCGCCGACGCGCGCGAGCATCGCGTTCAGGCCGGCGGTGAAATCGTCGACGGTGTCGATCATGGTGCCGTCGAGATCGATCAGCGCGGCCTCGAGGCGCGGCGCGGCGAAGCGGATCGTGCTCATCGCCGCGTGCCTCATGCCTTGACCGTGCCGGCGAGCTGCGTGCGCATCTCGTCGATCACCGCCTTGTAGTCGGGCTTGCCGAAGATCGCCGAGCCGGCCACGAAGGTGTCCGCGCCGGCCGCCGCGATCTCGGCGATGTTCTCCACCTTCACGCCGCCGTCCACCTCGAGGTGGATCTCGCGGCCGGTGCGCTCGCGGTAGGCGTCGATCTTCGCGCGTGCCTCGCGCACCTTGCGCAGCGCCTCGGGGATGAACGACTGGCCGCCGAAGCCCGGGTTCACCGACATGATCAGCACCAGGTCGAGGCGATCCATCACGTGGTCGAGGTAATTCAGCGGCGTGGCCGGGTTGAACACCAGGCCGGCCTTGCAGCCGTGATCCTTGATCAGGCTCAGCGTGCGGTCGATGTGGTCGGAGCCTTCCGGGTGGAAGCTGATCACGTTGGCGCCGGCCTTGGCGAAGTCGGGCACGATGCGATCCACCGGGCGCACCATCAGATGCACGTCGATCGGCACCTGCACGTGCGGGCGGATCGCCTCGCACACGAGCGGGCCGATCGTCAGGTTCGGCACGTAATGGTTGTCCATCACGTCGAAGTGGATCCAGTCGGCGCCGGCGGCGACGACGTTGCGGACTTCCTCGCCGAGGCGGGCGAAGTCGGCGGACAGGATGCTGGGGGCGATGCGGAATTGCGTCATGGCGGTGGGGAGATGCTGTTATGCAAAGGCGTCATTCTACCGCCGCGGGGGCCTCCCGGCCGCGGCCCGGGGCCGGCCGCGCGGGCCCGCGCGGTTGCGGGCGGGGGCCGCATCAAGCAGAATGCCGAACCAGTGCGGGCGCCCTGCTGCGGCCGCGCGCGGCGCCGCGTGGGCGCCGCTCGACCTTCGAAGCGGGAATGCCATGAGCCAGTATGAATTCAGCGTGTCGGTGAAGACGGCGTATCTGCCCGACCAGTCCGACCCGGAGCGCCGTCAATACGCCTTCGCGTACACGCTGACGATCGTCAATTCCGGCCAGGTCGCGGCGCAGCTGATCGCGCGGCACTGGGTGATCACCGACAGCGAGCAGAAGGTGCAGGAAGTGAAGGGGCTCGGCGTGGTGGGCCATCAGCCGCTGCTGAAGCCGGGCGAGCAGTTCGAATACACGAGCTGGGCCGTGATCGAGACGCCGGTGGGCACGATGCGCGGCGCGTATTTCTGCGTGGCCGAGGACGGCGAGCGCTTCGAGTCGCCGGTCGGCGAATTCGCGCTGCACATGCCGCGCACGCTGCACTGAGCGAGCCGCGCTCAGCGCCGCGGCGGCTCGTCGCCGCGCGGCGGGCGCGCCTTCTTCCTGCCCGATGCGCTCCAGAGCACGATGAAAATCAGCAGGCCCAGCGCCAGCAGCGATTCCAGCGCGAAGATCAGCATCGGGTATTCGTCGAACAGATCAGACATGGCGGTTTCCATCAAGTACGAACATTGTAGGGGGTTCGGGACGCGGCTGGCCGGGCAGGCCGCCGCGATCGCAATGGCGGCGCTGCTGGCCGCGTGCGGGGCGCCCCCGGTGCGGCACGTCGCGCCCCCGGCGGGTACCGGCACCGCGCTCGTGCCGGGCCAGACGGCCAGCGAGCGACTCACCGCCGTGTCCTGGCAGCAGGTGCCGGGCTGGGGCGACGACACGCTGATCGGCGCGACCATCGCGCTGCGCGAGAACTGCACGCGGCTCGCGCGCGCCGCCAACTGGCGCCGCGCCTGCGAGGCCGCGAACCGCATCGACGATCTCGACATCCCCGCCGCGCGCAGCTTCTTCGAGACGTATTTCACGCCCTATCAGTTCGCCAACAACGACGGCACGCTCGACGGCCTCGTGACCGGCTATTACGAGCCGCTGCTGCGCGGCTCGCGCGTGCGCCGCGGGCCTTACCAGACGCCGCTGTACCGCTGGCCGGCCGGCTATCGGCCCGGCACGCCGATGCCGGCGCGCGCGCAGCTCGAGCGCTCGGGGGCGCTCACCGGCAACGAGCTGGTGTGGGTCGACGATCCGATCGAGGCGTTCTTCCTGCAGGTGCAGGGTTCGGGGCGCGTGGTGCTCGACGACGGCAGCGTGATGCGCGTGGGCTTCGGCGGCACCAACAACCAGCCGTATCGCTCGATCGGCAAGTGGCTGCTCGATCACGGCGAGCTCACGGCCGGGCAGGCCACCATGCAGGGCATCAAGGCCTGGGCGGCGGCCAACCCGTCGCGGGTGGACGCGCTGCTCGACACCAATCCGCGCTTCGTGTTCTTCCGCGAGATGCCGTCGCAGGAAGGCGTGCCGAACGGCGGCGCGGACGGCCCGATCGGTGCGCTCGGAGTGCCGCTCACGGCCGAGCGCTCGATCGCGGTCGATCCGTCCTACATCCCGCTCGGCACGCCGGTGTTCCTGCAGACCACGCGGCCGCTCACCAATACGCCGATGAACAAGCTGGTGTTCGCGCAGGACACCGGCTCGGCGATCAAGGGCGCGGTGCGGGCCGACTACTTCTGGGGCCTCGGCGACGACGCCGGCGATCTGGCCGGGCGCATGAAGCAGGTCGGCCGGATGTGGCTGCTGCTGCCGAATTCCTGAGGGCGCGAGCGGGTGTGACCGGGGCGAGCCGCCGCGGCGGCCGCAGCCTCAGCGGCGCTTGTCCACCACGCGCCGCGCCTTGCCGACCGAGCGCTCGATGCCGTTCACGGCCAGCACGGCCACGTTCGCGCTCACGCCGATCAGCGCCTTGATGTCGTGGACGAGCGCCTGGCGCGCCGCTTCGAGCTGCTGCGCCGACGCGCCGGCCAGCGGGCAGGGCTCGACGTTCAGCGTCATCACGTCGAGCGGGCCGTCTTTCGTCAGCACGATCTGATAGTGCGGCGCGAGCGCCGGCTGCTTCAGCAACTGCTCCTCGATCTGCGTCGGGAACACGTTCACGCCGCGGATGATCATCATGTCGTCCGTGCGCCCGGTGATCTTCTGCATGCGCCGCATCGTGCGCGCCGTGCCGGGCAGCAGGCGCGACAGGTCGCGCGTGCGGTAGCGCACGATCGGCAGCGCCTCCTTGGTCAGCGAGGTGAACACCAGTTCGCCGAGTTCGCCGTCGGGCAGCACCTCGCCGGTCAGCGGATCGATGATCTCGGGGTAGAAGTGATCCTCCCAGACGGTCGGCCCGTCCTTCGTCTCCGCGCATTCCGACGCCACGCCCGGCCCGATCACCTCCGACAGCCCGTAGATGTCCACCGCGTCGATACCGGCGCGTTGCTCGATCGCCGCGCGCATCTCGTTGGTCCACGGCTCGGCGCCGAAGATGCCGACGCGCAGCGACGAGGCGCGCGGGTCCAGCCCCTGGCGCTCCATCTCGTCGGCGATTGACAGCATGTAGCTCGGCGTCACCATGATGATGTCGGGTCGGAAATCGCGGATCAGCTGCACCTGCTTCTCGGTCTGGCCGCCGCCGAACGGGATCACGGTGAGGCCGGCGCGCTCGGCGCCGTAATGCGCGCCGAGGCCGCCCGTGAACAGGCCGTAGCCGTAGCTCACGTGCACCTTGTCGCCGCTGCGCGCGCCCGCCGCGCGGATCGAGCGCGCCACCAGGTTCGCCCAGGTGTCGATGTCGCGCGCCGTGTAGCCGACCACCGTCGGCTGCCCGGTGGTGCCCGACGAGGCGTGAATGCGCGACACCTGCGATTGCGGCACCGCGAACATGCCGAACGGGTAGTTGTCGCGCAGGTCGGCCTTGGCGGTGAACGGGAAGCGCGCGAGATCGGCGAGCGTCCTCAGGTCGGCCGGATGGACGCCCGCTTCGTCGAACTTGCGGCGATAGACGGGCGAATGCGTGTAGGCGTGATCGAGCGACCATTTGAGGCGCTCGAGTTGCAGCGCCTGCAGCGCGTCGCGGCTGGCGGTCTCGATCGGTTCGAGCGGAAGCGGGGCGGTCATCGGTGTCTCCGGGTGTCGTGCTCTTTCTCGTCGCCGGTCGGAATCACGTTGCCGGCGATGCGCGCCGACTTGCCGCGGAACATCGCCACCGTCTCGCCGGCCGCATTGGTCACGCGAATGTCGTAGATGCCGTGGCGGCCGGCCAGCGTCTGTTCGATCGCCTCGGCCGTCAGCACGTCGTGCTCGAAGGCCGGGCGCAGGAATTCGATCGAGCAGCCGGCCGCCACGGTATTGAGATTGTGCGAATTGCACGCGAACGCGAAGGCGGAGTCGGCCAGCGTGAAGATCAGGCCGCCGTGGCAGGTGCGATGGCCGTTCAGGAAGCTCGTGCGAACGCGCATGCGCATGCGCGCGCGACCCGGCGCGACCTCGAGCAGCTCGATGCCGAGCGCCTGCGTGCAGGCGTCGGCCGCGTACATCGCGTGGGCGGCCGCGCGTGCCAGGGCCAGCGCGTCGTCGGCATCATCGGGAGAGCGGGCGGTGTCGTTCATTTCAGTGCCCCTCGAAGCGTGGCGCGCGCCGGGCGACGAAAGCCGCGACGCCTTCCGCGTAATCGTGCGAGCGGCCGAGCTCGCGCTGCAGGTCGCGTTCGAGATCGAGCTGGGCGTCGAGCGGGTTCGTCGCGCCGGCGCGCATTGCCTGCCGGATCGCCACGATCGCGCGCGTCGGCTGCTGCGCGAGCTCGGCGGCGAGCGTGGCCGCCGTGTCGGCCAGCGCGGCGTCGTCCACCGCGCGCCAGATCATCCCCCACTCGGCAGCCTGCTGCGCGCCGATCCGCTCGCCGGTCAGCGCGAGGCCGAGCGCGCGGGCGAGGCCGACCTGCCGCGGCAGGAACCAGGTGCCCCCCGAATCGGGCACGAGCCCGATCTTCACGAACGACTGAATGAAGCTCGCCGATTGCGCCGCGATCACGAGGTCGCAGGCCAGCGCGAGATTCGCGCCGGCGCCGGCGGCGATGCCGTTCACGGCCGCGACCACCGGCATCGGCAGCGCCTGCAGGCGGCGCACCAGCGGATTGAAATGGGTGTGGAGCAGCGCGCCCAGATCGGTCTGCGTGCCGGGCGCGAGGTCGAGGTCGGCGAGATCCTGACCCGCACAGAAGCCGCGGCCGGCGCCGGTCAGCACCAGCGCCCGGGCGCCGCCGGCTTCGGCTTCGCCGAGCGCGGCGGCCAGCTCCGTATGCATCGCGCGCGTGAAGCTGTTGAGCTTGTCGGGGCGGTCGAGCACGATCGTCGCGACCTGCGTGGCCGCGTCGAGCGCGAACCGTATCGTGTCGTACGGCATCGGGTGTCTCCTCCACGGGGTGGATGGCCGGCGTCGTCGCGCCGGCCCGGATGCGTCTTCGAGTCTGTTCGGGGGAGCGCGGGCCGCGTCGTGGCCGGCTCAGGCCGCGGCTTCGGCGCGCGGCGCCACGTGCTCGCGGCGCTGCACCACGCGGAAGCGGTTCGCCACGAACGCCGTGTCGGCCAGTGCCGCGTTCGCCGCCGGGTTCGCGCCGGTGCCATGGAAGTCGGAGAACGCCGCGGACTGATTGACGAACACGCCGCCGGTCAGGTTGATCGACAAGGCCACCCCGCCGCGGATCGCGGCGTCGTGCGCGGCCTCGACGACGGCCTCGTCGGTGCTGTAGACGGACAGCGTCAGCGCGCCGCATTCGGCCGCGATGCCGCCGGCCAGGTCGAGCGCGTGCGCGGTCGAGTCGGTCGCGATCACGAACGAGATCGGCCCGAACCATTCGCGCGTGTAGGTGCCGCGCTCGCTCGCGTCGAGCTGCAGCACGAGCGGCGTGCGCACGCGCGCCTGCGGATGCGCCGGGTGCGCGAGCGGCTGGCTGTCGGCGAGGACCTTGCCGAGCGCGCGCGCCTGCTCGACGCGGGCACCCACGCCGTCGTTCTGGATCGCGCCGAGCAGTTCCACCGCGCGGGCCGGATCGGCGCCGAGCTTCTGCACGGCGCCGGCGATCGCCTGCGCGACCTCGTCGAAGCCCGCGCGGCCGTCCGGCGTGCGGATGCCGTCGCGCGGCACGTAGATGTTCTGCGGCGCCGTGCACATCTGGCCCGAATAGAGGGCGAGCGAGAAGGCGATGTTGCGGGCCGCGGCCTTCAGGTCGTCCACCGAATCGATCACGATCTGGTTCACGCCCGCCTTTTCGGTATAGACCTGCGCCTGATGCGCGTGGCGTTCGAGCCAGTCGCCGTTGCGCGTGCTGCCGGTGAAGTCGATCAGCCGGATTTCGGGGCGCACCGCGAGCGACTCGACCAGCGGGCCGTCGCCGGGATTGGTGGCGAGCAGCGTGACGACGTTCGGATCGAAGCCGGCTTCGCGAAGTACCTCGCGCGCGATGCGCACGGTGATCGCGAGCGGCAGGATCGCGCCCGGATGCGGCTTCACGATCACCGTGTTGCCGGTGGCGAGATCGGCGAACAGGCCCGGGTAGCCGTTCCAGGTCGGGAACGTGCAGCAGCCGAGCACGAGGCCGGTGCCGCGCGGCACGATCGTGTAGCGCTTGTGCATCGCGAGCGGCGGGTTCTTGCCCTGCGGCTTTTCCCAGTGCGCGTCGGCGGGGATCCTGCGCAGCGCGTCCCAGGCGTAGGCGACCGCCTCGAGCGCGCGATCCTGCGCGTGCGGGCCGCCGGCCTGGAACGCCATCATGAAGGCCTGGCCGGTGGTGTGCATGACCGCGTGCGCGATCTCGAAGCTCGCGCGATTGAGCCGGGCCAGGATCTCGAGGCTCACGCCGATCCAGGCGCTGGGCCCGGCGGCGCGCCAGGCCGCTTGCGCCGCCGCGGCCGCCGCGATCAGCTCGTCGGTCGACGAGGCCGGGTAGCGGACGCCGAGCGCGAAACCATAGGGCGACACCTCTTCGCCCACTTCGCCGCCCGAGGCCGGCTGGTCGAGCGCGAACGGTGCGTCGAGCCGGGCGCGGAACGCCGCCTCGCCGTCCGCCGCCGCGCTTTCCCCGTACACTTTGGGACTCGGCATTTCGGCGAACGGGCTCCAGTAACCGCGGGTTTCGATGGCGGACAGCGCCTGCTGCAGGGTGGCTTCGTGCTTGGAGAACAGGGGATGGGTCATGGCGGCAGCCTGTTGAAGGTTGGGAGCGGCCGATCTCGTTGGCGCAATTAATTAACCGACCGGTTGGTCGGCAAATGTTAGCATCGTTCTCCGCGCAGGTGCGTGGAGATTGGCGTTTCTTTGATCGAGGAGCAGTGATGGATTACGAGAACATCCTGGTGGAGACCCGCGGGCGTGTCGGCCTGATCACGCTGAATCGTCCGAAGGCGCTCAATGCGCTGAACGATGCGCTGATGGACGAGCTCGGCGCGGTGCTGAAGGCCTTCGATGCCGACGACGGCATCGGCGCGATCGTGCTGACCGGCAGCGAGAAGGCGTTCGCGGCCGGGGCCGACATCGGCATGATGGCCGGCTACTCCTATATGGATGTCTACAAGGGCGACTACATCACCCGTAACTGGGAGACGATCCGCCAGATCCGCAAGCCGGTGATCGCGGCGGTGGCGGGGTTCGCGCTCGGCGGTGGCTGCGAGCTCGCGATGATGTGCGACATCATCATCGCCGCCGACACGGCGAAGTTCGGTCAGCCGGAAATCCGGCTCGGCGTGATGCCGGGCGCGGGCGGCACGCAGCGCCTGCCGCGCGCGGTGTCGAAGGCCAAGGCGATGGACATGTGCCTGACCGCGCGCTTCATGGAAGCGGAGGAGGCGGAGCGCGCCGGGCTCGTGTCGCGCGTGGTGCCGGCCGCGTCTCTGCTCGACGAGGCGCTGGCGGCGGCCACCACCATCTGCGAATTCTCGCTGCCGGCGGTGATGATGGTGAAGGAGTCGGTGAACCGCGCCTACGAGACGACGCTGGCTGAGGGCGTGCAATTCGAGCGCCGTCTGTTCCATTCGATGTTCGCCACCGAGGATCAGAAGGAGGGGATGGCGGCCTTCGTGGAGAAGCGCAAGCCCGTGTTCAAGCACCGCTGACTGCGTTCCGCGTTTGCTATCAAGCACTTGCCCCGAAGGGCGCCGCGCAGGCGGCGTCCTTCGCGCATTTTCTTCGAGAAAATGCGCGAAAACGCTTGCAGGTTTGGAGGGGGATGCTTAGAATCACGCCTCTTTCGCGCTAACGGAAACGCAGCGCGGGAAGGGAAGTCGAGGTAGTGGTTGAAGAACAGGTGATCGCGGCGTTTTGCAGATCCCGGCGCTGAAAAAAGTAGTTGACGCGCTTCGAAATGTTCTTCATAATCTCGCTTCTCTGCTGCTGAAAACGCAGCGCCGAAACGAAGCCAGGC
>JASLEG010000193.1 GCA_030151225.1 Burkholderia sp. | reverse complement strand
GAGGTGCTGGCCTCGCTCGCCGGGCTCGGCCTGCTCGCCGCGCCCGATGCGCCGCTCGCGCATCTGGTGGCCTGCGCCGGCAGCACCGGCTGCGGCCGTGCGCTGGCCGACACCAAGGCCGACGCGCACGCGCTGGCCGCGCGCCTCGCCGCGCCGCGCGAGGCGCACCTGAGCGGCTGCCCGCGCGCCTGCGCGCAGCCGTGGCCCGCCGACGCCACGCTGGTGGCGGTGGACGCGGGCCGCTACGACCTGTACCGGCGCGACGGCGGGCCCGGCTTCGGCCGGCTCGTCGCGCGCCATCTGACGATCGACCAAGCCGCCGCGATGCTCGATGCGCCCCGCGCATCCGAAGCCGCGCGGCGCCCCAAGGATTGAACCGCATGCTCGACTACATTCGCGACGGCCAGGAAATCTACCGGCAATCGTTCGCGACGATCCGCGCCGAAGCGGACCTGACCGCCATCCCGGCCGACCTCGAAAAACTCGCCGTGCGCGTGATCCACGCCTGCGGCATGGTGGACGTCGTGGCCGACCTGCGCTTCTCGCCCGGCGCCGGCCGGGCCGGCCGCGACGCGCTCGCGGCCGGCGCGCCGATCCTGTGCGACGCGCGCATGGTGGCCGAGGGCATCACGCGCGCGCGGCTGCCGGCCGGCAACGCGGTGCGCTGCACGCTGGGCGAGCCCGAGGTGCCCGCGCTCGCCCAGCAGCTCGGCAATACGCGCTCGGCCGCCGCGCTCGAACTGTGGCGGCCCTGGCTGGCCGGCAGCGTGGTGGTGATCGGCAACGCGCCCACCGCGCTGTTCCATCTGCTGGACATGATCGACGCCGGCGCGCCGAAGCCCGCGCTGATCCTGGGCTTCCCGGTGGGCTTCATCGGCGCGGCCGAATCCAAGGCGATGCTGGCCGCCGACAGCCGCGGCGTGCCCTTCGTGGCCGTGGCCGGCCGACGCGGCGGCAGCGCCATGGCGGCCGCGGCCGTCAACGCCCTCGCCACGGAGGTGGAATGAGCGCGCCGCTGGATCCCGCCTTCGGTTCGGCCATCGAATCGGCCGTCGATGCGGCCGCCTCGACACCCGCGCGCGGCCGCCTGTTCGGCATCGGCGTGGGCCCCGGCGACCCCGAGCTGCTCACGCTGAAGGCCGTGCGCCTGCTGCGCGCCGCGCCCGTGGTGGCCTACTTCGTGGCCAAGGGCAAGAAGGGCAACGCCTACGGCATCGTGGAATCGCACCTGCACGACGCGCAGCAGCAGTTGCCGCTCGTCTACCCGGTCACGACCGAGGCGCTGGAGCCGCCGCTCAGCTACGAGGGCGTGATCGCCGATTTCTACGACACCGCCGCCGAGGTGGTGGCCGCGCATCTGGACGCGGGCCGCGACGTGGCCGTGATCTGCGAGGGCGACCCGTTCTTCTACGGCTCCTACATGTATCTGCACGACCGGCTCGCGCAGCGCTACGAGGCCGAGGTCGTGCCCGGCGTGTGCTCGATGCTCGGCGGTGCCGCCGTGCTGGGCGTGCCGCTCGTGTACCGCAACCAGACGCTGTCGGTGCTGTCCGGCGTGCTGCCGGCCGGGGAACTGCGCGCGCGGCTGGCGAAGGCCGATGCCGCCGTGATCATGAAGCTCGGCCGCAACTTCGAGAAGGTGCGCGGCGTGCTGGACGAGCTGGGCCTGGCGAGCCGCGCGCTGTACGTGGAGCGCGCCACCATGGCGAACCAGCGCATCGTGCCGCTGGCCGAGGTCGATCCGATGGCCTCGCCGTATTTCTCGCTGCTCGTGGTGCCGGGGGAAAAATGGCAAGGCTGAAGGTCGCGCCGGCCATCGTGGTGCTCGGCGCCGGCGCGCTGCCGGTGGCCGAGCGGATTCGCGCGCGGTATGCGGGCGCCACGATTCATGCGCTCGCGGGCCGCGCCGACGGCGACGTGGGCTTCAGCGAGCTCGGCGCGCATTTGCGTGCGCTGTATGCGCGCGGCAATCCGATCGTCGCGCTGTGCGCGGCCGGCATCGTGATCCGCTGCGTGGCGCCGTGTCTCGCCGACAAGGGCGTCGAGCCGCCCGTGCTGGCGGTGGCCGAGGACGGCAGCGCCGTCGTGCCGCTGCTCGGCGGCCTGACCGGCGTGAACCTGCTGGCGCGCGAGATCGCCGATGCGCTCGGCATCGCGCCCGCGATCACCACCAGCGGCGAGCTGCGCTTCGGCGCCTGCGTGCTCAATCCGCCGGAAGGCTATGCGCTGGCCGACATCGGCGCGGGCAAGCGCTTCGTGTCCGACCTGCTGGCCGGCGACGCCACCCGCCTCGACGGCGACGCGCCGTGGCTCGAGGGCGTCGCACTGCCGGTGGCGCCCGACGCGTCACATGCGATCCGCATCACGCCGCGGGCCGGTGGCGCGGCGCGCGGCGAGCTCGTGATTCATCCGCGCAGCGTGGTGGTGGCGTTGACGGCGCGCGATGATGCCGCTGTTGAGGATTCCGATCGATCGGCGCTGCCCGGCAGCGAGGGTGTCGACGATCACGCCGACGATCCGCTCGCGCGCCGCGTGCTCGACGCACTGGCCGCGGCCGGGCTCGCACCGCTCGCGCTCGCCGCGCTGCTCGCGCCGCAAGCGGCGATCCGCGACGCCGCGCTCGCGCGCGCCGCAGGGTCGCTCGGGGTGCCGCTGCGCTTCGTCGACGTCGCACGGGATGACGCGGGCCACGATGCCGGCGCGTGGCTCGACGCCGCGCTCGCCTCGGCCTCGATCGCCGCCACGCGTGTCGAAGCGGCATGCGCCGATGGCCACGTCGCGATTGCCGTGGCCGATGCGCCCGTCGATGCCGACGCGATCGGCCGGGCACGCGGCTCGCTGACCGTGCTCGGCCTCGGCCCCGGCAGCGCCGAGCTGATGGCGCCGGCCGCGCGCGCCGCGCTGGCCGCCGCCACCGACATCCTCGGCTATGCCACCTACGTGCGCATGGCCGGCCCGTTCCGCGCCGACCAGCGCGTGCACGAAACCGACAATCGAGAGGAACTGCAGCGCGCGCGCCACGCCTTCGAGCTGGCCGCGCAGGGGCGCCGCGTGGCGATGGTGTCGTCGGGCGACCCCGGCGTGTTCGCGATGGCTGCGGCCGTGCTCGAGGCGCTGGACGGCAGCGACAGCACCGCGCCGGACGGTGCCGATGCGGCCTGGGCCGACGTGGCGCTCGACGTGGTGCCCGGCGTGTCCGCCGCGATGGCCACCGCCGCGCAGGCCGGCGCGCCGCTCGGCCACGACTTCTGCGTGATCTCGCTGTCGGACAATCTGAAGCCGTGGGCGGTGATCGAGGCACGCCTCGCGCTGGCCGCGCGCGCGGATCTGGTAATGGCGTTCTACAACCCGATATCGAAGGCGCGGCCCTGGCAGCTCGATCGCGCGCTCGACATCGTGCGCGAGCTTCGCGCCGAGGATACGGTGGTGGTGCTCGGCCGCGACATCGGGCGGCCCGGTGCGACGCTGCGCAGCACCACGCTGGGCGCGCTCGGCGCGGCGGACGTGGACATGCGCACGATGGTGATCGTGGGTTCGTCGAAGACGCGGCGCTTCGCGCGCGGCGGGCGGGAGTGGGTGTATACGCCGCGCTTCTACGACTGAGCTTCTCCGACTGAGTTCCGGGACCGACTTCGACGACCGACCGGGGCGCGGCCGCCCCGGCGCGTCACGCCCCCACCGCCAGGCCGTCGATCATCACCTGCCCGTGCCCGCGCGAGCACGGCTCGATGCGCGCCACCACGCCGAACACCTCGGCCAGGCTCTGCGCCGTCACCACCTCGCCCGGCGCGCCGAAGCGCTCGATGCGGCCGCGATGCAGCAGCATCGCCCGGTCGCAGGCGCGCATCGCGGCATTGATGTCGTGCAGCACCACCACGCTCACCATGTCGCGCTCGCGCGTGACCTCGCGCAGCACCTGCATCACGTGGAACTGATGGTTGAGGTCGAGCGCCGACAGCGGCTCGTCGAGCAGCAGCACGTGCGGATCGCGCACCAGCGCCTGCGCGATGCCCACCAGTTGCCGCTGGCCGCCCGACAGTTCGTCGAGCGAGCGGGTGGCCAGCGCGCCGATGCCGAGCCGCTCGAGCACCGCGTGCGCGGCGGCCAGATCGGCCGGCGTGCCGTGCCGCGCGAGCGCCGGATCTCGCCCGGCGCGACGCGCCACCAGCACGGATTCGAGCACCTGCAGGCGTACCCCGGCCGGCAGCGTCTGCGGCAGGTACACCACGCTGTGCGAGCGCGCGCTGCGCGCCGACAGCGTGAGCGGCTCGCCGTCCAGCGCGAGGCGCCCGCTGCTGGCCGCGGTGAGCCCGGCCAGCACGCGCAGCAGCGTGGACTTGCCGCTGCCGTTCGGCCCCAGCAGCGCGGTGATCATGCCGCGCGGCAGCGGCCCGGCCGACAGCTCGCGCAGCACCTCGCGGCGCCCGTAGCGCACCGACACGTCGTGAATCGCGAGCCCCGTCATTGCGACGCTCCCTGCGAACGCACCACGATCGTGAGGAACAGCGGGATCCCCACCAGCGCGGTGACGATGCCCACCGGAATCAGCACGCCCGGCACGATCAGCTTGGAGGCGATCGACGCGAGCGACAGCATCAGCGCGCCGCACAGCAGGCTGCCCGGCAGATAGAAGCGGTGATCCTCGCCCAGCAGGGTGCGCGCGATGTGCGGCGCGATCAGGCCCACGAAGCCGATCGTGCCGACGAAGGACACGGCCAGCGCCGACAGCACGGACACCCGCAGCAGCGTGCCGAGCCGCAGCCGCCGCACGTCGATGCCGAAGCTCGCCGCGCGCTCCTCGCCGAGCCGCAGCGCGGTCAGCGCCCAGGCGTTGCGCATCGCGAACGGCAGTGCGGCCGCCAGCGCCACGCCGAGCACGGCGATCTTGGTCCAGTCGGCGCGCGCGAGCGAGCCGAGCGTCCAGAACACCAACCCCTGCAGCGCGTCGGCCGAGGCGATGAACTGCATCAGCTCCACCAGCGCGTGGAACGAGAACACCAGCGCGATGCCCATCAGCACCACGCCGGCCGTGCTCATGCCGCGCCAGCGCGCCACCAGGTCGAGCAGCATCGCGGAGCCGAACGCGAACACGAAGGCGTTGGCCGAGATCAGCCAGGTTTGCGGAACGTGCGGGATCGTCACGTCGAGCACGATCGCCAGCGACGCGCCGAACGCGGCGGCGGCGGACACGCCGAGCGTGTAGGGGCTGGCGAGCGGATTGTTCAGGATGGTCTGCATCTCGGCGCCCGACAGGCCGAGCGAGGCGCCCACCAGCAGCGCCATCACCGCGTACGGCAGGCGGATCTGCCAGACGATCACCACGTTGGCGGGATCGGCCTCGGCGCGCGAGAACAGGGTGTGCAGCAGCGTGGCGAGCGGCAGCCCGGACGGGCCCGAGCTCAGGTCGAACAGCAGCGAGCCGCAGATCAGCAGCGCGATCGCCACGAGCAGCAGCACGCGGCGGCGCGTGAGGCGCGCGTAGGCGCGGCGCGCGGCGCCGGGATCGGCTTGCTGCGCGGCATCGTGCGCGGCCGCCAGCGCCCCGAGCGGCGCGCTCACTTTGCCGCCACCGATGCGCCGCCCGAGGCCGGCAGCGGTGCATCCACCCATTCGGTGCCGGTCGGCGGCACGGCCAGGAAGCGGCGATACAGTTCGTCCTGCGTGGCCTTCACGTCGAGCGTCCTGAAGCGCTCCGGATAGAACCACTTCGCGAACGCCTCGATCGCCACGATGTTGTACGGCGAATCGTAGAAGTCGTGCGCGATGCCGTGCACGCGGCCGTCGTGGATCGCCTTGATGGTGTCGAAGCCGGGGCGCGCCACCAGCTGGCCGAGGCTCGCGCGCGCGTCCTGCTCGCTCGTCAGCATGCCCACGCGCAGCGAGGCGAGGCCCGGCCTGGTGCGTGCGCCGGTGGCGATGTACACGTCCGGTTTCGCCGCGATGATCTGCTCCATGCTCAGGTCGCCGAGCACGCCCGGCAGCAGGCCGGCCGCGATGTTGCGCCCGCCGGCCGCGTCCACGAACTCGCCGAAGTTGCCCTTGCCCGCCGTGTGGCAGCAGCCCGCGTCCCACACGCCGGCCAGCATGTCGACGAACACCTTCGGGCGCTGCGCCTCGGGGATCGCGTTCACCACCTGCGTGACGCGCGCGAGATGCTGCTGGTAGAACGCGAGGTAGTCGCCGGCGGCCTGCTCGCGGTGCAGCACCTGGCCCAGCAGCCTGATGCTCGGCAGCGTGTCCTGCATCGGGTGCAGGCGGAAATCGATGAACACCACGGTGGTACCGGTCGCCTCGAGCTGCCTGACCAGCGCGTTGTAGCGGCTCGGGCCGTGGCCGGCGATGCTGAAGATCGCCACGTCCGGCTTCAGCGACAGCGCCTTCTCGTCGCTGATGCTGTCCTCGGTGGACTTGCCGATCAGCGGCACCTGGCGGATGCCGGGGAACACCTTCGCGTAGGCGTCGAAGCGCTGCGGATCCATGGTCGGCAGGTCGCCCTGCCAGCCCACGATGCGCGCGAGCGGCTGCTTGCCCTCGAGCAGCGCGACGGCCTCGAGCGTGCGGCTCTCGCCGAGCAGGATGCGTTTCGGCTCGGCGGCCGGGATGCGGATCGTGCGGCCGGCCAGGTCGGTGACGGTTTGCGGGGCGGCGGCCGGTGCCGGCGCGGGCTGCTGGGCGAAGGCGGCGGGCCCGGCGAGGCCGGCCACGGCCGCGACGGTGCCGACCGCGGCGGCCGTCAACAGCACGCGCAGCGGCGCGACGACAGGCGCGAGGCGGACGATGCGGACGAGGTGGACGATGCGGGCGAGATGAAAATGCGGCATGATCGGCAATCTCAAATGAGAACGATTGTTATTTGTGCGTGGCCGACACTGTAGCGAGCCTTTGTAATGCCGATGTGTTGCCCGTCCGGGCTTTTGTAATGGAATGTGTTGGCCCGATCGGGCACGCCGCGCACCGCTCGCGCGCGATGCCGGTTCGCGGTAAGGTCGCGCTCGTGGCGGCCCGCATGCGCGCGTTCACCGCCCTCCCTTCACCGTCTCCACCCTCTACGTCACCCGCGTTCCCTTGATGCCCCTGCGCCGCCCGTCGTTCACTTTCCGGCTCCCGAAGCCGTGGCCCGACTCGCTGTTCGGCCGCCTGGTGGCGATCCTCGCGGCCGGCATGTTCGCCGGCCAGTTGCTCACCAGCACGATCTGGTTCGACACGCACGATTACCGCGCGCTCGAGATCCCGTCGCGGCTGTTCGCGAGCCGGCTCGCCGACACGATCCGCCTGCTCGCCGGCGCGCCCGACGCGGCCTCGCGCGCGGCCACGCTCGCGCGCCTGTGCGACGACCGCTATCGACTCCGGCCGATCGCGGCCCCGGCGCCCGCCCCGGCTTCGCCCTCGCTGGCGATGCGCGCCACGGCGGGCCTGATCTCGGGCGTGATCGAGCGGCGGCTCGGCCAGCACGTGGAGGTGCGCCTGCTCGAGGCGGACCTGCGCGACGAGAAGGGCGTGCGTCGCGGCATCCTGAGCCTGTTCAACTCGCGCATGCCGATGGGCGACTTCCACCTGCAGATGCACGCGCCGGGCCAGGGCTGGCTCGACGTGACGGCCCACGAAGGCCAGGCCGGCATGCACAGCGAGCCGGGCACGCTGGTGGCCGACTATCTGCTGCGCCTGTACCTGATCCGCTTCGTGGCGATCTGCGTGCTGGCCTTCGTGGCGGTGCGCTTCGCGCTGCGCCCGCTGCGCAGCTTCGGACGCGCCGCCGAATCGCTCGGCCGCAACATCTACCGCGCGCCGCTGGCCGAGGACGGCCCGCAGGAAGTGCGCAGCGTGGCGCGCGCCTTCAACGCGATGCAGCGGCGCCTGATCGACAGCTTCGCCGAGCGCACGCGCTTCCTCACTGCCGTGTCGCACGACCTGCGTTCGCCGCTCACGCGGCTGCGACTGCGCGCCGAGATGCTGCCCGACCCCGCCTGGCGCGACCGGCTGCGCGGCGACCTCGACGAGATGGAGGCGATGGTGCGCGCCACGCTGGACGCGGTGCAGGGCATCGAGATCACCGAATCGCATCAGCGCATCGACCTCGATTCGATGCTGGCCGGCCTGGCCGAGGACGCGCGCGACGCGGGCCACACAGTGCGCGTGACGGGCCGCGCGGCGGCGCCCTACCCGGGCTTCGCGCGCAACCTCAAGCGCTGCCTGCAGAACCTCGTGGACAACGCGATCCGCCACGGCGGCGAGGCCGAGATCCAGGTGAGCGACGATGCGCACGCGCTGCGCATCGTGATCGCCGACCGCGGGCCGGGCCTGGATCCGGCGCTGCTCGAGCGGGTGTTCGAGCCGTATTTCCGCGCGGGCACGACCGGCGGCGGCACCGGGCTCGGCCTGACGATCGCGCGCGGCATCGCCGCCGCGCACGGCGGCACGCTGAGCGTGCGCAACCGCATGGACGGCGAACGCATCGCGGGGCTCGAGGCCGAACTGGTGCTGCCGCGCGACGCCTGATCCACGCGCCGCGCCCCGACATTCGTCCGACGAAACGGTTCCGCCGCATCACATCGCCGACACACACGGCGGCCATCGCTTCGCAAATGCGGCGTCCGCTGCGCCCCGCGCGCGATTTCGCGTGTCGCTTGCGTGCAGACTGGCCCGGCTTGTGGTGCGTGCCGCACCGGGCGTCGTCCGGGCCATTTCAGGAGACAGCGACGCAGCAGCCCGTCGACGCCCAGGCGCATCGGGCCCGGCCCGGCACGCGTTCGCCCATCCTCGCCGCACCTGACATGCTCCGCCTCGATCCCCGCCTTCTGCTCGACCCGCCCCGCTATCCGGACCACGGCTACGCGCGGCTCGCCGACCGCCTCAAGCTGCTGCTCGGCACCGCGCTCGACGTGGTGTTCGTGCAGGCCGAGGCGCGGCTCGCGCTCGAGGCGGTGGCCACCGGCGTGGCCCGCCCGGGGCTGGTCGCGCTGAACGTGGTGACCGGGCCGCACGGCGCGGCCTTCGGTTCGTGGCTGCGGCGCGGCGGCGCGACCGTGCACGAGGTGCACGCGGCGCCGGGCCAGGCCGTGACGATCGAGGCCGTGGCGGCCTGCGCGGCGGAACTGCCGCAGGTCGACCTGATCGCCGCGGTACACGCGGAAGCGAGCACCGGCGCGCTGAACCCGCTCGCGGCGCTGGCCGCGCTGGCCCGCACGCGCGAGGCGCTGTTCGTGGTGGATGCGGCCGGCTCGGTGGGCGGCCATCCGCTCGCGCTCGACGCGCTCGGCATCGACATCGCCGTGATCGGCCCGCAGCGCGCGCTGGCCGGGCCAGCCGGCGTGTCGGCCGTGGCGCTCGGCGCGCGGGCCTGGGCCTGCCTGGAAGCCTCGGCGCGACATGCGCCGTCGGGCTTGTCGCTGCTGCAGTTGCGCCGCGACTGGCTCGAACGCGGCCGCGGCGCGCTGCCCGGCTCGCCCGCACCGCTCGAATTCTGGGCGCTCGAGGCCGCGCTCGACCGCATCGAGGCCGAGGGCATCACACGCACCGTGGCACGCCACGCGCAGGCGGCGCGCGCCTGCCGCACCGCGCTGCGCGCGCTCGGCGTGCCGCCCGCGATCGCCGCCGACGAGGCCGCCTCGGCGCTCGTCACGGCCGCGCCGATCCCGGACGGCGTGGATGCCGCGACGCTGATCTCGCATGCGCGCCGACACGGCGTGGAACTCGCGCCGGGCCCCGGCGAGCTGGCCGCGCGCATCGTGCGGCTCGACCACAGCGGCCTGCGCGCGGCGGAAGACGCCGTGCACGCGAACATCGTGGCCTATGGCGGCGCGCTGGAACGGCTCGGCTATCCGGTCGATCTGGACGCGGCCGGCCAGGCGATCGCCGACGCCTACGCGGGCGCGTAGGCGCGGCCGCCCCTACTCACGTCACTTCACGTCACTTCAGCAGGCCGCGCGCGGCGAGATTGCGGTACAGCGCGCGCACGCCGAATTCCCACGGCGCCACCTCGGTGCACAGCGACACCCGATTGACGAGCGCGCCGAGCGCGCCCGTCGAGATCGTCACGCGGTCGCCGAGATGGTGGGTGAAGCCGGCGCCGGCCTGATCGCGATCCTTGACCGGCGAGAACATCGTGCCGAGAAACAGCATGAAGCCGTCGGGATATTGATGATGGCTGCCGTGCGTCTGCGCCACGAGGTCGAGCGGATCGCGGCTGATCTCGGCCATGTGGCTCATGCCGTCCAGCACGAAGCCGTCCTCGCCCTCGATGCGCAGGCCCACCGACGCGCCGCGCACGCTGTCGATCGTGAAGCGCGCATCGAACAGGCGCACGAACGGGCCGATCGCGCACGAGGCGTTGTTGTCCTTGCACTTGCCGAGCAGCAGCGCGGAGCGGCCTTCCACGTCGCGCAGGTTCACGTCGTTGCCCAGCGTGGCGCCCACCACCTCGCCGCGCGCGTTGACGGCCAGCACCACCTCGGGCTCGGGGTTGTTCCAGGTCGACACCGGCAGCAGGCCCACCTCGGCGCCGAAGCCGACCGCCGACATCGGCTGCGACTTCGTGAACACCTCGGCGTCGGGGCCGATGCCCACTTCCAGATATTGCGACCACACCTCGCGCGCCTGCAGCTCGCGCTTGAGCTTCATGGCCGCGTCCGAGCCCGGCACGATCTGCGACAGGTTCGCGCCGATCGCCTGCTGGATCGTGGCGCGGATGTCGTCGGCGCGACGCGCGTCGCCGCCGGCCTGCTCCTCGATCACGCGCTCGATCAGGCTCACCGCGAAGGTCACGCCGCAGGCCTTGATCGCCTGCACGTCGCAGGGGGCGAGCAGGCGGATCGCGGGCGGCTCGGCATCGGTCGCCGCCAGTTGCGCGGCGATCAGCGCGCGCGCGTGGCCGAGGGGCTCGCCCGGCGCCGTGCGCGCCGTGGCCACCGGGTCGGGCAGATCGAACAGGTCCGCGGTGGTGGGCACGCTGGCCGTGATGTCGAACACCTCGCCGCCGCGCACCGCCACCACGCACGGGCCCTCCACGCCGGCGCTGCGGCGCCACACGCGGCCGATCAGCAACGCGTCGTCGAGATCGGCGGGCAGCATGGCGTCGATCGGGGCGGGGTCGGGGTGGGCGTTCATGTTCGTCTCCTGGAATGAATGATTGGATTGCGCACGATGCTACGGGCGAGCGGCGACGGCTGTCCAACACACGGATCTATAATCCAGCCTGCTGGACAAGCCATCTGCCACCTGCGCCCTGCCCATGACCGACGCCCCCGCCGACGTACCCGCCATCGCCCGCGTGCACGACATCCTCGAAGCGCTGAAAGGCACGCGCCGCCCGACCTCGGCGCGCGAGCTGCTCGCGCTGACGGGCATGCCGCGCAGCACGCTGTACCTGACGCTCGACGCGCTCGAACGCCGCCAGTGGCTGGTCAAGAGCGGCGACGGCTACGCGGTCGGCGTGGCGCTGTTCGAGATCGGCAGCACCTACCTGCTGGCCGACTTCACGCTCGACGCGTTCCGCCGCGAGGCGGCGTGGTTCGTGGCCAGGCACAACGAGGCGGTACAGATGGCCGTGCTGGATCGCGCCGAGGTGGTGTATCTGGCGCGCGAGGATCCGTCGCGCGCGGTGCGACTGGTGTCCGACATCGGTTCGCGGCTGCCCGCGCACTGCTCGGCGCTCGGCCGCGCGCTGCTCGCCAGCCTGCCCGACGAAACCGTGCAGATGATGGTGCCCGCGCGGCTGCGCGCGCTGACCGAGCATTCGCTGACGAAGCGCGCCGACCTGCTCGCGGCGCTGGCCGGCGTGCGCGAGCGCGGCTACGCGAGCGAGCGCGAGGAAGCCTGCTCGGGGCTCGCCTGCCTCGCCGTGTTCGTGGGTGTGTCGCCGGCCGGCAAGCGCATCGCGGTCAGCACGAGCGTGCCGCTGGACCGGCTGACCGAGCGGCGCGAGACGCGGCTGCTGGTGGACCTGACCACGCTCGCGCAGCGCGTGGCGCGCGGCTTGTGAGGCGGACGGGCCACGCCCGCCCCCGTTGCTGAAGACCTTTGCGGATGAAGGCGCACCGAGGCGGTGCCGTTCGAGGCCAGCGCCGATCGCGGCGGACCGTTAGTTGCCTTTTTCGGCAAAAAAATCACTCGGCGATCAGCGCATCGGGCGTGCAGCACTCGGCCTGCCAGCGCCCGGCCAAACGCGCGGCGCGACCGAGCGGCACGGCGCCGTCGTCGAAATCGACGATGCGCACGACATCGGCCAGCGCCGGGCGCGCCGGCAGCTCGTCGGTGCGGGCGTCGCTGAGCAGCCAGAGGCAGCGTGGCGCACCGGGCCGCCGCCGCGCCACCTGCGCGAGCATCGCGCCGGCCGCTTCCACGCCAAGCGTGAGCGGCGTGCCGCCCCCACCCGCCAGCGGCGCGAGCCAGCGCTCGTTCCACCAGCGCGGCACGGCCGGCCCGAAGCGGCGCTCGGCCCCGCCCCCGCCGAAGCCGATCAGCGCGACCTCGGCACGCTCGCGCGCGGCCGCATCGAACAGCGCGAGCAGCAGGCCCTTGGCGCGCGCGAGCCGCCCACCCTCGAGCATCGAGGCGGAGCAGTCGAGCACGAAGCAGTGGAAGGCGCGCGGCGAGCCGGCGCGGGCGCGAAAGCGCAGATGCGCGGCGGCCAGTGGCGTGCCGCGGCTGGCCGCGAACGTGGCGGCCCACGCGATGCGCGGGCCCGGCAGCCCGTGCCGCGCGGCGTGCGTGCCGTGCTGCCATCGAACCCCGCCGGTGGCGGCGGGGGCATCCGTCCGATGGCTCAGCGTTTTTTTGCGGGCAGCGGGATCACGCCCTTGACGTTGTTCAGCGCCCTGACCGGTTCGAGGCCGGTGGGCTCGGGCGGCAGGTAGCCCCAGTCGCCGTCCTGGGGGGCGGTGTTCGCCGTGTTGTCCGGGTTGGCGGCCCCGTCGTTCGGGGATTGCGTTCGGGATTCGGGCGCCGACGTGCCATCCGTCGATGCGGACGACGACGAGGAAGGCGAAGCCGCCGGCGGCACCGTGCGCCGATGGCGCAGCACGTCGTCGGCCACGCGCGTCACGTGCTCGACGCGCACCGCCGCCGCGCCGTCGAGCGCAGCCAGCGCCCGCGCCGCGCGCAGCATCACGAGATCGGCGCGCAGGCCGTCCACGCCCGCGTCGAGACAGAGTTGCGCCACGTGCGCGTGCACCGCGTCGTCGATCGTCACCGCGCCGAGCGCCTCGCGCGCGCGACCGATCCGGGCCACCAGCGCCAGCCGCTCGGCCTCGTGGCCCGCGCGGAACGCGGCCGGATCGAGATCGAACGCGAGCCGCGCCTTGACGATGCGCTGTCGCTCGCCCGCATCCGTGCAGTTGGCGAGCTCGACCATCAGCCCGAAGCGGTCGAGCAGTTGCGCGCGCAACTCGCCCTCTTCCGGATTCATGGTGCCGATCAGCGCGAAACGCGCCGCATGCGATTGCGAGATGCCGTCGCGCTCCACCGTGTTCACGCCGCTCGCCGCGGCGTCGAGCAGCACGTCCACCAGCGCGTCGGCCAGCAGGTTCACCTCGTCCACGTACAGCACGCCGCGATGCGCGCGCGCGAGCAGCCCCGGCGAGAAACGCACCACCTGCTCGCCCAGCGCGCCGGCCAGATCGAGCGTGCCCGTCACGTGCTCGTCGGACGCGCCGAGCGGCAGCGTCACGAACTGCCCGTCCGGCAGCAGCTCGGCCAGCGCGCGCGCGGCCGTGGATTTCGCGGTGCCGCGCGGCCCGCTCACCAGCACGCCGCCGATCGACGGATCGACGGCCGCCAGCAGCAGCGCCTGCTGCAGCGCGCCCTGCCCGATCAGCGCGGTGAACGGAAACGGCGGCACGCCGGCCGGGATCGGGTCGTGCGGGTTCGCGCTGGCGCTCATCGCCGGGCTCCTTCGAGATGCTGTTCGACGGCCACCAGCCGCGCCTCGAGCTGCTCGCGGTGCGCACCGGGTGCCTGCCACAGGCCGCGCCCGATCGCCTCGAGCAGCCGCTCGCAGATACCGTGCAGCGCGTGCGGATTGTGGCGTTCGAGGAACGCGCGGGTGTCGGCGTCGTGCACGTAGGCATCGGCCACCAGCGCGTACTGGTGATCGGCCACCACGCGCGCGGTGGCGTCGTAGCCGTACAGATAGTCGACGGTGGCCGCGAGCTCGGCCGCGCCCTTGTAGCCGTGGCGCTTCACGCCGTCGATCCACTTCGGGTTCACCACGCGCGAGCGGATCACGCGCGCGATCTCCTCGGTCAGCGTGCGGATGCGTGGCGTGTCGGGGCGGCTGTGGTCGCCGTGATAGAGCGCGGGCTGGCGGCCCGACAGATGCCGCACCGCCGCGGCCATGCCGCCCTGGAACTGGTAGTAGTCGTTCGAGTCGAGCAGGTCGTGCTCGCGGTTGTCCTGGTTCTGCACCACCGCGTCGATGGTGGCCAGGCGCGCGCCGAACGCGTCGTGCGCGGCCTCGCCGGCGCTGGTCTGCGCGTAGGCGTAGCCGCCCCAGGCCTGATACGCATTCGCCAGGTCGGCGTCGCTCTGCCAGCGGCGCTCGTCGATCAGCGCCTGCAGGCCCGCGCCGTAGCTGCCCGGGCGCGCGCCTGGCCACCATCGACGCGGTGGTGCAGAACCAGGACAACCGCGAGCACGACCTGCTCGACTCGAACG
>JASLEG010000161.1 GCA_030151225.1 Burkholderia sp. | reverse complement strand
TTCTTCCAGCGATAAAACGTCTGCTCCGAAATACCGACCTGGCGGATCAGATCCGCTACCGGCATCCCCAGTTCCGCCTGCTTCAGTACCGCCACAATCTGTTCGATCGAAAAGCGCTTGCGTTTCATGGCAAACCACCTCTTGGTTCAGGGTCAAGTTTGCTGCAAAACTCGCTCTCGGATTGGTCCAGGATTCCTAATGCAGATCACTCCACGATTCCCGGTGCGGTTCAGACCGATTCTGGTTGCCAAACCCGTCGCTGATGCTGTTGCGACTTGCGCAGGAGACGGTGCGCATCCACGACGGCGCAAATGTCGAAAGGTCGAACCTCATGCCGAAATGATTCGGCAAGATCAAACACTCACGCCTTCGCGTGAAAAGCGCGATGAAAACGATATCGCTGTTTCAAGTCACATCAACTCCGCTCTCACGCTCCATTTGGCTTTGCAGCACGCCACGAAACCCGTCAAGTCGTTTTTACCCGTCCCGCCGCGAATATCGGGAAAATCGACTTATTCGACCCGCCCCGTCGATTGAAACTCGCAATCGAAAAGTCGGCCAATCCCGAATTGAAAAACCGCTTCGAGATTTCCATCTCACCCGAAAACCCAAAGCCAGCGCGCCTTTCCACGCCCCACCGCAATAACAAGACTGGAAAACCCCAGCCGCTGTCTTGACTTGTCCCCCGATCCCCCTTTATCGTCCGCATTCGACCGCCCTGAGAGAGCATGGGCGAGCGAAGCGGAAACCCGCTATTTCCGCCTGCAGTAAGAAGCAGAAGGAAGCAGAGAAGCAGAAGCCACTCGCGCAATTCGGCATCAGACACACGCATCCACGATCGCCCCATCGAAGCGGGGCGACGCGGAAACCGGGGAAGCCAGAAAATGAAACCGCTGTTCGACGACAAGCCGCCCAAGCAGTCCGGCCAGACGACCGATCCCGCGTCGCCTTCCTCTTCGGCTGCGATCTCACCGGCGCCGTCCACGGCCATCCAGCCTGCCGCCCCGTCGCAACCGGTCGCCGTGCAGCAACCCGCCCAGCCCCTCGTCCCCGTCGAGCGCCTGATGTCGATCGACGAGATCGATCAGCTCGGCGCCGAGCAGGGCACGCGCATGGCGGCCTTCTCGCAGCAGATCCTCGCCAGCGTGCGCGCCTCGGATGCGGACCAGTTCGGCAGCAAGCTTAATGAGCTGATCGCCACGGCCAAGGGGCTCGACCCGCGCAGCGCGGACAAGGGCGGCCTGCTCTCGAAGGTCACGCACCTGTTCAGCTCGACCAAGGAAAAGCTGTTCGCGCAGTACGAGACGGTCAGCAAGCGCATGGATACGCTCACCGCCGAGCTCGAGCGCCACGCGCAGCAGCAGCGCGCCGGCATCGACAGCCTCGAGCAGATGTACAACGACAACTACGCGCTGCACCAGCAGCTCGAGCACGCCAAGGCGCAGGGCACGGCCGCGCTCGAGGCGCTGCGCGGGCATCTGGCCGCCGGCCAGCAGGCCGACGACGCGTTCGGCGCGCAGCGCCTGCTCGACGTCAAGCGCAAGGTGGACGCGCTCGAAGTGAAGCTCGACGATCTCGACCGCGCGATGCTGATGTCCAAGCAGCTCGCGCCGCAGATCCGCATGGAACAGGACCAGAAGCGCACCATGACGTCGAAGTTCGCGACGATCAAGACGGTGCTGATCCCGGCCTGGACCAACGCGTTCGCGCTCTACCTCGAGCAGCTCAGCACCAAGCGCGCGGCAGAGCTCGCGAACGCCACCTACGACGCGGCCGACGAGGCGATTCGCGCCCAGGCGGACCTCAACCGCCAGAACGCCCAGGAAGTGGCGAAGCTCTCGCAGCGCCCGGTGATCTCCACGCAGACCTTCGAATACGCCCAGCAGCAGCTGTTCGGCGCGTTCGACGACGTCACCAGGATCATCGCCGACGGCAAGCGCCAGCGCGAACAGGATGCGCCGCGCCTGCGCCAGCTCGAACAGGATCTGATCACCCGTTTCGCTCCGAAGCACAACTGAGGAACACCGCATGATCACGTTGGAAAAACGCGCGGCGAAGGTCGCGATCGTCCTGGAAAAACGTCGTCTCCTGACCCCGCCCGTGGTGCGCGTCGGCGCGGCGCTGGACATCTCCGGCTCGGCCAGCCCGCTCTACGAATCGGGCATCATCCAGGAAACCCACGACCGGATGCTCGGCATCGCGCTGAAGTTCGACGACAACGGCGAAGTGGACACCTGGACCTTCACCGAAGGCTACGACCGCCTGCCCACGGCCACGCCCGAGAACTACGGCTCCTACATCCGCGAGTTCGTGCTGAACGGCGACATCAAGAAGTGGGGCGGCACGCGCTACGCGCCGGTGATGCGCGACATCGTGGATTTCTTCTTCCGCAGCCCGCAAGCGCGCGAGGCGCAGCCGAAGCGCGGCTTCCTGAGCCGCCTGTTCGGCGGTGGCTCGGAGGCCGAGCCGGCACCGGCGGCGGCACCGGAAAACGCGCACCTGCCGGCCTGGGTGCTGTTCCTGACCGACGGCCAGAACCCGTCGCAGGATCGCGAGCACGTGCGGCGCCTGCTGCGCGATTCGCAGCACTTTCCGCTGTACTGGTCGCTGATCGGCGTGGGCGACCCCGAGGAATTCGGTTTCCTTGCCCAGATCGCCGAGGAGATGCCGAACGTCGGCTTCCTGCACCTCGAATCGCTCGACGTGCCCGACGAACAGATCTACGAACAACTGATCACGCAGGAATTCTGCGACTGGGTGCGCGCAAAATAAGCGTGCGCCATCAGTCAACTCTTCTTCGAACTCCTGACCTTCCATCATGCTGAAAGATTTCAAGATCCCGCTCTCGCTCACGGTGTTGGCGCTCGCCGCGGCCTTCCTGCTCGGCGGCGTCAAGGACATGCTGATCGTGGCCGTGCTGAGCGTGCTCGAGATCTCGCTCTCGCTCGACAACGCGGTGGTCAACGCGTCGGTGCTGAAGGGCTGGTCGGAAAAGTGGCGGCAGCGCTTCATGGTGTTCGGCCTGCCGGTGGCGGTGTTCGGCATGCGGCTGGTGTTTCCGCTGCTGATCGTGGCGGTGATCGGCCACATCGGCATCATCGACGCGCTGCGGCTCGCGATCGAATCGCCCGACCGCTACGCGGCGGTGCTGGTGTCGGCCCATCATGAAGTGGCGGCCTTCGGCGGCGCGTTCCTGCTGATGGTGTTCTTCAAGTTCATGCTCGACACGGGCAAGGAAGAGCACTGGATCGGCTTCCTCGAAGGCCCGATGAGCCATCTGGGCCGCATCACGGCGCTCGAGGTGGCGCTCACGCTCGGCATCGTGATCATCGCGTCGTTCTACGTGCCGGCCGCGGAGCAGGTCAGCTTCCTGCTGGCCGGCGCGTTCGGCGTGATCGGCTTCGTGATCGCGCACGGCATCGGCGATCTGGTGGGCGGCGAGGATACCGGCACGCGCGTCGTGCGCGAGGGCGTGGCCGGCTTCTTCTATCTCGAGGTGCTCGATTCGTCGTTCAGCTTCGACGGCGTGATCGGCGCGTTCGCGCTGTCCAACAACATCTTCCTGATCGCGCTGGGCCTCGGCGTGGGCGCGGCCTACATCCGGGAAATGACGCTCGTGCTGCTCAAGAAGGGCACGCTCGCGCAATACCGTTTCCTCGAGCACGGCGCGTTCTGGGCGATCGGCGCGCTGGCCGCGATCATGTTCCTCGGCGTGAAGTTCGAGGTGCCCGAAGTCGTGACCGGCCTGATCGGCGCGGCCATGATCGGCGCGGCGGTGTGCTCGTCGATCATCGTGCAGCGCCGCGAGGCGCGCAGCGGTGCCGCGGGCGACTGAATGCCGGCACATGCCGATCCGTTTATCTGAAGCCGCGCGCCGCGCGGCTTCGCCTTACCGCCGGCGTCACGGCGGGTTCCAGCAAGCGAGGTTCAGATGATCAATTTGTCGAAGGGTGGCCGCGTCAACCTGTCGAAGGAAGCACCGGGCACGCAGAAATTCCATATCGGGCTCGGTTGGGACGCGAACTCGACGGATACCGGCGCCGATTTCGATCTCGACGTGTCGGTGTTCCTCTGCAAGTACGACGAGCAGAACAATCCGAAGCTGATCTCGGATCAGCACTTCGTGTTCTACAACTGCGAGATCCGCACCACCGACCGCAAGGAAACCTTCTTCCAGGCCGGCGACGATTTCCCGAAGCGCGGCATGCCGGCCTCGAAGTGCCTGGGCGTGGTGCACAGCGGCGACAACCGCACCGGCAGCGGCGGCGGCGACGACGAGGTGATCTTCATCGATGTCACCAGGCTCGCGCAGGACATCGAGGAAATCTCGATCGTCGTGACGATCGACCAGGCCGAGGCGCGCCGCCAGAACTTCGGCCAGGTGCGCAACAGCTACATCCAGATCGCCGACGAGGTGACGGGCGCGGTGATCGCCAGGTACGCGCTCGAAGAGGATTTCTCGATGGAAACCTCGGTGCAGGTGGGCAGCTTCTACCGCCGCGACGGCCAGTTCATGTTCAAGGCGGTCGGCGCTGGCTACAACCGCGGCCTCGGCGATTTCGTCAAGGCATACGGCGGCAACGTCTGAATGGCGGCGGCCCGGGCGCTGGCGAACTCGCCACGCGCCGGGCATGATGCAGCGATGACGACGCACCCCGACGGGCCCAGGCGGCTCGAATTCGACACGGCCCCCGAGCCCCGGCCCGCGCCCGCCCAGGAGCACGCGCCGGGGCGGCCGCTGTTCGATGCCGCGCCGCCCGCGG
>JASLEG010000131.1 GCA_030151225.1 Burkholderia sp. | reverse complement strand
CGGAATGGGATACGGATACTTGCTCAAGGGCTTGTCGATGGTTGTTCTCGTTGCGTGGACTTACCTGTCCGGTTCGAACGATCGGACGCCAGGTTGCGGGCCATTCTATCACCCGTGGCCGCGCCAAAAACCGCGAAGCGCCCGCCAGTCGGCCGTCGGCGGGGCACGCACTGTGCCGATGCAGAAAATTGTTGACACGTTCATACATCACGCTATAATCGCATTCTTGCTTGAGATGCAACTTGTGCCCAGGTGGCGGAATTGGTAGACGCACTAGGTTCAGGTCCTAGCGGTGGCAACATCGTGGAGGTTCGAGTCCTCTCCTGGGCACCACAAGTTCTTGAAAAGCCGGCCTCGCGCCGGCTTTTTTCATTTCCAGCCCAGCGCTTCCCATACCGAAAAAAGCCGGCGCGGCGCCGGCTTCTTCACCTCAGTTCGTCGATCGGATCGTCATCTCCGCGTGGCCGTCACAGGTGGCCACCGCCACGTACGTGCCGCGCTGCCCCTCGTCGTCGACGTGGCGCAGCGGAATCTCCCAGGTGCGCGCATGCTCGTTCCACTTCGCCCCCGGCAGCAATTCGAAGTCCTTGTGGGCGTCGGCGCTGTTCTCGAAGTAGCGGCTCAGCACCTGGCCCTGCCAATCGGCGCCGTTGGCAGGACACACGCCGCGCGTGGGCTGATAGCGGTCCGCGAAATCGGCAGCGAGCAGCAGCGCGAGCAGCACGGCCACGCCCATCACGGCAATGGCGGCCACGCGCTGCACGAGCTTGAACGGGCGTTGATGGACGGCCTGCTGTTGCATGGAAGCTCCCGGAAAGGCGATGCATCGATGAACGGGTCATCGAAACTTACCGACGCGTCATGCCACCGTCAACTCGCCAGGTCAGGCGGGCCGGCACTGGGTCAGGGCCGGATCCGGCCCGTCGAGCATCACGCGTCGCCCAGACCGCAAAGATACCGCGTCAGCGCCGCCGACGACATGTCGCGTGCCAGTCGCGCCGCCTGCCCTGCCCACATGTTGCTGAAATCGGCGCGCCCCGCCTGCTCCGTCACCGCGCGCAGCGGCACCAGCGCGCCGCCCGCGCCCGGGAACGCCGGGGCACGCGCCGAGATCGGCCCGAGTTCGCGCATCAGCCGATTGACGATGCCGCGCGCGGGCCGGCCGGTAAACAGGTTCGTCAGCGCCGTTTCGTCCTCGCCGGCCGAGTGCAGCGCCTCGCGGTGGAACGCCGTGACCTTCGCCTCGGGCGTCAGCAGATACGCGGTGCCGACCTGCACCGCCGAGGCGCCCAGCGCGAACGCGGCGCGCACGCCGCGCGGATCGGCGATGCCGCCCGCCGCGATCACGGGTACCGGCACCGCGTCCGCGATCTGCGGCACCAGCGCCATCGTGCCGACCTGGGTCGTCATCGAATCGCTGAGGAAGTTGCCGCGATGGCCGCCGGCCTCGTAGCCCATCGCGATCACCGCATCCACGCCGCGCTCGGCCAGCCAGCGCGCCTCCTTCACCGTGGTGGCCGACGCGATCACGCGCGCGCCGGTGCGCCGGACGCGCTCGAGCAGCGCCGCCTCGGGCAGCCCGAAGTGGAAGCTCACGACCTCGGGCCGATAGGTCTCGACCAGCTCGCAATACGCGTCGTTGAACGGCGCCCGGCTCGACGAGGGCACCGGCTCGGCCGGGTCGAGGCCGAGCTCGACGTAATAGCGCGCGAGCTCGGCGCGCCAGGCCATCTGCGCGGCCGGGTCCGGCTCGGGATCGCGATGCGTGAAGAAATTGAGGTTGAGCGGCTTGCGCGTGGCCGCGCGAATCTGCTCGAGCGCGGCCTTCATCTGCTCGATCGACAGCATCGCGCACGGCAGCGAGCCGAGCCCGCCCGCCTCGCTCACGGCGATCGCCATCTCGGGCGTGGTCGCACCGGCCATCGGCGCCTGGATGATCGGGAGTTCGATGTCGAACAGGTCGAGAATCCGGCGGTCCTGCCACTGGCTCATGATTGCGTTCTCCATTGGGGATGCGATGCGTCGATCGGCGCTCACGGCGCCGCGGCCATCCTACCGCAGCGCCGGATTCAGCTCGCGCCCGAGCTCAGGACGTCGCGTCCCGCGCCTGCTGCTCGCGCCACTCGGGCACCGTGACGCCGCCCACGCCCCAGCTGTCGAGCTCCACCTCCTCGATCACCACGAAGGTCGACGCAAGCGGCTTGCCCATCACCTCGAACAGCAGCTCGCTGACCCCGCGGATCAGCGCCTTCTTCTGCTCCGGCGTGGTGGCGGTGGCGCCGGGTACGGTGCCCTGGCGCGTCACCTTGATGTTCACGTACGGCATGGCTGGCTCCTCATGCGTGGTTGATGTTCGCTCGCGCGGCTCACCAGCGGCCGGCGTGCTGGCCGCCGTCCACGTTCAGCGTCTCGCCCGTCACGAAGTCCGCGCGCTCGAGATACATCACGGCCTCGGCGATCTCCGAAATCTCGCCCATGCGGCCCATCGGATGCAGGCCACCCAGCATCTCGTGGGTCGACTCCGGATGCATCGGCGTCTTGATGATGCCGGGCGCCACCGCGTTCACGCGCACGCCCTGCTTCGCGTACTCGATCGCGAGGCCGCGCGTGACGGCATCGAGCCCGCCCTTGGTCAGCGTCGCGAGCCCGGTGGGGTTGCCGGCGATCGCCTGACGCACCAGCGTGGTGGTGATCTGCACGATGTGGCCATGCGCCTGCGCGAGCATCGGCGCGAGCGCGAGCTGCGTGACGTGGAAGAAGCCGCCGAGGTTCACGTTCAGCACGTTCGCGAAATCGTCGGGCGTGTAGTCGGTGAACGGCTTGCCGATGAAGATGCCGGCGTTGTTGACGAGCGTGTCGACGCGGCCGAAGCGCTCGAGCGCGGTGTCCACCACGCGCCGGGCCACCTCGCGCTCGGCGATGTTGCCGGGCACGGCGACGACACCTGCGTCGGCACCCGGCGCGAGGTTGCGCGAGTTCGCGACGACCGCGTAACCGATCCGGCGATACGCATCGACGATGCCCGCGCCGATGCCCTGCGATGCGCCCGTGACGATCGCGACTTTCTGCGGATTGCTGCTCATGAAACGACTCCTTTGATCGAGTGGGACGGCGGGCCCGGGCCGCGGCGGTTGCGCCTGGCGGGTGGCCGGAAGCCATGCCGTTGCACGTATCGTAGGGATCGGAGCGCCTCTGCAAAATCCGCTATCCTCTCTTAATGACTGAGAAAAAACGCACAGAGATCGACTGGCAGGACGTTCGGATTTTCCTGGCGCTGGCGCGCCACGGCAGCCTGTCCGCAGCCGCACGCGCCCTGAATGTGAACCACGCCACGATCTCGCGCCGCCTGCAGTCGCTCGAGGCCACGCTCGGCGAGACGCTGGCCGAGCGCCGCCCCGACGGCTACGCGCTGACGCCAGCCGGCGTGCAGGCGCTCGCGGCGGCCAGCGACATGGAAGCAGCCGTGCAAACGCTCGGCCGCGGCGGTGGCGACGATGCGCCGAAGGGCGTGGTACGCGTGAATGCGCCGCCCGCGCTGTCGCTGGCCTTCGTCACCCGCCATCTGGCCGAGCTGCCGCGGCTGCATCCGGGACTCGACGTCGATCTCGCCACCGACCTGCGCTCGATCAGCCTCGAGCGCCACGAGGCCGATATCGCCGTGCGGGTGGGCAGGCCGGAGGACGGCGACTTCATCGCCAAGCCGATGGGCGAGATCGCTTACGGGTTCTACGGCACGGCCGCCGCGTGCGAACGCGTCGCGGGCGGCGAGGCGCCGGTACTGGTGGGCTTCGACGAGGCGAACAGCTTCATGCCCGATGCGAGCTGGATCGGGCAGCACTATCCGCAGGCGCGCATCGCGTTTCGCAGCAACAACCATGTCGCGCAGGCCACGGCCGCGCGCACCGGCGTCGGGCTCGCGATGCTGCCGCACTACATCGGGCGGCAGGAGCCGGCGCTGCGCTGGTGCGCCACGCTGCCCGCCCGGCCGCCGCGCGAGGTGTGGCTGCTGCTGCGTCGGCAGGATCGCAGGGACTTGACGATTCGCACGGTGGTGGAGCATCTGACGCGTGCGTTCGCGGATGCGCGAGCACTGTTCGCGGCGTGAGGCGCGCGGGTTCGCGAGAATCTGACGGACGGCATTGCGAAACTTGTTGACACGCTTATCCGGCACGCTATAATCGCGTTCTTGCTTGAGATGCAACTTGTGCCCAGGTGGCGGAATTGGTAGACGCACTAGGTTCAGGTCCTAGCGGTGGCAACATCGTGGAGGTTCGAGTCCTCTCCTGGGCACCACAAGTTTTGAAAAGCCGGCCTTGTGCCGGCTTTTTTCATTTCAAGCCAGGCGCAAGCAGGAAGCGCTATTTCCCGCGATGAACGTGCTCAACGAGAAAAATTCGATTTGTCCCGAAAAACCGTTGACAAGGGATCTGGCTCCTCTATAATCGCATTCTTGCTTGAGATGCAGCTTGTGCCCAGGTGGCGGAATTGGTAGACGCACTAGGTTCAGGTCCTAGCGGTGGCAACATCGTGGAGGTTCGAGTCCTCTCCTGGGCACCA
>JASLEG010000119.1 GCA_030151225.1 Burkholderia sp. | reverse complement strand
AGTTCGAACTGATGCCGATGCCGCCGGAGCAGGAAACCAAGCCGCTGGTCTGGCCGTACTGGCCGACCACGCTGCGCACCTCCTCGTCGCACGACGAGGGGGTGCGCAGCTTGATAGGCCAGTACGGCCAGACCATCGGCTTGTTTTCCTGCTCGGGCGGCTGCGGCAGCAGTTCGAACTGCACCACCGACTTCGCGCCGTGACGGTTCGAGGTGCCGACGCAATCCGAGCCGGTATCGCCGCCGCCGATCACGATCACGTGCTTGCCCTTGGCGACCAGCTGGTCGGGCAGGCTGTCGCCGGCGTTGACGCGGTTCTGCAGCGGCAGGAAATCCATCGCGTAGTGCACGCCCGCGAGTTCGCGGCCCGGCACCGGCAGGTCGCGCGGCGTTTCGGAGCCGCCCGCGATCACGATCGCGTCGAACTCGTCCTGCAGCGTATCCGGCGAGATGGTTTCCTTGGCCAGGCTGCCGATCGATTCGGGCAGCGGATCCTTGCCGATGAACACGCCGGTGCGGAACGTCACGCCTTCGGCTTCCATCTGGCGCATGCGGCGGTCGATCAGCCACTTCTCCAGCTTGAAATCGGGGATGCCGTAGCGCAGCAGGCCGCCCACGCGGTCGTTCTTCTCGAACACGGTGACGTCGTGACCGGCGCGCGCCAGTTGCTGCGCGGCGGCCAGGCCGGCGGGGCCGGAACCGACCACGGCCACCTTCTTGCCCGTCTTGTGCGCGGCCGGCAGCGGCTTGACCCAGCCTTCGGCCCAGGCCTTGTCGATGATCGCGTGCTCGATCGACTTGATGCCGACCGGATCGTTGTTGATGCCGAGCGTGCAGGCCGCTTCGCACGGCGCCGGGCAGATGCGGCCCGTGAACTCGGGGAAATTGTTGGTCGAGTGCAGGACCTCGATCGCGTTCTGCCAATCCTGGCGGTACACGAGATCGTTGAAGTCCGGAATGATGTTGTTGACCGGACAGCCGTTGTTACAGAACGGAATGCCGCAATCCATGCAGCGTGCGCCCTGGATCTTCGCATCGTCGTCGGACAGCGCCGCGACGAATTCCTTGTAGTGCTTCACACGCGTGAGCGGAGCTTCGTACGCCTCGTGGCGGCGTTCGTACTCGAGAAAACCGGTTGCCTTGCCCATAAGGTTCTCGTCTGAATCAGGTAGTTCGGGTGGGGACCCGCGCCCGCCGCTCGGCGGCGGGCGCGTTCGCTTGGTATCGGAATCTCTCGGGCGTCAGGCTGCCACGGCTTGCCTGGCCGCCTTCGCGGCCGCGATCTCGCCGAGCGCGCGCTTGTATTCGTGCGGAAACACCTTCACGAACTGGCGGCGCGCCGCATCCCAGTTTTCCAGCAGCGACTTCGCGCGCGGCGAGCCGGTGAACTGGAAGTGACGCTCGATCAGGCCCTTCAGCAGCGCCTCGTCGGTCTGGTCCGCGTGCCAGATCGCACGGTCCACCGTGCGTTCCTGCTCCGCCTGCTGCAGCACCGGGTCGAGCGCGACCATCGACTTGTTGCACTTGGTCGCGAAGCTGCCGTCCGGATCGTAGACGTAGGCGAGGCCGCCCGACATGCCGGCCGCGAAGTTGCGGCCCGTCTCGCCGAGCACCACCACCGTGCCGCCCGTCATGTACTCGCAGCCGTGATCGCCCGTGCCCTCGACCACCGCCGTGGCGCCCGAGTTGCGCACGCAGAAGCGCTCGCCGGCCACGCCGCGGAAGAACGATTCGCCTTCCAGCGCGCCGTACATCACCGTGTTGCCGCAGATGATGTTCTCTTCCGACTTGCCGCGGAAATCGTTGGTCGGACGGATGATGATCCGGCCACCCGACAGGCCCTTGCCCACGTAGTCGTTGCCGTCGCCGACCAGATCCAGCGTCACGCCCTTCGACAGGAACGCACCGAAGCTCTGGCCCGCCGTGCCCTTGAGCTGGATGTGGATCGCGTCGTCGGCCAGGCCTTCGCGGCCGTACTTCTTCGCGATCACGCCCGACAGCATCGCGCCCACCGTGCGGTTCACGTTACGCACCGGCTGGATGAAGGACACGTGTTCGCCGTTCTCGATCGCGGCCTTGGCCTTCTCGATCAGCACGTGGTCGAGCGCGCGCTCGAGGCCGTGATCCTGCACGTCCACATGACGCGTCGAGGCGTTCTCGATCTGCGGCTGGTAGAACACGCGCGAGAAGTCGAGGCCCTTCGCCTTCCAGTGCTCGACGCCCTTGCGCATGTCGAGCAGCTCGGCACGGCCGATCAGGTCGTCGAACTTCGCGATGCCGAGCTGCGCCATGATCTCGCGCACTTCCTCGGCCACGAAGAAGAAGTAGTTGACGACGTGCTCGGGCTGGCCCGAGAACTTCGCGCGCAGCACCGGATCCTGCGTCGCCACGCCCACCGGGCAGGTGTTCAGATGGCACTTGCGCATCATGATGCAGCCCTCGACCACGAGCGGTGCCGTCGCGAAGCCGAATTCGTCCGCGCCGAGCATCGCGCCGATCGCCACGTCGCGGCCGGTCTTCATCTGGCCGTCGGCCTGCACGCGGATGCGGCCGCGCAGGCCGTTCAGCACCAGGGTCTGCTGGGTTTCGGCCAGGCCGAGTTCCCACGGCGTGCCCGCGTGCTTCAGCGACGACAGCGGCGAAGCGCCCGTGCCGCCGTCGTGGCCAGCGATCACCACGTGATCGGCCTTGGCCTTGGCCACACCGGCCGCGACCGTGCCCACGCCGCCTTCCGACACGAGCTTCACCGAGATGCTCGCCACCGGGTTGACGTTCTTCAGGTCGTGGATCAGCTGCGCCAGATCCTCGATCGAGTAGATGTCGTGGTGCGGCGGCGGCGAGATCAGGCCCACGCCCGGCACCGCGTAACGCAGCCTGCCGATGTATTCGGACACCTTGTGGCCCGGCAGCTGGCCGCCTTCGCCGGGCTTCGCGCCCTGCGCCATCTTGATCTGGATCTGGTCGGCCGACGACAGGTACTCGGCCGTCACGCCGAAGCGGCCCGACGCGACCTGCTTGATCTTCGAGCGCAGCGAGTCGCCGTCCTTCAGCGGAATGTCGCGCACCACTTCCTCGCCGATCACCGACTTCAGCGTCTCGCCGCTCTTGATCGGGATGCCGCGCAGTTCGTTCTGGTAGCGGTTCACGTCCTCGCCGCCTTCTCCGGTGTTCGACTTGCCGCCGATGCGGTTCATCGCCACCGCCAGCGTGGCGTGCGCTTCCGTGCTGATCGAGCCGAGCGACATCGCGCCGGTGGCGAAGCGCTTGACGATGTCCTTGGCCGATTCCACCTCGTCGATCGGAATCGCCTTCGACGGATCGACCTTGAACTCGAACAGGCCGCGGAACGTCATGTGACGGCGGGTCTGGTCGTTGATCAGGTGCGCGTATTCCTTGTACGTCTGGTACGAGTTGCTGCGCGTGGCGTGCTGCAGCTTGGCGATCGAATCCGGCGTCCACATGTGGTCTTCGCCGCGGATCCGGAACGCGTACTCGCCGCCCGCGTCGAGCATGTCACGCAGCAGCGGGTTGTCGCCGAACGCGTCGTGGTGCAGGCGCAGCGCTTCCTCGGCCACCTCGAACAGGCCGATGCCGCCGACCTTGGAGGCCGTGCCCTTGAAGTACTTGTTGACGAGGCTGTTGGCCAGGCCCACCGCCTCGAAGATCTGCGCGCCCGTGTACGACATGTACGTCGAGATGCCCATCTTCGACATGACCTTGTACAGGCCCTTGCCGATCGCCTTGGTGAAGTTGTAGATCGCCTTGTCGGCCGACAGGTCGCCCGGCAGCCCTTCGGCGAGCTTGGCCAGCGTTTCCATCGCCAGGTACGGGTGCACGGCTTCCGCGCCGTAGCCGGCCAGCAGCGCGAAATGGTGCGTCTCGCGCGCCGAGCCCGTCTCGACCACGAGGCCGGTGCTGGTGCGCAGGCCCTGGTCGACCAGGTGGGCGTGGATCGCCGAGGTGGCGAGCAGCGCGGGAATCGCGACCGTGTCCGCGTCGGTCTTGCGATCCGACACGATCAGGATGTTGTAGCCCGACTTGACCGCGTCCACGGCTTCGGCACACAGCGAGGCCAGACGCGCCTCGATGCCTTCCTTGCCCCAGGCGGCCGGATAGCAGATGCTCAGCTCGTACGAGCTGAACTTGCCGCCCGTGTACTGATCGATCGAGCGGATCTTCGCGATGTCCTTGAAGTCGAGCACCGGCTGCGCCACTTCGAGACGCATCGGCGGGTTCACGTTCTGCGTGTCGAGCAGGTTCGGCTTCGGCCCGATGAAGGACACGAGCGACATCACCATGTTTTCGCGGATCGGATCGATCGGCGGGTTGGTGACCTGCGCGAACAGCTGCTTGAAGTAGTGGTACAGCGTCTTGTTCTTGTTCGACATCACCGCGAGCGGCGAGTCGTTGCCCATCGAGCCGATCGCTTCCTCGCCCTGCTGCGCCATCGGCGCCATCAGGAACTTGAGGTCTTCCTGGGTGTAGCCGAAGGCCTGCTGACGGTCGAGCAGGGTCGCCGCCGAACGGCGTTCCGCCGCGACGTCCTCGTCCTTCGAGGCGATCTCGTCGAGCTTGATGCGCACCGCGTCGATCCAGCTCTTGTACGGCTTGGCGTTCGCGAGGTTGTCCTTCAGTTCCTTGTCGTCGATGATGCGGCCGTGATCCATGTCGATCAGGAACATCTTGCCCGGCTGCAGGCGCCACTTCTTGACGATCTTCGACTCGGGGATCTGCAGCGTGCCGGCTTCCGAGGCCATGATCACGAGATCGTCGTCGGTCACGATGTAGCGCGCCGGACGCAGGCCGTTACGGTCCAGCGTCGCGCCGATCTGGCGGCCGTCGGTGAACGCGATCGCGGCGGGGCCGTCCCACGGCTCCATCATCGCGGCGTGGTATTCGTAGAACGCGCGGCGGTTGTCGTCCATCAGCGTGTGCTGTTCCCAGGCTTCCGGGATCATCATCATCATCGCGTGGACGAGCGGGTAGCCGGCCATCACCAGCAGCTCGAGACAGTTGTCGAACGAGGCGGTATCCGACTGGCCCGGGTAGATCAGCGGCCAGAGCTTCGGCAGGTCGTCGCCGAGCACGTGG
>JASLEG010000109.1 GCA_030151225.1 Burkholderia sp. | reverse complement strand
TGATGGCCGCCGCGCGGCGGATCGCCGAATCGGAGCACTGGCTGCGCGCCGGCAAGTGGGAGAAGTGGTCGTTCGACAGCATCCTCGGCGCGGATCTGCACGGCGCGACGCTCGGCGGGGTCGGCATGGGCCGCATCGGCCAGGCGCTCGCGCGCCGCGCGCGCGGCTTCAACATGCGGGTCGTGTATCACAACCGGTCGCGCGTCGCGCCCGAGATCGAGGCCGAGCTGAACGCCGAATACCTGCCGAAGGACGCGCTGCTGCGCCAGGCCGATCACGTGGTGCTGGTGCTGCCCTACACGAAGGACAGCCATCACACGATCGGCGCGGCCGAGCTCGCGCTGATGAAGCCCAGCGCCACGCTGACCAACATCGCGCGCGGCGGCATCGTGGACGACACCGCGCTCGCGGCCGCGCTGCGCGAGCGCCGCATCGCCGCGGCCGGCCTCGACGTGTTCGAGGGCGAGCCGAGCGTGAATCCGGCGCTGCTCGAGGTGCCCAACATCGTGATCACGCCGCACATCGCGAGCGCCACCGAGGCCACCCGCCGCGCGATGGCGAACCTTGCCGCCGACAACCTGATCGCGGCGCTCGGCGAGGGCCCGCGCGCGGGCCGCCCGCCCAACCCGGTCAACCCCGACGTGCTCGGCCGGGCGCGCGCATGATCCTCGAGGTCCTGCTGCTGGCGATCGTGGTGCTGTGCGTGGCCCTGGTGATCGCGCTGGTGCTGGTGTCGCGCGGCGCGCGTCGTGCCGGCGATGGTTTCGGCTGGCTCGGCGAGCGTCTCGACGACGCCCACGACGAACAGGCGCGGGCGGCCGAGCGCCTCGAGCGTGCGCTGCGCGCCGAGATTGCGGATACCTCGCGCGGCTCGCGCACCGAGCTCGCGGGCAGCTTCGCGCAGCTGCAGCAGACGCTGGCCGCGCAGATGTCGAGCGTGGCCACGCTGCAGAACCAGCAGATCGACGGTTTCGCGCAGCAGCTCGCCAAGCTCGTCGCGGCCAATACGCAGCAGTTCGATGCGATGCGCGACGGCCTGCATCAGCAGGCGCAACTCGCGCGCGACGAGCAGGGCGCCGCGTTGCGCCACTTCGGCGCGGTGCTGAATCAGCAGCTCGTGCAACTGACCGAGGCCAACGACCGCCGCATCGGCGAGGTGCGTGCCACGCTCGAACAGCGCCTGAAGGACATCGAGGCGAACAACGCGGCCAAGCTCGACGAGATGCGCCGCACCGTCGACGAGAAGCTGCACGCCACGCTCGAGCAGCGGCTCGGCGAATCGTTCCGGCTCGTGTCGGAGCGGCTCGAGCAGGTGCATCGCGGGCTCGGCGAGATGCAGACGCTGGCGGCCGGCGTGGGCGACCTGAAGAAGGTGCTGAGCAACGTCAAGACGCGCGGCACCTGGGGCGAAGTGCAGCTCGAGGCGCTGCTCGACCAGATGCTGACGCCCGATCAGTACGCGAAGAACGTCGCCACCGTGCCGAAGCGCGCCGAGCGCGTGGAGTTCGCGATCCGGCTGCCGGGCCGCCAGGTGCCGGGCGCGCAGGAAGACGAGCCGGTGTGGCTGCCGATCGACGCGAAATTCCCGCGCGAGGATTACGAGCGGCTGGTCGACGCGCAGGAGCGCGCCGATGCCGCGGCCGTGGAGGAAGCGGCGCGCGCGCTCGAGATGCGGGTGCGTGCCGAGGCGAGGACGATCGCCGAGAAATACGTGTCGCCGCCGCACACCACCGATTTCGCGCTGCTGTTCCTGCCGACCGAGGGGCTCTACGCGGAGATCCTGCGCCGCCCCGGGCTGACCGACCTGCTGCAGCGCGAGTATCGCGTGACGGTGGCCGGCCCCACCACGCTGACGGCGCTGCTCAACAGCCTGCAGATGGGGTTCCGCACGCTCGCGATCGAGCGGCGTTCGAGCGAGGTGTGGCAGGTGCTCGGCGCGGTGAAGACCGAGTTCGGCAAGTTTGGCGACGTGCTGGCGCGCACCAAATCGCAGCTCGAAACCGTCACGCGCTCGATCGAGGCGGCCGAGCAGCGCACGCGCGTGATGAGCCGCAAGCTCAAGGACGTCGAGGCGCTGCCCGGCGACACCGCGGCGGGCCTGCTCGGCGAGACGGGGGGGGAGGGGGCAGTTGCGCCCGATGCGGAGCGCGACGAGGTGTGACGCCGCGCGCCGCTGCCTGACGGGCCTCAGTCCAGCGGCGTGGCGAGCGCGTCGAGCGCCTCGCCGGTCACGCGCACCACGCGCCAGTCGGGCAGCACCGTGGCGCCCATGCGCTCGTAGAACTCGATCGCCTGGCGATTCCAGTCGAGCACCGTCCATTCGAAGCGGCCGCAGCGCCGCGCCACCGCCAGCGCGGCCACCGCGCGCAGCAATTGCGTGCCGAGCCCGGAGCCGCGGCAGGCCGGCTTCACGTACAGATCCTCGAGATACAGGCCGCGCTTGCCCACGAAGGTCGAGTAGTTCTGGAAGTACAGCGCGTAGCCGACCACGTCGTGGTCCTGCGAGGCGACCAGCGCGCCGGCGGCCGGGTTCGGCCCGAACAGCGCGTCGTGCAGGTCCGCCTCGGTCGCGACGAACAGATGGGTCAGCGATTCGTACTCGGCCAGCTCGCGCGTGAGCGCGACCAGCGCCGGCACGTCGCCGGGCGTGGCGTCGCGAATCGCGACGTTCACGCTTCCTCCTGCGGGTCCGCCAGCGCGATCTCGATGCCGCCGACGCGCGGCGCGAGCAGGTTGTACGCATGGCAGGCGATCCACAGCAGCACGTACAGCACGACGGCGTTCAGCAGCAGCCCGCTGACGATGCCGCTCAGGATCTTGCCGAGCTCGGCCGAGCCGTAGATCAGCGACAGCACGATGGTGCCGATCAGGCCGATCGGCATGGCCACCAGCAGATACGAGAGGATCAGAACCTTGGCCGTCGATCCCGCCGAGATCGAGAGGATTTGTTTTTTCATGGTCGAGTTGCCCCGTGATTGCTGAAACGAAACATGGTGAATCTCAGAGTGTGCCGGCGAACGGCAGGATGTCGACCGTGGCGCCGGCATCGACGCGAGCGTGTCGCGCGTCGATCACGATGAAGCAGTTGGCGTCGCTGAGCCCTTTCAGCGAGGCCGAGCTCTGCGAGCGGGCGGGGCTCACGTGCCAGCCGCCGTCGGCGTCGCGCGTGGCGACACCGCGCAGGAAATCGGTGCGGCCCGCGCGCGCGTCGATCGCGTCGCGCGTGCGCGCCGGGTAGCGCGGCACGGGATCGGGCTGCGCGCCCATGCGGGCGAGCAGCGCGTCGCGCACGATCACCTGGAAGGTCGCGGCCACCGCCACCGGGTTGCCGGGCAGGCCGAAGAACAGCGCACCGGGCGTATCGCCTGCGGCCAGCGTGCCGCAGGCGAACGGGCGGCCCGGGCGCATCGCGAGGCTCGCGAAATGGACGTCGCCGAGCCGGCCGAGCAGCGCGCGCGTGAAATCGGCATCGCCGACCGACACGCCGCCCGAGGTGATCACCACGTCGGCGCGGGCGGCCGCGTCGCGCAGCGCCGCTTCGAGCGCGGCCGGATCGTCGCGCACGATGCCGCCGTCGAGGGTGTCCACGCCGAGCGCGGCGAGCATGCCGAACAGGATCGCGCGATTGCTGTCGTAGCGGCCGCCCGCGCCGAGCGGCTCGCCGGCCGCGCGCAGTTCGTCGCCGGTGGACAGGCAGGCCACGCGCAGGCGACGCCGCACGCGGACCTGCGCGATGCCGAGCGAGGCGAGCAGGCCGAGATCGGCCGGGCGCACGATGCGACCCGCGTCGAGCACCGCGGCGCCGCGCGCCAGATCCTCGCCGGCGCGCCGGCAGTTCGCGCCGCGCGCCACCGCGTCGGCGGCGAAGTGCGCGGTGGCGTCGGCCACGCGCACGCGCTCCTGGGCGATCACGGTGTCGCAGCCGGCCGGCAGCGGTGCGCCGGTCATGATGCGGATGCAGGAGCCGGCCGGCGCCACGCCGTCGAACGGGTGACCGGCCAGCGTCACGCCGGCCACGGCCAGCGCGAGCTCCGCGCTGCCGGGCGCGGCCAGCGCCGCGCCGTCGAAGGCATAGCCGTCCATCGCCGAATTGTCGTAGGCGGGCACGTCGAGCGGCGAGGCGATCGCCTCGGCCAGCACGCGGCCGAGCGCCGCCTCGATCGCGACGCATTGCGTTTCCGCGATCGGCACGACGTGGCGCAGCGCGAGCGCGCGGGCGTCGTCGACGGACAGCGGTTCGGAGTGCGGAGCGGCGGGGGACGGATGCGTGGTCATGGCTGATGAGGGCCGCGAGGCGGGCGTCGTGCACCGCATCGGGCGGTGTGCGCGCGCCGCGTCGGTGGCTGGGCGCGGCAGGCCGGAATGGCCGCGCCGGCGTCATTCGCGTTCGAGGCGGATCAGTTCCTGCAAGGAGTTGGCATTGTAAAACGCGCGCTCGTCGTCAAAAGGCACTTCGATGACCGTGTGGCGTGCGTACCACGCGCGCACGCGTCGCTCGCCGGCGGCCAGCGTGGCGTCGAGGTCGTCGGCGAGCGCGGCCGGCACGAGCGCGAAGGTCGGCTGCGGATGGGCGGCGCCGGTCGCGTCGATCGAGACGGCCACGGCGATCGCGGTGTCACCCGCGCCGGGGCTGCCCTGAGCGACTCGCGCATCGCGCGCGGCCACGAGCCGCGCCGCGAGATCGGCCGGCAGATACGGCGTGTCGCACGGCGCGCTCAGCACGAGCGGCGTGCGCGCGGCGCGCAGCCCGGCCAGCAGGCCGGCGAGCGGGCCCGCGAAGCCGGGTGTCGCATCTGCCACGACGCGCGCCGCATAGGCGCGGCCGAGTTCGAGGTAGCGGTCGGGGTGACGGTTCGCGCTGATCACGAGTTCGTGCGCCTGCGGCGCGAGCCGGCGCAGCACGTGCAGCGCGAGCGGCTCGCCGAACAGCGGCTGCAGGCCCTTGTCGACACCGCCCATGCGCGAGCCCTGGCCGCCCGCGAGCAGCAGGCCGGTCAGGCGCGGCGCGGCCGTGGCCTGGCCGGATGCGACGGGATTCGGGGCGCCTGCTGCGGACAAGGCGGGGGCGCTCAACCGCCGATGTACGACATCTCGACGCGGCGTGCCTCGTCGCCGGCCGGTGCCGTCGCCTGCGCGGTGCCGCGCAGTTGCGAATAGCGGTCGTCGCGTGCCTGCCAGATGTGGGCCACGGCGCTCGCGATCTGCGCATCGGACGCGCCGTTGCGCAGCAGCGCGCGCAGGTCGTGGCCCGAGGTGCCGAACAGGCACAGGTACAGCTTGCCCTCGGTGGACAGCCGCGCGCGCGTGCAGTCGCCGCAGAACGCGCGCGTGACGCTCGAGATCAGGCCGATCTCGCCGCCGCCGTCGGCATAGGCCCAGCGCTGCGCGGTTTCGCCGGGCGTGTGGGCCTCGAGCGGCACCAGCGGAAACTGCGTGCCGATCTGTGCGAGCACCTCGGCCGACGGCACCACGTCCGTCATGTTCCAGCCGTTCGAGCTGCCCACGTCCATGTACTCGATGAAGCGCAGCACCACGCCGGTGTGACGGAAGCGGCGCGCCATCGGCAGGATCTCGCCGTCGTTGGTGCCGCGCTTGACCACCATGTTGACCTTGACCGGCTCGAGGCCGGCCGCCTGCGCGGCGAAGATGCCCTCGAGCACGTCGGCGCTGGCGAAGTCGGCATCGTTCATGCGGCGGAACAGCGTGTCGTCGAGCGCGTCGAGGCTGACCGTGACGCGCGACAGCCCGGCGTCGCGCAGGCTGCGGGCCTTGCGCGCGAGCAGCGAGCCGTTGGTGGTCAGGGTGATGTCGAGCGGGCGGCCGTCCACGGTTTCCATGCGCGCGAGCCGCTCGATCAGGAATTCGAGATTCTTGCGCAGCAGCGGCTCGCCGCCCGTGATGCGGATCTTCTCGACGCCGTGCGACACGAAGATGCGGGCGGTGCGCTCGATCTCCTCGAGCGACAGCAGCGCGCTGTGCGGCAGGAACGGATAGTCCTTGTCGAACACGTCGCGCGGCATGCAGTAGACGCAGCGGAAGTTGCAGCGATCGGTGACCGAGATGCGCAGGTCGCGCAGTGGCCGCGCGCGCGCGTCGTGCAAGCTGCCGCTGGGCGAGAGCAGGGCACCGGAGAGATCCGGGATACCGCTGGCCTCGATGACCGGGATGATGCGTTGGGACATGACGGGTGAACCGGAGCCTGGAGAACGACCAAAACGTCATTTTAACGGCAAGACGCCGCCCGGACCGGCGCACGCAAACCCCTAGCAAAAGAGCACAGACGTGGCGCGCCGTTGTGGCATCGCGTGCGGCCAATAAAAAAACCCGCCCTCGAGAGGGCGGGTTTCGGGGGCCGGAACCGTTTCCGGCGTGACGCTTACTGCTGCGAACCGGTTTCGATCTGCTGCATCGGCGCGGCGTCGACCGGCGGCAGCGGCTTGCGCTCGCGTGCCACGCGTGCCGGCGGCGCGATCTTTGCGGCGGCTTCCTGGGCGGTGCGGAGCTTGTCGGCATCCGTGCTCACCCAGACCAGGCCGGCGGCGTCGAGTGCGGCTTCGATGCCGGCTGCGGCGGGGGCAGCAGCAGCAGCAGGTGCAACGGCTGCCGGTTGCGGCTCGACGGCGACGGCCGGGGCCGTCTCGGCGGGCGCGGCGACCGGTGCCACCGGGGCTGCCGGTGCCGATTCGATCGGCGCTGCCACCGGTTCGACCGCGACCGGTGCTGCCGCCGGTGCCGGGGCGGCCTCGACGGCCGGAGCCGCTTCCGCCGCCGGAGCGACCGGAGCCGGTTCGGCGGCGGGTTCCGCTGCCGGGGCCGGGGCCTCGACCGGTGCCGCGGCTTCGCTGACCGGAGCGGCCGGCTCGACGGCCGGGCTCGCCTCGACCTGCGCGGGCTCGACCTGCGCGGGCTCGACCGGTGCCGGGGTGGCCAGCACGGCCGGTTCCGCGGCGGGTGCCGGTTCGGCGGCGGCCGGCTCGACGGCCGGTGCCAGCGCGGTGGCGGCGACTTCCGGCGTCACGACCGGGGCCGGCTCGGCCACGATCGGAGCGACCGGTGCCGGTGCCGGCGTCGACACTTCGGGCGCGGCGGCTTCGGCCTGCTCGGTCACGACGTGGGCTGCCACGGCGCCCGCCACGGTGGCGACGGTCGCGGTGACCGCTGCGCCGGCACCGTGCTCGGGCGCGTGCTCGACTGGGGCTGCCGAGGCTTCGCCTTCCGCCTCGATGCCTTCCGGTGTCGCGCCTGCCACACCGTCCTCGCGATCGCGACGGCCACCACGACGGCCGCGGCGGCGGCGGCGGCGTTCCTCGCCGTCGCGCGCACCGGCTTCGCCATCGGTGGCGTCGGCACCCGCTGCCTGCAGCGCTGCCTCGTCCACGGCTTCCGTCGCGTCGTCGTGATGCTCGCCACGGTTCACGGTTTCGAGCGTGGCGGCGTGCGGCACGGCCTTGCGGCGCTCGCCACGTTCGCCGCGTTCGCGACGTTCCTGGCGCGGTGCGTCCGCAGCGGCCTCGGCCGTCACGGCGCGCTCGCGCGGCTCGCGATCCTGCCGCGGCTCGCGGCCTTCGCGCGGTTCGCGGTTTTCACGCGGCTCGCGCGCTTCGCGAACCTCGCGGCCTTCGCGTGCCTCGCGCGGTTCGCGGTTGCCACGACCTTCGCGGCCCTCGCCACGGCCTTCGCGGGCTTCACGCGGCTCGCGCACCTCCTTGCCTTCGCGCTCGCCACGTTCGCCACGTGCCGGCTGCGGCTGACGGCCGCCTGCCACGGCCGGCTGGCCGTCGCGTGCGCCGCCCTGCTGGCCGCCACGGCGGTTGCCGTTGCGATTGCGATCGCCGCCGCGCTCACCGCGCTCGGACTTCTCGCCACGTGCCGGGCGAGCCGGTGCGGCGGCTTCTTCCTTGACCGGAGCCGGTGCCGGCGCCGGAGCGGCGGCGGGCTCGCCGGCGAACAGGCGCTTGAGCCAGCCGAACAGGCCGCCCGAGGCGGCCGGGGCGACCGGCGTCGGGGCCGGCGCGGCCACGGGGGCGGCCACCGGCGCGGCTTCGCGCTGCG
>JASLEG010000039.1 GCA_030151225.1 Burkholderia sp. | reverse complement strand
GCGCGGGGCTGGTGGGAGCCGACGCACCGGCCGCCGGCGCCGTGGCCACCGCCGTGTGCGGCGCGGATCCGCCAACCGGTGCGGCCGGCGCAGGCGAAGCCGCCGTCGACGGAGTGGGCGACGGCGCCGACGCACCTGCCGCATGCGACGCACCGGCTGCGGCCGTTGTCGCCGCCGACGCCCCCGTGGGCGCGGCCGACGCAGCCGAAGCCGCAACTGCCGCGCCGGTCGCATCGAGCGGCGGCACCACGAGCGTCGCGCCGAGCTTCATCTTGCTCGGATCGTGCTTCATGAACGCCTGCGGATTCGCGTTGAACAGCGCGCGCCCCGCACGGCCGAGCACGGCCGGATCATGCGATTGGGTGACGGCGATCGCGATGTCGTTGAGCGACTGCCCCGGCTTCACGGCGATCGACGACGGCGCGCCGCCCGGTGCGGCGGCGGCATCCGACGCGGCCGCGTTCGCGAGCGGCGCGGCCACGGCGCTCAGCGCGGCCACGGCGGCCAGCGCGATCGCGTGCGGCACGAACGGGCGGGCGGACAGGAAACGTCGCGCGCGTGCAACGGGAGCATTGGCGGGAAGGAATCGCAGCGTCATCGGCTCATTCGCCGCGGCAGCGCGCGGCCCTGGTTCACGTTGGAGGGAGGACTGGAGTCGGGCGGCCGCGCCGTGGCAGCCTGCAGGCAAGGCGCCGTCGTGCGCGACGCCGGCTTGCGTCGTAGCGGCGTAGTTTACTTTACCTGCCCCGCCCCGCGCCGGAATTGTCGCCGGAATGCCGCGCCCGGCGCCGACACCAAAACGAAACGGCGTTCGCCGCCCCCGGCGCGAACCGGGTGCCACGAACGCCGCCGTCGCCCTGCCGGGCGCGTGCCGCGTGAATCGTGCGGATTACCTGTCGAGCAGGATGCGCAGCATGCGGCGCAGCGGCTCGGCCGCGCCCCACAGCAGCTGATCGCCGACCGTGAACGCCGACAGATACTCACCGCCCATCGCGAGCTTGCGCAGGCGGCCGACCGGCACCGTCAGCGTGCCCGTGACGACGGCCGGCGACAGGTCGCGCATCGAGGCTTCGCGCTCGTTCGGCACGACCTTCACCCAGTCGTTGGCCGATGCCAGGATGCCGTGCACCTCGTCGAGCGGCACGTCCTTCTTCAGCTTGATCGTGAGTGCCTGCGAGTGGCAGCGCATCGCGCCGATCCGCACGCACAGGCCGTCGACCGGAATCGAGCCCGGCTCGCCCATCGCCGGCTTGCCGAGGATCTTGTTGGTTTCCGCGCCGCCCTTCCACTCTTCCTTCGACATGCCGTTGCCGAGATCCTTGTCGATCCACGGGATCAGCGAGCCCGCAAGCGGCACGCCGAACTGGCTGGTCGGCATCGCGTCGCTGTTCATCGCGGCCAGCACGCGGCGGTCGATGTCGAGGATCGCCGACGCCGGATCGGCCAGCTGCTCGGCCACCGACGCGTTCAGCGTGCCCATCTGCGCGAGCAGTTCGCGCATGTTCTGCGCGCCGGCGCCCGAGGCTGCCTGGTAGGTCATGGCCGTCATCCAGTCGACCAGGTTCTCGCGGAACAGGCCGCCGAGCGCCATCAGCATCAGGCTGACCGTGCAGTTGCCGCCCACGAAGTTCCTGGTGCCCTTGACCAGCGCGTCCTTGATCACGTCGAGGTTCACCGGATCGAGGATGATCACGGCGTCGTCCTTCATGCGCAGCGACGAAGCCGCGTCGATCCAGTAGCCGTTCCAGCCGGCCGCGCGCAGCTTCGGGAACACGTCGTTGGTGTAGTCGCCGCCCTGGCACGTGATGATCACGTCGCACTTCTTCAGGTCGTCGATGCGGGTCGCGTCCTTCAGCGTGGTCTCGTTCTTCGCGAAGGCCGGCGCCTTGCCGCCCGTGTTGCTGGTGCTGAAAAACACCGGCTCGATCAGATCGAAATCGCCTTCTTCCTGCATGCGCTGCATCAGCACGCTGCCGACCATGCCGCGCCAACCTACGAGACCTACGTTCATGACTAACCCTTTGCTTGAGAGCTTCCCCGCCTTTTTCCGTCCCCCGCGTAACCGCGCGGGGAAATCAGGCGGGCACGACGGATGACGATCAGCTTTTCGTGATCGTTTTCGTGGTGATGATTTTCGTGGAGACGATGGCGCGCGCACCCGCACGGGCAAGAATGCCGTGGAGGTTCAGGACCGGGGAGATCGAGGGATTCTGCGCCATGCGAGTGAGTCTACACAAACCTGTCGGGCCGTACAACGACCCGCTGAATCCGGCGCGAGACGGTGTGGCGTGCAAGCCGCCCCGCCCGTCGTCGCGCCGAGAAAAACGCGCCGGATCGCGCCCTTACAGCGCCGCGACCACCGCGTCGCCCATCGCGTCGGTGCCCACCTGCCTGCAGCCCGGCGTGGCGATGTCGCCCGTGCGATAGCCCTGCTCGAGCACCTTCTGCACCGCGCGCTCGATGCGGTCGGCCTGCTCGCCGCGGTTCAGCGAGTAGCGCAGCATCATCGCGGCCGACAGGATCGTGGCGAGCGGGTTCGCGAGGTTCTTGCCGGCGATGTCCGGTGCCGAACCGTGCGAGGGCTCGTACAGACCCTTGTTGTTCTTGTCGAGCGAGGCCGACGGCAGCATGCCGATCGAGCCCGTCAGCATCGCGGCTTCATCGGACAGGATGTCGCCGAACATGTTGCCGGTCACGATCACGTCGAACTGCTTCGGCGCCTTCGCGAGCTGCATCGCCGCGTTGTCGACGTACATGTGCGACAGCGCGACGTCCGCGTATTCCTTCGACACGTCGATCATCACGTCGCGCCAGAACTGCGAGGTCTCGAGCACGTTCGCCTTGTCCACCGACAGCAGCTTCTTGCCGCGCTTCTGCGCCGCCTGGAACGCCACGTGCGCGATGCGGCGCACTTCCGGCTCCGAGTAGCGCATCGTGTCGAAGCCCTCGCGCGCACCGGCGAACGGGCCGTCCGGCGCCTCGCGCACGCCGCGCGGCTGACCGAAGTAGATGTCGCCGTTCAGCTCGCGCACGATCAGGATGTCGAGGCCCGAGATCAGCGCCGGCTTCAGCGGCGACGCGTCGACCAGCTGCTCGTAACAGATCGCCGGGCGGAAGTTCGCGAACAGCCCGAGGTGCTTGCGCAGGCCCAGGATCGCCTGCTCGGGGCGCAGCGCGCGCTCGAGCGAGTCGTACTTGAAGTCGCCCACGGCGCCGAACAGGATCGCATCGGCATCCTTCGCCAGCTTCAGCGTGGCGTCCGGCAGCGGATGACCCGCGGCCTCGTAGCCGGCGCCGCCCACGGGCGCCTGTTCGAGTTCGAACTTCTCGTCGAGTGCATTCAGCACCTTCACCGCTTCGACGGTGATTTCCTTGCCGATACCGTCGCCGGGCAGCACTGCAATCTTCATGCGATTTTCCTGATGGAGGTTGGGTTCGGAGCGGATGGGCGGCAGCGCCGCGCTTATCCGATCAGGCGGTTGTTCAGCCAGGGCTGCTTGGCGAGACGCTCGGCCTCGTACTGGCGGATCTTGTCCGCGTGGCGCAGCGTGAGGCCGATGTCGTCGAAGCCGTTCAGCAGACAGTAGCGGCGGAACTGGGCCACCTCGAACGCATACTCGCGACCGTCGCCGGTGCGCACCAGTTGCGCCTCGAGATCGATGGTCAGCTGGTAGCCGTTGAACGCATGCGTTTCGTTGAACAGATGATCGACCTGCTGTTCGCTCAGCACGATCGGCAGCAGGCCGTTCTTGAAGCAGTTGTTGAAGAAGATGTCGGCGAAGCTCGGCGCGATGATCGCGCGGAAGCCGTATTGCTGGAGCGCCCACGGTGCGTGCTCGCGCGAGCTGCCGCAGCCGAAGTTCTTGCGCGCGAGCAGCACGGAGGCGCCCTGATAGCGCGGCTGGTTCAGCACGAAGTCGGGGTTGATCGGACGCTTCGAGTTGTCCTGGCCCGGCTCGCCGTGATCGAGGTAGCGCCATTCGTCGAACGCGTTCGGGCCGAAGCCGGTGCGCTTGATCGACTTCAGGAACTGCTTCGGGATGATCGCGTCGGTGTCGACGTTTTCGCGATCGAGCGGCGCCACGACGCCGGTATGCACTGTGAATTTTTCCATGATCCGTATCCGTTGCCAGATTCGAGGCCGGCCCGCCCGCTTCGGGCGGACCGTATCAGATGTTGCGTGCCGTGTCGCTCAGCCGAGACGGCGGATGTCGACGAAGTGGCCTTCGATCGCCGCTGCCGCCGCCATCGCCGGGCTCACCAGATGGGTGCGGCCGCCCGCGCCCTGACGGCCCTCGAAGTTGCGGTTCGAGGTGGACGCGCAGCGCTCGCCCGGCTCGAGCCGGTCGGCGTTCATCGCGAGGCACATCGAGCAGCCCGGCTCGCGCCATTCGAAGCCGGCATCCTTGAACACCTTGTCGAGCCCTTCGTGCTCGGCCTGCGCCTTCACGAGGCCCGAGCCCGGCACCACCATCGCCAGGCGCACGTTCGACGCCACGCGACGGTTCAGCTTCTTCACCACGTAGGCGGCGGCACGGATGTCCTCGATGCGCGCGTTGGTGCACGAGCCGATGAAGATCTTGTCCACCTTGATCGATTCGATCGGCGTGTTCGGCTGGAGCGCCATGTAGGCCAGCGCGCGTTCCATCGCGTCGCGCTTGACCGGATCCTTCTCGCGCTCGGGATCGGGCACGCGGCTGTCCACGGCCGTGACCATTTCCGGCGAGGTGCCCCAGGTGACCTGCGGCACGATGTCGGCGGCCGTCAGCTCGACCACGCGGTCGAACTGCGCGCCGTCGTCGGTGCGGAAGTGGCGCCAGTACTGCACGGCCTGATCCCACTCGGCGCCGGTCGGCGAGAACGGGCGGTCCTTCAGGTACTCGATCGTGGTGTCGTCCACCGACACCATGCCGGCCCGCGCGCCCGCCTCGATCGCCATGTTGCAGACCGTCATGCGGCCTTCCATCGACAGCGCGCGGATCATCGAGCCGCCGAATTCCATCGCGTAGCCCGTGCCGCCCGCCGTGCCGATCCTGCCGATGATGGCCAGCACGATGTCCTTCGCGGTGCAGCCGCGCGGCAGCTGGCCTTCCACCTTGATCAGCAGGTTCTTGCTCTTCTTCTGCAGGAGCGTCTGGGTGGCCAGCACGTGCTCGACTTCCGAGGTGCCGATGCCGTGCGCGAGCGCGCCGAACGCGCCGTGCGTGGAAGTATGCGAGTCACCGCACACGATCGTCATGCCCGGCAGCGTCGCACCCTGCTCGGGGCCGACGATGTGCACGATGCCCTGACGCAGGTCGTTCATCTTGAACTGGGTGATGCCGAAGCTGTCGCAGTTCGCATCGAGCGTATCGACCTGCAGCTTCGAGACCGGATCGGCGATGCCGTGCGTGCGATCGGTGGTCGGCACGTTGTGGTCGGACACCGCGAGATTCGCGCTGATGCGCCACACCGGACGCTCGGCGATCTTCAGCCCCTCGAACGCCTGCGGGCTCGTCACCTCGTGCAGCAGGTGCCGGTCGATGTAGAGCAAGGTGGTGCCGTCCTCTTCGGTATGGACGACATGCGAATTCCACAATTTGTCGTAGAGAGTCTGTGCCATGGTATGCGGGGTTGTGGTGACGACAATTCGTTCTGGTGCGACCGATTATGCCACCAAGAATCCGCCCAGGCACTACCAGGATGAGAAAAAACCCAATAAAAACAGTGGGTTGAGTGGTAGTTTCGATACCTGGATAAGTTTTACCGGGCAAATCGGGGCCAGCCTGGGCGGGCCCGTCGGCACGTGGATCCCGCCACGCTTCGAAACGCCGGAGGCGAGCGTTGCGAAAACATCACACTTCACGACCCTCGCGCCGCCGGCTCTTCCACGCCTCGCAACAAGCCCTGTCCGGTTGGGCCCCGAAATGGAATTAAATCCGCGTTCATGAAATGAATTTTCATTTTCGCGAGAAATATTTGAAAGCGCGAGATCGCCATGTCGTTGATTTTAATAATCCCGACGCGATCGATTCCTTACAACATGAATCGGCCTTTCACGCCCGCTCCACAAGGCTCGCGTCAAGCCCCGCCGCATCCGTATTTTCTCCACCCGGATTCGCACTTCCGCTGAATCGGATGATTTTTATAATCGAACGGAAATCGGATGGCGCTCGCCGCCGGATTCGATAAAGATCCAGTCAGGAGACGATATGAACCGCACTTGCCTCATGCTGGCCCTCGCCACACTGGCCACCGCCAGCCAGTCCCACGGCGAGGGCCGGTGCGGCGCCTTCGCCGGCATCATGACGCAGTTCTGAACCAGGCCGCACGCTCATGCACGACATCGCGCGCAACTGCATCCTGGCCGGCCCCAAGGGGCGGCCGCGCGTCGACGCCGTGCAATGCGCGTGGCACAAGATGCAGTCGACGCTGGTGTCGCACGCCGATCGTGGCCTGCTGATGCACATCGTCGAAATCGGCCTGCTGCTGGCCGTCGTCGCGATCGTGGTCGACCTGATGCTCGAGCGCCACGGGCGCCCTGACTGAGCCGGGGCGCGAGGCTCAGGCCGCCACGTCGTACTGCACGCTCAGCTGCCCCTTCTTCTCCTTGCACTTCAGGATCTCGATCGTGCCGACCTCGCCCGTGTGCGCGACGTGCGTGCCGCCGCAGGGACTCGATTCAAGCGCGCCGTAGGCGAGCATGCGCATGCCGTCGCGCTCGCTCAGCACGCGCGGCAAGGCTGCCGCCACCAGCGCGTTGACCTCGCGAGCGAGCGTGGCCGCATCGAGCTCGGCGCCCTCGCCCGTGCCACTCGCGCGCTCGAACACCACGCGCGCCTCGCCGGGCCAGTGATGGCCCTTCACGGCGCGCCAGCCGGCCGCGGCACCGGCGTAGGCGAGCAGGTGGCCGGCCGAATGCAGGCGGGCGTGCAGCGCGCGCGGCGCGGCATCCACGGCGATCTCCACCGCGCCGGGCGCCAGCTCGACATCGACGAAATGCACGATCGCGCCGCCCGGCTCCGCCACCACGCGCAGCACGCGCGCCGCGCCGATGCGGCCGGTGTCGGAAGGCTGGCCGCCGCCCTGCGGGTGGAACAGCGTCTCGGCCAGCGTCACGCGAAAGCGCGCGGCATCGGCGCCGACGTCGGTGGCCTCGACCGGCTCGCACCTCAGCACCTCGGTGCCCAGCGTCAGCGCGTCGCTGTCGAAATAGCGGCGGATCGTCATCGTCAAACTCCTGCGAAAAAGGGAAACGTGGCACCGACTATGCGGCCGCGAGCCCCGCCGCTCAAGCGGTTCGCCGCATTCAATTTTTTACAATGCACACTGCGCACGGGGCGCTAAGGTGGCGCCTCGTTCTCCCGTTTTCATCAGGATTCGCGCCTCATGACCCACGCCTCGCCCCCCGATCAACCGACCCTCGATTTCAGCAGCGACAACGTCGCCGGCGCCGCGCCGGCCGTGCTCGACGCGCTCGTGGCCTGCGCGGCCGGGCGCGCCGCGCCCTACGGCAACGATCCGTGGACGGCGCGCGTCGAGGCGCGGCTGGCCGAGGTGTTCGAGCACGAGGTGGCGGTGTTCATCGTGGGCACCGGCACGGCCGCGAACGCACTGGCGCTGGCCGCGCTGACGCCGCCGTGGGGCAGCGTGCTGTGCCACCCCGGCAGCCACATCAACCACGACGAATGCGGCGCGCCGGCGTTCTTCGCCGACGGCGCGAAGCTGATCACGCTGGACGGCCCGAACGGCAAGCTCGAACCGCGCTCGCTCGCGGCGGCCGCGCGCGCCAAGCTCGGCGACGTGCACACCACCCAGCCGTCCGCGGTCAGCCTCACCCAGGCCACCGAGATCGGCAGCGTCTATACGCTCGACGAGCTCGGCGCGATCGGCGAAGTCTGCCGCGCGGCCTCGCTGCCGCTGCACATGGACGGCGCGCGCTTCGCCAATGCGCTGGTCTCGCTCGGCTGCTCGCCGGCCGACATGACCTGGCGCGCGGGCGTGGACGTGCTGTCGTTCGGTGCGACCAAGAACGGCGTGCCGGGCTCGGACGCGATCGTGGTGTTCGATCCACGCCGCGCGCAGGAGCTCGCCTTCCGCCGCAAGCGCGCGGGGCAACTGGCCTCGAAGATGCGTTTCCTGTCGGCGCCGCTCGACGCGTATCTGGCCGACGACCTGTGGCTGCACAACGCGCGCCACGCGAACGCGATGGCCGCGCGGCTCGCGGGCGGGCTGGCCGGCGTGGCGGGCGTGGAGATGACGGGCGGCGTCGACGCGAACATCCTGTTCTGCCGCCTGCCGCAAGCGGTGATCACGGCGCTGCTCGCGGCCGGCGTGCGCTTCTATCACGATCGCTGGGCGCCCGGCATCGTGCGCTTCGTCACCTCGTTCGCCACCACCGAGCAGGAAGTCGACCAGCTGATCGCGCTGGCCCGCGGCGTGGCCTGAACCAGCAGCGGGCTCGACGCCGTCACGTCAGTATCGCGACGGCGCGCAGCCGAATGCGCGCCGGAACGCACGATTGAAGTGGCTCTGGTCGTAGAAGCCCACGGCCTGCGCGATCCCGGCGATCGACAAGGTGCCGCGCAGCAGCATCAGGCTCGCGCGCTCGAGCCGCAGCCGCACGAGCCAGGCGTGCGGCGTCATCGCCGTGGTCTGCTTGAACAGCTTCAGGAATACGAAGCGATCGAGCCCGCACAGCGCGGCCAGCGCCTCGAGCGTGATCTTGTCGGCCAGATGCGCCTCGCAATACTCGCGCACGCGCCGCCATTGCGTGTCGGGCAAGCCGCCGCCGACCTCGCGCGGCGCCGCGGCGCGGGTCTGCACGAACAGCCGCTCCAGCGCCGTGAGCCAGGCCGCCTCGACGGCGAGCGGCGCGTCGTGACGCTCGGTCCGCAGCGCCGCGTGCAGCGCGCCCAGGCGCTGCGCGAGCGCCGCATCGTCGAGCGTCGCGCCGAGCAGTTCGGGAGCGCCGGCGCCAGCGGTCATTTCCTGCGCGAGCCCCGCCAGCAGTTCGGGCGGCAGGCGGAAGGTCTTCAGCGTGTAGGCGGCGTCGCCGACGCGCGTGCCGTCGTGCACTTCGCCGGGCGGCATCAGCGACACGCAGCCGGGGCCCAGCAGCACCGTCTTGCCGCGTACCTGCAGGCGCTGCATGCCTTCGGTCACGACACCGACGTGAAAATCGAGGTGGTAATGGCGGTCGAAGCGGAATTCGCTGAAGCGCGCGTCGCCGAGCACGAGTCCGGGGACGTCGCGACTGCGGGTGTATTCGACGCGGTCTTTCATGGGGCGCGGGCGCTGGGAAGCGGGAACGAAACGAAGGGAAAACGGGCCCGGCGAGCTTGGCACGCCCGACCGTGGCGAGCCGGCCCTGCCCTCATTCGGTGACGGTGCGCGCCGGCGTGTGGCCCGGCGCCGCGAACGACAGCCCCTTCGTGCCGTTGCCGGCCGCGGCCGTGCCACGGCTTTCGCAGGCGGGCCGGAACAGATCGCCCGACGACGACAGCAGCGATGCGCTCGCCGTCAGCACCGCCAGCGAGGCGAGGCCGATGCCGGCCCCGAGCACGCCGCCGCCCCCCTGATTCTGCACGCCGGCAAACGGCCCGCGCGGCTCGCCGCGGCACATCACGCCGGCTTCGAACGGCTTCTTCGCCAGCGCGCTGCTGGCCGAATCGCGGATGTTCTGCTCGACGGTGCCCGACTGCGCGACGGCGGCCCGCTCGGCCGACGGCACGCCCATGTCGGCGTGCACGGCCGACGCCGCCAGCGCCGCGCCGATCAGCAAGATCGCCTGGAAAGATCGATTACGCACTCCTGCCCCCAAAATCTTCGTTCGTGTTGATGGTTTGGCACGCAGTGTAGGCAATTTCGGCACGCCCGTTGTCGAGTTTTGTCGTGACAGGCGGCAGATTCGGGCGGCGTCAGCCCGGCGCGTGACAGACCACGCACAGCTTGTTGCCGTCGGGATCGCGGAAATACGCGCCGTAGTAATCGCGATGGTATTGCGGTCGCAGGCCCGGCGGCCCTTCGCAGCCTCCGCCGGCCGCCAGCGCGAGCGCGTGGCAGCGATCGACGGTGGCCCGATCGGGCGCGAGCAAGGCGATCATCTGGCCGTTGCCGGGGGCCGACGCGCCGCCGTCGAACGGGCGGCAGATCAGGAACAGCGGCCGGTCCGCATCGGCCGGCATCCAGCCCGTCATCTCGGGCGGGCTGCGGAATTTCAGCGGCAGGCGCAGCGCTTCCATCAGCGGCGCGTAGAACGCGTAGGCGCGCTCGACATCCTTCACTCCGACACAAACGTGAGACAGCATGGGCGGCACCTCCTGCCGGGCAAAGGAAATAAAGGCCCATCATGCCACGTCCCAAAACAAAACACCCCGGCAGCCTGAGCTGCCGGGGTGTTCCGAATCACGCCGATCGGACGTGCGAACCTGGAAGGCTTACGCGCGTTTGTCGATCGGGGTGGCTTCGCGCGACGTTTCGCCGATGAACAGCTGACGCGGACGGCCGATCTTCTGTTCCGGATCGCCGATCATTTCGTTCCACTGGCCGATCCAGCCCACCGTGCGTGCCATCGCGAAGATGCAGGTGAACATGGCGGTCGGGATGCCCAGCGCGCGCTGGACGATGCCCGAGTAGAAGTCGACGTTCGGATACAGCTTGCGCGACACGAAGTATTCGTCTTCCAGCGCGATCTTCTCGAGCTGCATCGCGAGCTTGAACAGCGGATCGTCGTGCAGGCCCAGTTCGTTCAGCACTTCGTAGCACGTTTCGCGCATCAGCTTCGCACGCGGGTCGTAGTTCTTGTACACGCGGTGACCGAAGCCCATCAGCTTCACGCCCGAGTTTTTGTCCTTCACCTGCTTGATGAACTCAGGAATGTTGTCGACCGAGCCGATTTCTTCCAGCATGTTCAATGCGGCTTCGTTCGCGCCGCCGTGCGCCGGGCCCCACAGACACGCGATACCGGCAGCGATACACGCGAACGGATTCGCGCCCGACGAACCGGCGAGACGCACGGTCGAGGTCGATGCATTCTGCTCGTGGTCCGCGTGCAGGATCAGGATACGGTCCAGTGCGCGCACCAGCACGTCATTGACCTTGTACTCTTCGCACGGGTTCGAGAACATCATGTGCATGAAGTTCGCGCTGTACGACAGGTCGTTCTTCGGGTACGCAAACGGTTGGCCGATGCTGTACTTGTACGCCATGGCGACCAGCGTCGGCAGCTTCGCGATCATGCGAATAGCCGACACTTCACGGTGACGCGGATTGTTGATGTCGAGCGAGTCGTGATAGAACGCCGACAGCGCGCCGACTGCGGCGACCAGAATCGCCATGGGGTGTGCGTCGCGACGGAAACCACGGAAGAAGAAGTGCATTTGCTCATGCACCAT
>JASLEG010000033.1 GCA_030151225.1 Burkholderia sp. | reverse complement strand
TCGCGCTGCTCGTCGCATCACAGTTCGTGCTGGCGGCGCCCCCGGCGCCGGCGCGTTCCACCACGCCGGCACCGGCCGCGGCGGCCGCCCCCGCTGCGCCTGCCGTGCCGCCGGCCGGCGCGCCAGCCGCCGACAGCCCCGATTCGAAGATCCGCATCCAGCTCGTGTCGCGCGATCAGGTGGACATCTCGAGCGAAATCTCGGCCAAGATCGCCTCGCTGCCGTTCCGCGACGGCGATGCGTTCCGCGCCGGGCAGACGCTCGTCACGCTCGACTGCTCGCTGTACAACGCGCAGCTGCGCAAGGCACAGGCCGATGCGGACGGCGCGCGCGACCTGCTCGACACCAACCGCAAGCTGCTCGCGCTGCATTCGATCGGCGAGCTCGAGGTGCAGCAGGCGCAGGCCAAGCAGCGGGCCAGCGCGGCCGACGTGGCCTACATGTCGGCCACCGTGCACAAGTGCGCGATCGCCGCGCCGTTCGACGGCCGCGTGTCCAGGCGCAGCGCCTCGCCGCAGCAGTTCGCCGAACCCGGCAAGCCGCTGCTCACCGTGGTGGACACCAGCCACCTCGAGCTGAAGATGATCGTGCCGTCGAAGTGGCTGGCCTGGCTCAAGCCCGGCCACGCGCTCAGCGTGCAGGTGGACGAAGTGGGCAAGACCTACCCGGCCAAGGTGGCGCGGATCGGCGCGCGCGTCGACCCCGTCACGCAGACGGTGGACGTGACGGCGGCGTTGAATGCCGGCGCGCCCGAGCTGCTGCCGGGCATGAGCGGGTGGGCGACTTTCGCGCGGTGATGCAATGACGGCAACACGCACGGCGGACGAGGCGACGCAACCCCGCATCGACGGCCAGCAGCTCGCACTGCTCTGGCAACTCTCGGCGCGCGCTCGCGCGGCGGCCACCGAAACCACGCTCGGCTTCACGATCGTCAACGAGACGCTCGCGCTGGTGCCTTACCGCCAGGCTGCCTGGTGGCGCGGCGACACGCCCGGCCACGTGGCCGCCGTATCGGGCCTGCCGCAGAGCGACCCGAACGCGCCCTACGTGCAATGGCTCGGCCAGCTCTGCAAGGCGCTCGCGCGTGGCCTGCAGAGCGCGCCGCCCGAGGACGCCGCGGCCCGCGTCGAGGGCCAGGGCGCACCGGTACTGCCGGCGCGACCGCGCGTGCGTACCTTCAGCGCCGCCGACCTGCGCGCCGACGCGCCCCACGTGGCCGAGGAATGGGCCGCCTGGTGGCCCGCACACGGCGCCTGGCTGCCGCTGACCGATCGCGCCGGCCGCGCCGTGGGCGGCGTGGTGTTCGCGCGCGACGGCATCTGGAGCGCCACCGACACCGCGCTGCTGACCGAGCTCGGCCAGGTGTGGGCGCACGCGTTCGAATCGTTCGCCCCGCGCGCCTCGTGGCACGAGCGCGCCCGCGCCCTGCTCAAGCCCGGCCGCCAGCAGCGCCGCGTGCTGATCGGCCTGGCGGTGGCGTGCCTGATTCCGGTGCGTCTCACCGTGCTGGCGCCGGCCGAGGTCACGCCGAAGGACCCGTTCGTGGTGCGCGCGCCGCTCGACGGCGTGATCGATCACCTGTACGTGCGGCCGAACCAGGTCGTGCAGCAGGGCACCCCGCTGCTCGGGCTCGACGCCACCACGCTGCAGTCGCGTTACGCCGTGGCGCGCAAGGATTTCGACACGGCCCAGGAGGAATTCCGGCAGACGGCGCAGCTGGCCGTGACCGACGACAAGAACCGCCTCGACATGGCCGAGCGCCAGGGCAAGCTGGACCAGAGCCGCGTCGAACTCGACTACACCGCGCGCCAGCTCGCGCGCGTGAACGTCAGCGCGCAGCGCGCCGGCGTGGCAATCTTCAGCGATCCGAACGAATGGACCGGCAAGGCGGTGGCGGTCGGCGAGAAGATCCTGCTGCTGGCCGATCCGGCGCATGTGGAAGTGACCGCGTGGCTGCCGGTGGCCGACAACGTCGACGTGAAGCCCGGCACCACGCTGACGCTGTATCCGAAGAGCTCGCCGCTGTCGAGCTACGACGCGCGCATCGACACCGTGGCCTGGCGCGCCGAGCCGACGCCCGAAGGCGTGCTCGCCTACCGCGTGCGCGCCACGCTCGACGCGAGCGACGCGCATGCGCCGCTCGGCGCGATGGGCACCGCGCGGATCCGCGGGCCGTGGGTGCCCGCGATCTACTACGTGCTGCGCCGTCCGCTGACGCTGGCCCGCCAGTGGCTGGGCTGGTAACGCAGAACGAACCGCCGGACGCCTTCGCACCATGCACCGACTCCCGCAACTGCGCCAGGAACTGACGCTCTCGGCCGGCACCCCGACGCCCGACGGCGCGCCGACCTGGATGCTGCACGATCCTTCCGCGAACCGCTTCTTCCAGCTCGGCTGGCCCGCCTTCGAGCTGCTCTCGCGCTGGGCGCTCGACGACGCGAACGCGATCGTCGAGGCCGTGAACCGCGACACCACCCTGACCGTCACGCTCGACGACATGGAGGCGCTGCTGCGCATGCTGCGCCAGCAGAACCTGCTGGTCGCCACGAGCCCCGCCGACACCGCGCGGCTCGACGCCTACGAGGCCGCGCAGCACACCTCGCGCGCGATGTGGCTGCTCAAGCATTACCTGATGATCCGGATCCCGCTGTGGCATCCGATGCCGTTCCTGCGCGCCACGCGCCGCTACGTGGATTTCGCGTTCCGGCCGGCGTTCTGGTATTGCGTGGCCGCCGTCGCCCTGCTCGGCCTGTTCCTCGCCTCGCGCCGCTGGGACGAATTCCTGCACACCTTCCACAACTACGCCGACTGGCGCGGCCTGGTGGGCGTGGGCATCGCGCTCGGCTTCGCCAAGGTGCTGCACGAATTCGGGCACGCCTACACGGCGCAGCGCCACGGTTGCCGCGTGCCCACCATGGGCGTGGCGCTGCTGGTGATGGTGCCGGTGCTCTACACCGACACGACCGAGGCCTGGAAGGTGCCGGACCGGCGCGGCCGGCTGCGCATCGGCGTGGCCGGCATGGCCAGCGAGATCGCGCTCGCCGCGTTCTCCACGCTGGCCTGGACGCTGCTGCCCGACGGGCCGCTGCGCGCCGGCGCGTTCCTGCTCGCCACCACCACCTGGGTGGCCACGCTCGGCATCAACGCCAGCCCGTTCATGCGCTTCGACGGCTACTTCCTGCTGTCGGACTGGCTCGACATGCCGAACCTGCACGACCGCGCGTTCGCGCTCGGCCGCTGGTGGCTGCGCGAGTGGCTGTTCGGCTTCGGCGATCCGCAGCCCGAGCCGTGCAGCGCCGAGCGCCGCCGCTTCCTGATCGCGTTCTCGTTCGCCACCTGGCTGTACCGGCTGATCGTGTTCATGTCGATCGCGCTGGTGGTGTATCACGCGTTCTTCAAGCTGCTCGGCATGCTGCTGTTCTGCGTGGAATTCGGCTGGTTCATCATGCGCCCCGTGTGGCGCGAGGCGCAGCACAGCTGGTCGCGCCGCGCCGACCTGCACTGGCGCCGCGAAACCAAGCGCAGCGCCCTGCTGGGCGCGGCGCTGCTGGCCTTCTTCGTGCTGCCGTGGCATGCCGGCGTGAGCGCGCCGGCCGTGCTCGCGCCGCTGCGCGCGCAGGGCCTCTACACGGTCGAACCCGGCTACCTGGCAAGCACGCCGGTGCCGGTGCGCGACGGCCGGAAGGTGCGCGCCGGCGACACGCTGGCCGTGCTGGTGTCGCCCGATCTCGACGCCAGGCTCGCGGCCGCCAATGCCGAGGAAGCGCGGCTGCACTGGGAGGTCGATCAGCAGTCGTTCGACGATCGCCTGCAGCAGCAAGGCACCGCGCTGCAGCGCCGCTGGGACTCGGCGCGGCAGAACGTGGAGGGCCTGCGCGCCGAGATCGCCCAGTTGACGATCCGCGCGCCGTTCGACGGCACCGTGCAGGCCAACGACGACGCGCAGGCGGCCGGCACCTGGCTGCCGCGCGGCGAGCGGCTCTACGACATCGTGGCGCCGGGCGGCGTGAGGGGCGACGCCTACGTGGACGAGCACGACGTGGCACGTCTCGCGGCCGGGCAGTCGGCCGTGTTCGTGTCGGACATGCCCGAGCTGGCCGCGCGCCGCTGCCGGATCGAGGCGATCGACAAGGTCAACGTGGCCACGCTCGACGAGCCCACCGTGGCGAGCACCTACGGCGGCCCGATCCCGGCCGAGCAGGATCCGAAGACGCATCAGCTGGTGCCGCTGCAGGCCACCTGGCAGGTGCGCTTCGATGCCTGCGGGGGCGGCGACGGCCCGGGCCGCGAGTTGCCGGGCACGGCGCAGCTCGGCGCGGGCCGCGAAAGCTACCTGGGCCGCGGCGTGCGCTTCGTGGCGGCGGTGCTGCAACGCGAAGTGGGCTTCTGAGCGGCGGCCGCGCGCGGCCGCCCGGCCGTGTCCGCTAGCGCCGCTTCCATCCGTAAGACTGGTTGCGGTCCTTGAGCACCGTCGTCGTGTTGTCGAGCCGCTCCGTGCCGCCGTCGAACACGTTGACGGCCTCCACGCTCAAGTCGCCCTGATCCAGCAGCGCGCGCCTGTGCCGCTGCGAGTACAGCGCGATGTCCGAGCCCTTCACGTGCAGCGCGTTGAAGGCGTCCACGTTCTCCGTGTCGCCGTAAGCTGCCGAGCCGAACCAGCCCGACAGTTTCTTTTCGGGCAACCATTGCGTCAGCATGCGATCGTTGGATGCGGGGCTCGGGAAGTGATAGGCGCGGGCCTCGGGGCTGACGTTGTTCGCCGACTCGGTACGCAGGTCCATGACGTTCTGCACGGCGATGGCGCAACCGTTCATGGCGCCGGTAAAAACCCAGCGGCCCGATGCGTTCTTGCGACTGTGAAGATCGGTAGCGCCGGGCTGGTCCTGTCGGTACGGGAAATATCCCGCCTGCATGACCGGTCCATCGTTCTCCCGATCCAGCGCCTGAAACCCGGCAAACGCCTTGACGATACCCTGCAGCGCCGCGAGCTTGTCATCGCGCTTTTTCCTCTTGTCGGGCTTCGACTCCTCGAGATACTGCTTCTGCTTGCGCGCCAGCTTGCTGCGATAGGCCTCGATATCGGGTGTCAGATTGGCCACGCCCTTGCGCTGCCCGTCCTGCATGACGCTGAAGAAATGCGTCTTCAGGCCGCTTTCGCTGATAGCCGTGGCCGCCTCGTTCAGCGCCAGCTTCCGTTGCACGTCGGGCGCCATCATCCTGGTCTGCCCGACGCCCAGCAGCTTGCCCAGCGCCGAACGATCCCGCTCCTCCACCTTCGTGCGCCGGTTCGGATCGTGCTGGAACGCGTAGTTGTCGGAGATGCCCTTCGCGAAATTGGGCACGACGACCTGCTTGTCCAGAAACGTCTCCGGCGTGTGGAGGAAGGAAGCGGTCAGGTCGCGGGTCCGTTTCGGCTTCGGTTTGGAAAACATCGATGGCGCTCCTGCGTGATTGCCGGTGGTATGCCCTGTCATGGCGGCGACAGTGGCAACGCGCGAGCGACAGGCTCGCGCACAGTGTCGGCATTCACACTCCGTGCCATGTCGGCACCGTGCCGCGCATCGCGCCGCGGCGCGGCCTGGCCGTCGACACGCGCCTGCCCGAGCGCGCGAAATGGGTGACTTTCGACCCACCTCGCTGGCCGGTGTGGGGTATCCGATGCCTTCTGCCCATGCGCAACCCGCGCCCCGCGCGGACTTTGCGGCCTCTTTTTTTTTTCGCTCAAGCTCTTCGTGCGCGATGACGTTAATCAGTCACCGGAGGCCACCGAAACGGCCTCCGATTTCGGACAACCCATCATCGGAAGACAAGCAATGGTCGCGTCGCGCTCGATCGGTTTCAAGATCAACCTGGCCTTCGGCATCGCCCTCGTGCTCAGCGTCGCGGTGCTCGCGACGGTGGGCACGCTGAGCGTGCGTCATCAGGCCGTCAACGAGTTCGAGCAATCGAGTCATGCCCGCATCACGCAGGCCGACGAATCGCTCGACGGCACCTTCCGCGAGGTCGAACAGAACCTCACCTACCTGAGCCAGAGCCCCGAGCTGCAATCCGCAGACGAAAGCATCACCAACTACCTGACGCACACCGGCAAGATGACGCCGGACAGCAACGGCGGCGTCGAGCAGCGCATCTTCACGCTGCTCAAGGCCTTCGGCGATTCGCATCCGACCATGCGCTACCTCGACATCGGCACGCACTGGGGCGGCTACGTGCAATGGCCGATGGAAACCATGAACGGCGATCACTACGATCCGCGCGTGCGCCCGTGGTACACCGCCGCGATGGAAGCCGGCGGCGATCGCGTGGTGCGCCCGGCGCCCTATCTGAGCGCGGCCGGCTCGGGCGGCGCGATCATCCCGTTCGCGAAGATCGTGAAGAGCGCCAGCGGCGAGATGCTCGGCGTGCTCGAGGGCGACGTGTCGCTCGAGGGCTTCTCGAAGCTCACCAACGGCATCCGCTTCGGCGACACCGGCTACCTGATCGTGACCGACAACAACGGCCGCGTGCTGATCGACCCGCGCGACAAGAGCCACGAGTTCAAGGACTTCAAGTCGCTCGGCGACGGCTACGCGCAGCTTGCGGCGGCCGCCGACGGCCGCACGCCGGTCTCGATCGATTCCACGGCCTACCAGGCCTTCGCCTACACCTCGCCGAAGAACAACTGGCGCTACTACGCGCTGGAGCCGCAGTCGGAGATGATGGCCGCCGCCAACGCGCTCACGCTGCAGTTGCTCGGCACCGGCGCGCTGGTGATCGTGCTGGCGTTGATCGCGATCGTCGCGCTGAGCCGCCGCATCGTGGTGCCGCTGCGCAGCCTGGCGGGCTCGATGAACGAGATCGCGGTGGGTGACGGCGACCTCACGCGCCGCCTGCCGGTGGTCAGCCACGACGAGGTGGGCCTGCTCGCGGGTCGCTTCAACGCGTTCGTGGAGAAGCTGCACGGCGTGCTGGTGACGGTGTCGTCGAACATCACCCAGCTCGAGACCGCCTCGCGCGAGGTGTCGGCCGGCAACAGCGACCTGTCGACCCGCACCGAGCAGCAGGCCGCCTCGATCCAGCAGACCGCCGCCGCGATGGAGCAGCTCGCCAGCACCGTGCGCGAGGCGGCCGAGCGCGCGAAGAACGCCAACCAGATCGCCTCGGGCGCGGTGGACACGGCGCGCCGCGGCGACGCCGCCGTGACCGACGCGGCCAAGACGATGGAGGCGGCCGTCAGCGAATCGGAACGCATCATCGGCATCGTCGGCATCATCGAGGGCATCGCGTTCCAGACCAACATCCTCGCGCTGAACGCGGCCGTGGAATCGGCGCGTGCCGGCGAGAGCGGCCGCGGCTTCGCGGTGGTGGCCTCCGAGGTGCGCAACCTCGCGCAGCGCTCCACCGGTGCGGCCAAGGAGATCAAGGCGCTGCTCGAGGCCTCGGTCGGCAACGTGCGCTCGGGCGCGAACCAGATCGGGCTGGCCGGCAAGACCATCGCTGAACTGAACAAGGCGGTGGGCAACGTCGCGCAGATCACCACCGAGATCGCGGCCTCGGCGCACGAGCAGAGCCGCGCGATCGAGGAAGTGAACCAGGCGGTGGCGTCGATGGATCAGACCACGCAGCAGAACGCGGCGCTGGTCGAGGAAATGGCGGCGGCCTCGGAATCGCTGAGCGCGCAGGGCCGCGACCTGCACGCGACGGTGGGCTTCTTCCGGCTCGGCGCGTAAGCGTCGAGGCGGCGCGCCTTCAGCCGAACCGCGCCGCGAGGCGCAGCAGCGCCGCGAGGCCGATCCACGCGATCAGCCACGCGGCGCTCGTCGCCACCAGGCCATCACGCAGGGCATGCACGGTGCCGGCCGCCATGCGCCTCGCGCGAATCGCCGCCACGCAGGTGCCGATGCACGACACCATGATCGCCGGCAGATAGGCGAGCTGGCCGCCGGGAAAGTGCGAGAAGCCGCCGAAGATCACCACGAACGCGGCCTGCGCCAGCAGCGCGCCGGCCAGCAGGGCCGGCGGCGGCGCGAAGATCGCCGCCAGCAGCGTGACGAACAGTTGCGGAATCCACAGATACGCGAGCCCGTCCTGAAAACCGTAGCCGGGCGGCGTGAAGGCCGCGTCGAGCGCGTGCAGCAACAAGCCGCTCGCGGCCAGCAGCATGCCGCCGGCCAGATGCGGACGCAGGCTCGTGTCGAATCGTTCTCGCAGGCGGATCATCGCGGCCCCGGAGGGATTGGCGCAAAGGAATGGCCGCCGATTCTAGCACCGCGGGCCGGCGCGATCGGCGACCCGTTCGTGATTGCGCATCGACCCGTACACGAGCACCAGCAGCAGCGTGACGAAGAAGCGGAACGCATCGGGCACGCCGTTCCATGGCTTCGACATCGACATGCCGAACCACGCCCCGCCGGTCGACATGAACACCACCTGCCAGGTCAGGAAGCCCGGCGTGAGGCCCGCGATCGCGCACGACTCGGCGGCCTGAAAGCGCGCCTCGCTCGCGCGGCGCGCGCAGCCGCCGCGCGCCACCGATCCCGCACAGCAGCGCGGTCAGCGTTTCCATCGAGATGATGCGGAGGTGGCCGGCGTGGGGCGCCGACACCGCTTCGATCGCGCGGCAGCGGATGCCGTTGCCGGGAAAGATGCCGTCCATCAGGAACACGTGATGGACGAAGGCGAAACGGGTGGCGCAGTCGGTCACGTTGTTGAACGCGACGAGCGAGGCGAACAACGCCATGGCGAACACGGCCGCGGTCCTGGGGAGGCGAACGATCCTCGTCCCGCCCCCGCCCCCGCCCCTGCGTCGGCGCAAGCTTGCGCGCATTCGGGAAAAATCCGACACGCGCGGCCGCCGTCGACCTCAGAAGCGCTGGATCATCCCCAGCTGAATGCCCTTCACGGTGGCGCCCGGATATGCGGGCGTGAGCCCCGTCACGTTGACGCCGCGCAGCGTGAAGGTGCCGGTGCCGCGATTGCGCAGCCAGCCCGCGCTCGCATAGAGCTGCAGCTTCGGCGACACGTCGTACTCGCCCATCGCGCTGAACTGGTCGGCATCGTTGCCGGCGCCCGAGCGGTCGCGCATGAACGCATAGCCGACCGAGGCGCGCAGCCGCCTGCTCACCGCGTAGCGCAGCGACACGGCGGCGCCGTCGTCGTGATAGCGCGGCGTGCCGCCGTCGCCGTTGAAGATCGACACGAAGCCGGTCAGCTTGCCGAGCGTGTAGGACACGCCGCCGAGGTTCGAGCGCAGCGCGCCGGAGTCGTTGGTCTGCTGATGCGCGAACGCGATGCGGAACGGCCCCTGCCGGTAGGCGAAGGTCGCGATCGTGCCGCCGAGCCCGTTCGCGCCGCCCGATGACGGATCGCGCATCGACACCATCAGCGTAGTGCTGAAGCCGTGGAAATCGGGCGACAGGTAGGTGATCGCGTTGCTTTCGTACGGCGTGATCTTCGAGAGATTGTTGAGCCCCGACGCGATGGTGCCGGCGCCGAACGCATCGATCTGCCCCTTGAACGGGATGTAGATCGGCGAATACTGGCGGCCCACGCGGATCTCGCCCCACGGCGCGCCCACGCCGACCCACGCCTGCCGGTTGAACAGCGTGCCGGCCGTGGAGAAGCTGCCGTCGTTCGAGCCGAAGCCGTTCTCGAGATCGAACAGGATGCGCATCCCGCCGCCGATCGGCTCGCTGCCCTTCAGGCCGATGCGCGAGCCGCGATAGGCGCCCGAGTCGAGCCGCGGCACCCAGCCCGAGCCGGGATTGGTCACTTCGATACTGGTGTCGATCACGCCGTACAGCGTGACGGAGCCCTGCGCGCAGGCGCCGGCGAACGGTGCGCCGCACAGCGCGGCGAAGGCCAGCGCCCGTGTGGCGGCACGGCGGCGCGGGCGCGGGGAAGGACCAACGGAACGGCGGGCGCGCTCGCTTGCGCGCGCAACGAAATCGGAGGACATGAGGGAGCGGAAAGGAGGCCTGATCGACACGCGTGACCGGTGGCCGACGCCGGCACCGCGAAGGCTGCGCCGGCATCGGCCAGACACACGCGGCCATCATGAGAAGCGATGAAAACGCAAGGAAAGGCGCCGCCGCCAGGCAAGGCCGAAACCCTGCCCGCAGCGGCGCCGGGCGCGGCGCGCCTACTTGCCGTCCGGCAATGCGTAGGCGATCACGTAATCGCCGAGCTTGGTGCCGAACGAACCGTGGCCGCCCGCAGCGATCACCACGTACTGCTTGCCGTTGACCTCATAGGTCATCGGCGTGGCCTGGCCGCCGGCCGGCAGGCGCTGTTGCCACAGCAGCTTGCCGTTGTTGGTGTCGTAGCCGCGGATGTAGTTGTCCGCGGTCGCGCCGATGAAGAACACGCCGCCGGCCGTGGTGGCCGGGCCGCCGAGCATCGGCATGCCCATCCGGAACGGCAGCGGGACCGGCGAGCTGTCGCGCACCGTGCCGATGCGGCGCTTCCACACGATCTGGTTGGTCTTCAGGTCGATGGCCGACACGTAGCCCCAGGCCGGCTGCTTGCACGGCAGGCCGAGCGGCGACAGGAACGGGTTCAGCGTCACGCCGAACGGCACGCCGTATTGCGGCTGGATGCCCGACTCGGTGCCGCTGCCCTTCGCACCCGGTTCCGGCTCCATCGGATTGCCCGGGCCGCGCGGGATCAGCTTCGACACGAACGGCAGCGCGATCGGGTTGGCGATCGCGATCTGGCGATCGGTGTCGACGGCGATGCCGCCCCACTCGAACATGCCCAGGTTGCCGGGGAACACCAGCGTGCCCTGCTCGGACGGCGGCGTGAAGGTGCCTTCGTAGCGCAGGCGATGGAACATCACGCGGCACACCAGCTGGTCGAACATCGTGGCGCCCCACATGTCCGCGTCGGTCAGCTTCTGCTTCGGACGGAACGTGAGGTCCGAGAACGGCTGGGTCGGCGACAGGTGATCGCCCTTCGCGGCGCCCTGCGGCACCGGCAGTTCCGGCGCCGGCACGACGGTCGCGCCGGTGCGGCGGTCGAGCACGAAGATGTTGCCGGTCTTGGCCGGGGCGTACACCACCGGCACCGTGTTGCCGCTCTTGTCGGTGATGTCCGCGAGCGTGGGCTGCGCGGGCTGATCCATGTCCCACAGATCGTGGTGCGCGGTCTGGTAGAACCAGGCCAGCTTGCCGGTGGAGGCGTGCAGCGCGAGCAGGCCGCTCGCGAAACGCTCCTGTTCCGGGGTGCGATTGCCGCCCCAGATGTCGGGCGTGGTCACACCCATCGGCAGGTACACGATGTCGAGCTTCGCGTCATAGGCGGCCGGCGCCCACGAGTTCGGCGAATTCCACGTGTAGTGCTCGCCGTCGCCCGGGATATGGTTCGGATCCTTCGCGCCCGGATCGAACGCCCACACCAGCTTGCCGGTGCGCACGTCGAAGCCGCGGATCACGCCCGACGGCTCGCGGTTCGAGAAGTTGTCCTCCACCGAACCGGCCACGATGATCACGCTGCCCGTGACGATCGGCGGCGAGGTCGGCTCGTACATGCCCGGCGTGGTGACCGGCTGCGCGTGCTGCAGGTCGAGGTCGCCGTTGTTGCCGAAATCGGCGCAGCGCTGGCCCGTCTGCGCGTCGAGCGCATAGAGGTGGCCGTCGTTGACCGGCAGGTAGATGCGGCGCGTACAGGCGGCCGTGGCATCGCTTGCTGGGGTGGTAGCGGCTGCGGCGGCGTCGCTCGCTGGCGCGGCGGCAGTTGCGGCTGCGTCGCTCGTTGGCGTGGCAGCCGCGGTGTCGCTCGTCGGCGCGGTAGCGGCTGCTGCTACATCGCTCGCCGGCGCAACCGCGGGTGCGGCCGCCGTGGCGCTAGCCGACAAATCGACATACGACACGCCGCGGCACGTCACGTGCTGGAACGACGGATCGACCTGCAGCTTCGGATCGAACTTCCACTTGAGCGTGCCCGTCTTCGCGTCGAGCGCGAACAGGATCTGATGCGGCGAGCATAGGTAAAGCAGGTCGCCGATCTTGATCGGGGTGACTTCGTTGGTAATCTCGACAGGATCGTTGGGCCCTTTCATATCACCCGTGCGGAAGGTCCAGGCCACCTGGAGATCCTTCGCATTCTCAGGCGTGATCTGCTGCAACGGCGAATAGCGCGTGCCTTCCTGGGTGCGCCCGTAGGCGGGCCAGTCGGCGGCGTCGATCCCGGTGCTGGCGCCGCTCGCGGGCGCAGCAGCGCTCAGTGTGCCGTTGACCTGCTGCGGATCGTTGAAGTTCGCGTACACGAGCACGCCCGCCCATGCCACGAGCGCGACCACGAGCGACGCGACACCCAGCTTGCGCTCGCCCTCCAGCCGCCAGCTCATGAGCAGCAGCAGCCATACGC
>JASLEG010000002.1 GCA_030151225.1 Burkholderia sp. | reverse complement strand
CCGGCGCCACGGCCTGCTGGCTCGCGTCAGGCGCGAGGCTCGGCAGCGGCTGCGGCGCCGCCTGCGCCTGCTGGACGGCGGCCGGCTGCAGCCGGGTACCAGCCGCCGGCAGCAATTGCTGCTGCAGTTGCGCGAGCGCCGGATCGGCCGTCTGCGCGCCGGCACCGGTCGCGGCGAGCGCCACGAATACGGCCAGCGCGGCCTGCGCGACGGGCACCGCCGGACTCGGACGGGTCCGCTCGAAGAAAGGAAGACGCATGGTCGGCTCCGTGGCTTTCGTCATTTTTGCGAGAATCGTTGCAGCAGCGGCGCGGCCAGATCGAAGCCGTCGTTGCTCGCGATCGGCTGGCCCGCGTCGCGCGTGCGGCCACCGTTCTGCGCGAGCGTGGGGCCCTGCGTCACGGTCAGTTGCCGCGTGCGCAGCGCCGCGTTCACGCGGGCGGCATCGTCGCGGATGTCGCCGCGCACCTGCGGCGGCAGCTTCTGCTGATCCATCAGCCCGCGCGCCTCGTCGGTGTGCCCCGTCGCGACCAGGAACAGGGCGACGTTGCCGAGGATCTTCGGGTTCTTCTGGTCGAGCTCGGCGGCCTTCATCAGCGGCACGCGCGCGGCGGCCAGATCGCCGGCACGCATGCGCGCGTAGGCCAGATCGGACAGCGTGGAGGCGTCGGTCGGCGCCAGTTCGGTGGCCCGTTCGAGCAGCGTGGCGGCACGCGGAAAATCGCCGCGCGCGCCCGCGATCAGGCCGAGGCCGCGATAGGCACGCGCCGCCGAGGGCGTGTTCAGCAGTTGCGTGTACACCTGCTCGCTCGCGTCGTACTGCGTGGTGGCCCGCAACGCATCGCCACGCAGCAGCCTGGTCTCGGGCGTCGAGCCGTATTGCTTCTCGTACTGGTCGATGTGCGCGAGCGAGGCGTAATAGAGCCCCTGCTGCTGCATGCGGTCGATCAGGCCCAGATACATGCCCGGCGCGTCGGGCGGCTCGGTCTTGTCGGCCGCGGCCTGGATCATCGCGGCCCGCTCGGCCTGCGCGCCGAGGCCGTAGTTCGAATCCTTGAACAGCGACGCGCAGCCGCTCGCGAGCAGCGCGCTCAGCACGCCCCCCAGCAACACGCGTGCATCGATTCGTTTCATGGTGTTGTGCTCCTTGATGTCGCGCTCAGTGACGCATGTTCGCCAGCGCGGACACGACGGTCATGATGCCGGGGCCGGCCGTCACGATCAGCAGCGCGGGCAGCAGCGTCACCACCATCACACCCGTCATCTTCACGGTCAGCCGGCCGATCCGCTCGCGCAGCGTGGCGCGCCGCCCGTCGCGCAGCCGGTCGCCGAACAGGCGCAGCGGTTCCTGCACCGCGCCGCCGTGCTTGTCCACCTGGATCAGCAGGCGCACGATCGAGCGCAGATCCTCGTTGTCGAAACTGTTGGTGAGCCGGGCGAGCGACTGCTCGCGCGTGCGACCCGCCGCGAACTGCCGCTGCGCCACGCCGAGCTCCCACGACAGCACCGGCAGCATGGTCTTGAAGTCGTGCACGATCACCTGCATGCTCTGGTCGAGCGACAGGCCCACGCCCTGCAGCAGCCGCAGCATGTCGACGAACAGGGGCAGCTCGTCGCCGACACTGTCGCGTCGCACCCGCGCGCGCCGGCGCACGTAGAACTTCGGCAGCATGAAGCCGCCGGCGATCGTGAAGAACATCACGAGCATCCACGATGCGGCCGACGCGTGCCGCACGAACGGCAGCGCGATCAGCGGCAGCGCCGCCGCGAGCACCACCCGCGTGAACAGGAACAGGCCGCGCGAGCGCGCCTCCACGTAACCGCACTGATCGAGCAGCTGACGGTCCTCGTCGGCCACGAACTGCCTGCCGAACCCGGTTTCGAGCCACTTCACGCCGAGCCGTTCGGCGCGCGCGCGCCAGGCCGCGAAGCCGGCCGGCGCGGCCACCGCGGGCTTCGGTTCCTGCGGCTCGCTGCTGCGGGCCGCGGCCGCCCGTCCCGCCGCGCGCTGGTCGAGCGCCGTCAGCAGCGCACGCTCGTTGCGCTGCACGCGCAGCAGCCGCACCACCAGCAGGCCGGCCAGCAGCAGCATGCCGAGCGCGCCGAGCAGCAGCGCCAATCCGCCGAGACGATTCGCATCCATGTCGTTCCCCTACCTGAGCCGCGCCATCCGGTACAGCATGTAGGCACCGAGCGCCTGCATCGCGAAGGCCACGTACAGCACCAGGCGCCCGGAATCGTTCAGCCACATCGCCATGAAATATCTCGGATTGGTGGACACCACGAAGCTGCCCACCGAGATCGGCAGCACTCCGAGCACCCATGCCGACAGGCGCGTCTCGGCCGACAGCGCGTGCAATTCGCGCTCGGCCTGCTCGAGATCGCGCATGAAGGTGGCCATGCGATCGAGCATCACGTCGGCCCGTCCGCCGTACTTGACCGACAGGCGCAGCACCGCGCCCACCAGCTCGAACTCGCGAATCCGGTACTGCGTGGCCACGTACAGCATCGCGCGATCGATCTCGACGCCCGAGCGCAGCATCCGCGAAACCTGATCGAGACATTGCCGCAGCGGCATCTCGGTGGTGCCGAGCGAACCCTGGAACGCGGCCGGCACGCTGTTGCCGAGCGTGACGAGGCGCACCACGCCGTCGAGAAAGGCCGGCAGTTGCCGCACGATCCGCAGGCGCCGCGCCGAGATGCGCCGCACGATCCACAGCACCATCAGGGTCGCTCCGGCCAGCAAGGCGGCAAAACCGGCCACCCAGCCCGCGCGGATGCCGGCCGCGAACGCGATCATCACGACGACGCCGGCCATCAGCAGCATCAGCGTGCGGACTTCGTGGAGCCCGCCGCGGTCGACGATGCCGTGCAATGCGTCGGCCAGCCGTGCGCGCCAGGCGGCCAGCCCTTTCTCCGGCTTGCCCTGCGGGGTGACCTGCGCCGCGCCGGCGGGCCTCGTGCGCGCGGGCACGAGGCCCGCCGGCGCGGCCGGCACGCCCATGCCCGCCGCCGCCACACCGGAAGATTTCACACCGGCCTCGAGCCGGCTGTCGAAGAACCGGCGCGTATGCGCGCTCTGCTCGCGCATCTGACTGCCGCGCCAGAGCCACACGCCGCCGGCGGCGAGCAGCAGCGCGAACGACAGGGCCAGCAGCGCGGCGCTAGACATTGAAGCCTCCCCCGCGCCCGAAGCCGTCCATGCCGCCGCCGAGATTGCCGATCAGCACGTTGCGGAAACGCGCCAGCTTCGGCGAATGCGGGTGGATGCCGAGTGATTCCCAGTGATCGATTTCCTCGCCCTCGGGCGTCACGCGCGCGTCGTAGCGATACAGCTCCTGGGTCGCGACGATGTTGTCGGCCATGCCCGTCACTTCGGTAACCGAAAGAATCCGGCGGCGCCCGTTGGAGAGCCGGCCGATCTGCACGATGAAGTCGATCGCGTTGGCGATCTGGCGGCGCAGGCTCGACTCGGTGCCCTGGAAGCCGGCAAAACCGGCCAGCATCTCGAGCCGGTACAGGCACTCGCGCGGCGAGCTCGCGTGGATCGTGCCCATCGAGCCGTCGTGGCCGGTGTTCATGGCCTGCAGCATTTCGAGCACCTCGCCGCCGCGCACTTCGCCCACGATGATGCGATCCGGCCGCATCCGCAGCGTGTTGCGCAACAGGTCGCGGATCGACACCACGCCGGTGCCGTCGAAACCACCGGGGCGGCTCTCGAGGCGCACCACGTGCGGGTGGTTCAGCGAGAGCTCGGCCGTGTCCTCGATCGTCACCACGCGCTCGTTCTCGGGCACATGGAACGCCAGCGCATTCAGCAGCGAAGTCTTGCCGGAGCTCGTGCCGCCCGAGACGAGGATGTTGCAGCGTGCCTGCACGGCCGCGTCCAGCAGCGTGCCGACCTCGTCGCTGTAGGTGCCGTTGGCGAGCAGGTCCGACGGCTTGAGCGGATCCTTGCGGAACTTGCGGATCGACACCACCGGGCCGTCGAGCGAGAGCGGCTCGATCACCACGTTGACGCGGCCGCCGTCGGGCAGGCGCGCATCGACCATCGGATTCGATTCGTCGAGCCGGCGGCCGACCGGCGCGAGGATGCGGCGCACGATGCGCAGCAGGTGCGCGTTGTCGGTGAAGCGGATCGGCAGCTTGGCGAGAATCCCGCGGCGCGACACGTAGACGTCGTTGTAGCCGTTGATCAGGATGTCCTCCACCAGCGGGTCGCCGAGCAGATCCTCGATCGGCCCGAAGCCGGCCAGCTCCTTGATCAGCGCCTCGGCGATCTCGCGCACCTCGCTCTCGTTGAGCGGAATCCGGCGCAGTCGCACGAAGCTGTCGATCTCGAGATCGACGAACTGGTTGATCGCCGTGCGCGACCAGCGGCCGAACTCGGCGCCGAGCTCCTCGATGCGGGTCAGCAGATGCTCGTGCGCGGCGTTCTTGATGTCGTGGAACTGCTGCGTCTGGGAGAACGGCGCGGCGCCGTCGGCAAATTGGATATCGTCGTGTGCCATCTTCGCTTACGACCGCTTCGTGGTGGATTGGATGAAACGCTTCAGCGCCGACAGGCCGCCGCTCGAGGCAGGCGCGGGCGGCACCTCGGGCTCGCCGTCCGCGGCATGCACGGCCGGGCGGCCGGCGGTGAGCCGCTCGACGAGCGTATCGAGCGCCTTCACGTAGGGATCGCGCTCGGCCAGCTCGACCACCAGGCGCCCCTGGTTCGCCGCATGACCGATCGCCACGCGCCGCGACGGCAGCGTGGCCTCCACCGGCACCGCGAGCCGCTCGGCGATCTGCGCCGGCAGCAGGCCGATGCCGGCATCGTACTGATTGACGACAAGCTTCACGCGCTCGGTGCCGATGCCCTTCTCACGCAGGTCGTCGAGCAGTTCGACGGCCGACACGACCGAGGCCACGCCCTGATCGCAGACGAGCCACACCTCGTCGCTGAGCGACACGATCTGCGCGATGAACTCGCGATTCGAGAAGCCGCCGAGATCGACGATCTGCTGATCGACGAAGGCGCGCAGCCGGTTGAACAGGCCCGCGCAGGCGGCGGCGGACACTTCGCGCAGATCGGCCAGATTCGGCGGCAGCGTGGTCAGCGCCACGCCGCTCTCGTGGTGCGCGAACGCGGTATTGACGAAGGTGCGGTCGAAGCGGCGCAGGTTGCGCACGGCCTCGACGAAGTGCAGCTCGCAGCGCGTGTTCAGGAACAGCGCGCCGTCGCCGGCGGGCAGGCCGAGATCGATCAGCGCGGTGCGGCGATGCTGCGCGACCACCTTGCGTTGCAGCAGCACCGACAGGTTCGCCGCGAGCGTGCTGACGCCCATCCCGGCGCGCGCACCGAGCAGCGTGAGCACCTTGCCGTGGCGACTGGTCGGCTCGCCGAGATTGTCGAGCAGCCCGCGCGTGATGCGCAGCGCCTCCTCGGCCGGCGCCGACAGATCCACGAAATCGCGCACGCCGGCGCGCAGCGCCGACAGCGCGCTTTCGGGTTCCATCAGCGTGCCGAGCGCGATCACCGGCAGCCCCGGATAGGCCGTGCGCACGGCGAGCACCGCGGTGCTCGCCGCGGCCTGATCGCCGGCGAAGTCGATGAAGACGAGCGAGGGATTGAGGCCACCGATGCGCTGCGTGAGCACCGTCGCGTCGAGCGGGGATGCCTCCACCGCGCCGCTCGACACGAGCGTCTGCCCGAGCCAGCGAACGTGCTCGACGCGCGTGCTCGCGCAGATGAAATGGTCGGTAGCGGCAGGCTCAGCCAACGATTGCGTTCTCGCGTTCATGTTGAACACTCCCCGTAAAGCGGCGCGTGCACCGCGTCCGGCCGTGGACACACTTCCAATCCGGCGCGCTCATTTCGAGAACCCCGGCGCTGCATCCGGCACCAGCATCCCGCCCAGGAACGAGCGCCAGACCGTCGAATCGGGCCGCTCCGCCTGCTCGCCCGGCGTGGCCGGCAGCGGCGCGCCCGCCGCGATCGGCGAGACCAGATGCGGCGTCACGATGATCAGCAGTTCCTTGTCGCTCTGCGTGTAGCTGAGACTCTTGAAGAATGCGCCAATGATCGGCAGGTCGCCAAGAAACGGCACCTTGCTCAGGTTCGAGGTGGTTTCGCGATCGATCAGGCCGCCGATCACGTAGCTCTCGCCGTCGCCGAGCTCCACCGTGGTGTCGGCGCGACGCGTGGTGAGCGCGGGCACCGTGATGCTGTCGATCGTGATCGCGTGCACGAAGTCGAGCTGGCTCGCCTCGGGCGCCACCTTCAGCGCGATCCGGTTCGGCCCGAGCACGGTCGGTGTGACGGTCAGGCCAATGCCGTAAGGCTTCCACTCGATCGAGATGGTGCCGAGCGACTGCGGCACCGGCACCGGGATTTCGCCGCCGGCAAGGAAGTTCGCGCTCTGCCCGGACAGCGCCACCAGCGTGGGCTGCGCGAGAATGCGTGCCAGATTGTTCTGCTCGAGCACCGACAGGTTGCCGGTCAGCCCGCGCGAGCTCGACCCGATCACGAGATTGAAGGCCGAGGAAATCGGCGATGCAGCGATCGCGCTCAGCGCCGACGACGTCGTGGGCGAGGTGGTGGACGAGGTGTAGGTCGAACTCGTCACGCCCTGCAGGGAACTCGGCGCGAACGAGCCGAACGAGAAGCCGTTGCTCGACTTGAACAGGTTCAGGCCCGCTTCCTTGGCCGCCGCCCGGCTGAACTCCACGACCCTCACGTCGACCTGCACCACGTTCTTGCCACTGATGGTCGAGGCATCGACGACCGATTGCGCACCCGCGCCGCCACCGCCGAGGCCGTCCGCCGCGCCGGCACCGCCGGACCGG
>JASLEG010000114.1 GCA_030151225.1 Burkholderia sp. | reverse complement strand
CTTTGCCCCGAGGCCAGCAGCGCGATGCCGAACAGGATCGCCGCGCCGCCGCCCACCAGCGGCGTGATCAGTTGGTAGGCCTGCTCGATGTCGGCCACGCCGGTGTGGCCGGCCGCATGGAACGCCGCGCCCGCGAGGATCAGGATCGCCGCGTTCACGCACATCGCCACCAGCAGCGAGCACCAGGTATCCACCCGCACCATCGCGAGCGTGTCGAGCACGTGGCCGCGCGCGCCGCCCGTCACGCGGCGCGTCTGCACCACCGACGAATGCAGGTAGAGGTTGTGCGGCATGATGGTCGCGCCCACGATGCCGAGCGCGAGCACGATCGCGTCGTGCCGGTCGTGGCCGGGGTCGCCGGGCACCAGGCCCGCGGCCACCGCGTGCCAGTCGGCCGGCACCATCGCCAACTGCGCCACGAAGCAGGCCGCCATGGTGCCGATCAGGCCCAGCACGATCGCCTCGATCTGGCGCACGCCCTTGCCCTGCAGCCCCAGCACGATCACCGTGTCGAGCGCGGTCAGCACGATGCCCCAGGCCACCGGCACGCCGAGCAGCAGCTTGAACGCGAGCGCGCAGCCCAGCACCTCGGCGATGTCGCAGGCCACGATCGAGATCTCGGCCGTGACCCACTGCAGCCACTTGCCGAACGGGCCGTAGCGCTCGTAGCTGGCCTGCGCGAGGTCGCGCCCGGTCACCAGGCCCAGGCGCGCGGCCAGCATCTGCAGGAAGATCGCCGCGAGGCTCGAGAACACCACGACCCACAGCAGCCCGTAGCCGAACTGCGAGCCGGCCTGGATGTCGGTGGCCCAGTTGCCCGGATCCATGTAGCCGATCGCCACCAGCAGGCCGGGGCCGGCGAAGCGGCGCAGCTTGGCGAACCACGACGCGCGCGCGTCGATCGTGATGCTGCCCTTGATTTCGGCGGGGCAGAACGGGGCGGTGGGAATCGTGGGCAGCGGCATCGGCGGCGGAGCGGTGGGGAGCGGTGGCGGCGCCGGGCGGGCGCGGCGGTGGACGAATCCACGCATTGTACTGAGGGATCACCGCACGGGTTCGTGCCGCGTGCGGCGGGGTTGCGCGGCCGGGTTTCGCTATCGACCCTCGACCCCGCCCGCCTTGCCCGTGCTCACGTCGCACAACCGCTCGGCCACCGGCACGCGATGCCGGCGCGCGGTCAGGTCGGCCACGATCGACACGGCGATCTCGGGCGGCGTGCTGCCGCCCAGGTAGAGCCCCACCGGCGCATGCAGCCGCGCGAGCTGCGCGGCGTCGAGATCGAACAGGCCGAGCCGCTCGCGGCGCGCCGCGCTGTTGCGGCGCGAGCCGATCGCGCCGACGTAGAAGGTCGGCGTGCGCAGCGCCTCGATCAGCGCGAGGTCGTCGAGCTTCGGGTCGTGAGTCAGCGCGATCACGGCCGTGCGCGCGTCGGGGCACATCGCCAGCACGGTGTCGTCGGGCATCGTGCGCACCCGCAGCACGCCGGGCAGCGGCGGCGTGGCGTAATCGTCGCGCGGGTCGCACAGCGTCACCGCGTAGCCGAGCGGCGTGGCCATCGCGGCCACGTAATGGCTGAGTTCGCCCGCGCCGATCAGCAGCAGCCGCCAGGCCGGGCCGAACGACGCCGTGAGCCGCCGGCCGTCGAACGCGGGCGCGGCGGCATCGAAGGCAGTCGAACCCGCAGCGTCGATCGGCGCCAGCGTGGCGCGGCCGCTCGCGAGATCGAGCGTGCGCGCCACCACCTGCCCCGCGCGCAATGCGTCGAGCAGCGCCTCGAGCCCGCTGGTCGCGCCGAGCGTCTCGCGCACCAGCCGCAGCGTGCCGCCGCAGGGCAGGCCGAAGCGATGCGCCTCGTCGGCGTCGAGCCCGTATTCGAGCACGGCCGGCAGCGGGCCCGGCGGCCCGTCGCGGCGCAGCGTCTCGGCCAGGTCGTCCTCGATGCAGCCGCCCGACACCGAGCCCACGATGCGGCCGTCGTCGCGCATCGCCATGATCGCGCCGACCGGGCGCGGGGCCGAGCCCCAGGTGCGCACCACGGTGTACAGCCAAACCGCATGGCCGGCGGCGCGCCACGCGCCGGCCGTCTCCAGCACGTCGCGCTCGGCGCCGTGCCAGCCGGTGCCGTCGCCGCGCCCGGCGCCGGCGGACAGAAAGGCGTCGGCCGCGTTCAATGCGCCGCTCCCTGCGCGCGGATCCGCGCCGAGGCCGCCTCGAGATCGCGCCAGGCCGGCTCGCCGGGCGCGTAGCGCTTGCGGATGTAGGCCGCGAGCTCGGCCATCTGGCGATCGTCGAAGGCGTCGCGGAAGCCCGGCATGGTACCGAGCGCGGCGGTGGCCGGCTGCGCGATGCCGTTCTGCAGCACGTGCAGCAGGTTGTCCGGATTCGCGTGGCTCACGCTGGTGTTCAGCCCCATCAGCGGACGCACGCCGAGGTGGCCGACGCCGCCCGACTCGGCATGACACACGGCGCAGGCCGCGTCGAACGCGCGCCGCCGTTCTCCATGCCGAGCGTGGAGACCTGCTCGGCCGCGCTCGCGCGCGTGGCCACCGCCGCGCGGGCCGTGGCCGCGTCCACCGGCGGCGACAGCGACGCGAGGTAATGCGCCATCGCGCGCACGTCGCCCTCGGGCAGCTCGGCCAGCCCCGCCACGACCGGCGCCATCGGCCCGGCGGCCACGCCGTGCTCGGGCGAGAAGCCCGTGCGCAGGTACTCGAACAGCGCGTGCTCGGTCCACGGCACGGGGGCCGCCTTGCCGGACGCGCCGGATGCCGATGAGGACGACGAACCACCACCGGCCGCGCGCGCGACCAGCGCCGGCGCATCCCAGCCCTCGGCGCTGCCACCGCTCAGGTAGGCGAAGCCGCCCTGCTCCGCGCCGAGCGCATTGCGCGGCGAATGGCAGGCGCTGCAGTGGCCGGCGCCGTCCACGAGATAGCGGCCGCGATTCCACAGCGCCGAGCGCGACGCATCGGGCACGTAGGGCGTGGCATCGTGATGGAGCCAGTTCCAGCCGGCCACGAGCCGGCGCTGGTTCATCGGGAACGGCAGGCGCGTGGCCGGCGGCTGGGCCTTCACGGGCGCCTGCGACATCAGGTACGCATACAGCGCGAGCAGGTCCGGCTCGCTCAGTTTGGCGAAGGCCGTGTACGGAAACGCCGGATACAGATGGCGCCCGTCGCGCGAGATGCCCTCGCGCATCGCGCGCGCGAAGGCCGGGTACGACCAGCCGCCGATGCCGGTCTCGGCGTCGGGCGTCAGGTTGGTCGAGTAGATCGTGCCGAACGGCGTCTCCAGCGGAAAGCCGCCCGCGTTGGTCCTGCCGCCCGGCGCGGTGTGGCACACGGCGCAGTCGCCCGCGATCGCCACCAGCCGGCCGCGCTCGAGCGTCTCGGCGCTCCAGACCTGCGCGCCGCTCGCCGAGCCGGCCGCGATCGGGGCGATCGGCGCCGGGCCCGGCAGCATCGCGCCGGCCAGCCCGATCAGGCCGCCCACCACGCCGCCGATGCCACCGCCCTTCAGCCAGCGCCGCCAGCGCAGCCGCGCCGACGGCCGGCGCCCGGCCATCGCCGCCTGCGCGGCGTGGGTGGCCAGCGCCTCGCGCACCGTGCGCGCATCGAAGGGCGGCGCGCGAAAGCGCACGCCGGTCGCGTCGTACAGCGCGTTGGCGATCGCCGCGGCGGCCGGCGCGGCCGCCCGTTCGGCGCGCTCGCGCGCGGCGGGATCGAGCGATGCGAGCCCGTCGTGTGCCGCGTGTGCGTCGGCATCGGCCGCGCGCGTCAGTTCGTGAGCGAGCCCGGCCCGCCCGGACGCGGGCCGCGCCTCGTCGTAGGCGTCGTGCGCGGTGTGGCGCACGCCGAGCACGCGCGATACCGCCGCCTCGACCTGCGCGGCGGCCACGCCGGCGCCGTGCAGGCCCTGCGCATCGGGTCGGCCCGCGCCCTGCCCGGCCACCACGCGGCGCAGCGCGATGTCGCCGGTGGCCGGATTCACGTCGATGTCGACCACCCAGGCAGTCCAGTCGGGACGCGTGTCGGGACGCGTGTCGGGCGGTGCCGGGTCGGACGCGGCGGCGCGGGGCGGCGCGGCCACCTCGCTCACGCCGCGCCGGCCGTCGAACGCGAAGCCACGCCCGCGCAGCCACGCGGCGGCCGGCGGCGGCTGCAGCGCGTCGGCGGCCGGCGCGTGCCACTGCGCGCGCTCGGTCACCATGCGGATCACCTCGTGCGCGCCGGCATCGTCGACGGGATCGAGGTGGCGCAGGCGCAATGCCACCGGATCGACGCGCAGCTCGCTCGCGCATTCGTCCACGCCCGATTCGCGCGCGAACGCATGCGCCTGAGGCGGAATCCGTCGCGACGGGTCTTCCACTTCCACACGCGCATCGGCGTGGCGATAGACGAACGGCAGCGCGGGCGCGTCGGCGTCCTTGCCGGCGTCGGCCATGCCCGGCACCGGTCGCGAGCGCGCCTCGCCCTCCGCCGCGGCGAGCCGCGCGCGATAGCGCCAGGTGGCGAGCGTGCCCTGCACCGACAGCCCCGCATCCACGTCGAGCTGCGCCTGCAGGCCGTCGCCGGTCGGCCAGCCGTAGGCCGCCCGCCGGTGCGCGGCCACCGGCACGTCGCGCGCGGCGGCACGTGGGTCGCCGGCATCGTCCGCACCCCGCAGCGCGCGCGACGCGGTCGCGCTCGGCTCGGCGGCCACGCCGCCCTCGTCGTTCACCGGATCAGACTTCATCATGCTGTTGCAGATAGCGCGCCGCGCGCTGCACGGCCCGCACGATCTCGAGATGGGTGCCGCAGCGGCACAGGTTGAAGCGCAGCGCGTCGCGGATCGCGTCGTCGTCGGGATCGGGGTTGCGCTCGAGCAGCGCCTTGGCGCTCATGATCATGCCGTTCAGGCAGTAGCCGCATTGCGCGGCCTGCTCGTCGATGAAGGCGCGCTGCACCGGATGCGGCGCCTCGGCGGTGCCGAGCCCCTCCAGCGTCAGCACCGCGCGCCCCTGCACGGCGCCGGCCGGCACCACGCACGAGCGCGTGGCCTGGCCGTCCACCAGCACGGTGCAGGCCCCGCACTGGCCGAGGCCGCAGCCATACTTGGGGCCGTTCAGCGCGAGATCGTTGCGCAGCACGAACAGCAGCGGCGTGTCGGGCGCGGCGTCGGGGACGCGGCGCTCGTCGCCGTTGACGCGGAGCGCGAGCGGCCCCGCCGGTTGGCCGGAATGCGACATGACAGACCCGATTCAAGACGCCGACGCGCAAGCGTGTCGCACCGGCAAAGTCAGCGAGCGCGACGAGGCCGCGCCCGATCCCTTATACCTCGCCGAAATTCCGGCCGCGCGGCCTCAGCCGGCCACGGCCTCGCGACGCGGCGCCTCGAGCGGCACGCCGAACACGTCGTAGCCGAACACCCAGGCCGGATCCTCGTTGGTGCGCAGCCAGGTGTTGTTGTGCGAGACCAGCTGCACCTTGGAGGCACGCGCCGCGCGGTTCGCCTCGTACAGCGCGAAGGCGTTCGCGTAATCGCTCACGCCCACCTCGTCGAGGCAGCGCGCGAGCATCGCCGCGTCCTCGATCGCCATGGCCGCGCCCTGCGCCATGTGCGGCTTCATCGGGTGGCAGGCGTCGCCGAGCAGCACCAGCCGGCCGCGGCTCCAGAGCGGCAGCGGATCGCGTTCGAGCAGCGGCCACTTGGTGATCGACGGCGACACCTCGATCAGATGCTGGATGTCGGGGTGGAAGCCCGCGAAGGCCTCGCGCATCTCGTCGCGGCTGCTCTCGACCATCGACACGCCGGCCGGCCATTCGGCCTGCGGCACGCCGGTCACGTAGTAGTACTCGTCGCGTTGCTCGGTCACGTAGTACACCATCATGTGGCGGTCGCCCGACCACCATTTCACGCACATGTCGTAGGGCTTGTGGCCGAGCAGCGAGGCCGGGAACACCGCGCGGTGCGCGACGTAGCCCGTGTAGCGCGGCGGCTCCGCGCCGAGCAGGTGCTCGCGCAGCCTCGAGTTCACGCCGTCGGCGCCGATCGCGATGTCGGCCGTCTCCACCGTGCCGTCGTCGAACCTCAGGCGCACCTCGCCGCCGGTGTCCTCGATCGCCGTGAGCCTGCGGCCGAACGCGATCGTGCCGGGCGCCACGGCCTGGGTCATCAGCGCGTGGAAATCGCCGCGGTGCACGGTCAGATACGTGGCGCCGTAGGTCTTCCGCGCGAATTCGCCGAGCGGGATCTGCGACATGACCTCGGCCGTGATGCCGTCGCGGCTGTACCAGTAATCCGGATGCGAACCCATTGCGTTCAGCGCGTCCTCGCAACCGATGCGACGCATGATCTTCATCACGTTCGGGCCGAGGTGGATGCCCGCGCCCAGACGCGAGAACGACGGCGCCTGCTCGTAGAGCCGCACGTCGTAGCCGCTGCGTTGCAGCAGCGCGGCGGCGGCGGTGCCGCCGAGGCCGGCGCCGACGATCGCGATACGGGGTTGCTTCATCGGAATCTCCTGTTCTTGCGCCGGCGGCGAGTGCGGTGCCGGGCGGATGGGTTACGGTGAAATGGAGCGTACACACTGAAAAATATTCGCACAAGCGAAAATTTTCCGGCACCATTGAACAGCACGCAAGCACCATTAATGCGCACAAACCCTCGACACAAGGGATTTCCCGCACCATCATCGATTTTTGACACGTTGTGAATTTATAACGTACACGCTAGACTTTTCTCGAAATCAGGGCAGCCGCTCCGTGCCGCCGCCACTCATCGCCAAGGAACCCAGATGACCCGAACCTTCCGCATCGGCCAGATCGTGCCGAGTTCGAACACCACGATGGAAACCGAGATCCCCGCGATGCTGCGCTCACGCGAGTCGATCCGCCCCGAGCGCTTCACGTTCCACTCCAGCCGCATGCGCATGAAGAAGGTGGTCAAGGAGGAACTCGCGGCGATGGATGGCGAGTCGGATCGCTGCGCGCTGGAGCTGTCGGACGCGCGGGTGGACGTGCTCGGCTACGCCTGCCTGGTCGCGATCATGGCGATGGGCCGCGGCTATCACCGCGTCTCGCAGGAGCGCCTGACGCGCCACACCGCCGAGAACGGCGCGCAGGCCCCGGTGCTGACCAGCGCGGGCGCGCTGGTGGACGCGCTGAAGGTGATC
>JASLEG010000332.1 GCA_030151225.1 Burkholderia sp. | reverse complement strand
GGAGACGGAGGGATTCGAACCCTCGATCCAGGTTTTGGCCCAGATGCTCCCTTAGCAGGGGAGTGCCTTCGACCTCTCGGCCACGTCTCCCAAACTTTCGCTCGCGCCAGGGAGGCAGCGCGACGAGAACGAAATTCTATCCGGACACAGCGCTCAGGTCAAATGTTTCGACACGCTTTTTTTGCCGAAACATCCACCTGGCGCGGCGCTCGCGGCTTACGCCTGATCCAGCTCGAACGCCTTGTGCAGCGCGCGCACGGCCAGTTCCATGTACTTCTCGTCGATCAGCACCGAAATCTTGATTTCGGAGGTCGAGATCATCTGGATGTTGATGCCCTCTTCCGACAGCGTGCGGAACGCCGTGCTGGCCACGCCGACGTGCGAACGCATGCCCACGCCCACCACCGACACCTTCGACACCTTCGGATCGCCGAGCACCTGCTCCGCGTTCACGTGGCCCTTGACCTGATTGGTCAGGATGTCCATCGCCTTCTGGTAGTCGCCACGGCCCACCGTGAACGTGAAGTCGGTCTTGCCGGCCACGCTCTGGTTCTGGATGATCATGTCGACGTCGATGTTCGCGTCGGCCACCGGGCCCAGGATCTGGTAGGCGATGCCGGGCTTGTCGGGCACGCCCATCACCACGATTCGCGCTTCGTCGCGCTGAAATGCGATGCCGGAAATGACTGCCTTTTCCATGGTCTCGTCTTCTTCAAAAGTAATCAGGGTGCCCGACGTCATTTCTTCATCGAGCGCAATCAGGGGATCGGTCAGGCTCGACAGCACGCGCGTCTTGACGCGGTACTTGCCGGCGAATTCCACCGAGCGGATCTGCAGCACCTTGGAGCCGAGGCTGGCCATTTCCAGCATTTCCTCGAAGGTGACGCGGTCGAGGCGGCGCGCGCCGTCCACCACGCGCGGATCGGTCGTGTACACGCCGTCGACGTCCGTGTAGATCAGGCATTCCTCGGCGCCCAGCGCCGCGGCCACCGCCACCGCCGACGTGTCCGAGCCGCCACGGCCCAGCGTCGTGATGTTGCCGCTCGGATCCACGCCCTGGAAGCCGGTGATCATCACCACCTTGCCCGCCGCGAGATCCTGCTTCACGCGCGCATCGTCGATCGACTGGATGCGGGCCTTCGTGAAGGCGCTGTCGGTCTTGATCGGCACTTGCCAGCCCGCGTAGCTGACGGCGGGCACGCCGATTTCCTGCAGCGCGATGGCGAGCAGCCCCACGCTGACCTGCTCGCCCGTCGACGCGATCATGTCGAGTTCGCGCGGATCGGCCTGGCTCGAGATTTCCTTCGCGAGGCCGAGCAGACGGTTCGTTTCGCCGGACATCGCCGACGGCACGACCACCAGCTGGTGGCCGGCCCGATGCCATTTCGCGACGCGTTTCGCGACGTTCTTGATGCGCTCGACCGAGCCCATCGAGGTGCCGCCGTATTTATGTACGATGAGTGCCATTGTCATTCAGAACTGGAGAGGAACCGCACGGGCGCGCTGCGCTGGAGACCGCGCTGCCGATCGGACACGCGGCTTGTGGCGGTGGACGACGGCGGAAGGAACGGCGGATGCAGCACGCTGGCGTGGCGGAATTGCCCGGAAGGCGGATCAGGCCGCGCAAACCGGGTACGTCACGCGGAAAACCTGCACAAGACGCTCGAAAAATCGAGCCGGGCAAACGCTTGAGCTTACTCCATCGGGCCCGGCTTGACAAGTTGACCGATCTGGTCCGGCACCAATTCCGGAAATGCACCGGTTTGGCGCGGATTAGTGGGGATCGATCAAACGGAGTGCCATCGAATCAGCGAATCAGGCGAGCACCAGATCGGGCCGCCATTCGATGCGCCGCCGCGCGGTGCCCGGTGCCGCGCCCTGCCCGGCCGCCTCGCTCGCGCGATTGACGCCGAGCCGCGGCACGTAGAGCAGCGTGTCGCCGACGTGCAGCAGCGGGACGTCGCGCTGCCAGGACGGCACGCCGCGCTCCTGGAACAGGTTCTTCAGCGTGCGCGACGGGCCGGCCGGCGCGGCGCGCATGCGCTCGCCGCCACTGCGGGCCAGCACGGCGAGCGGCGCACGCATCAGCGTGGCCTCGTCCACCACGTCGGCGAGCGCCTCGGGCGCCTCGCCCGCGGCGTCGGCCGCGACCGGCGCGAACACGAAGCTGCCGCGCCAGGCCGGCAGATGCCAGACCTCCTGCCCCGCCCAGTCGAGCCGCGTGACGGGCCGCGCGCGCGCGCGGCCGTCGTCGGCCGGGTCGGCGCTGTCGCCGGCTTCCCAGTAAACGTCGTCGCGATAGACCCGCAGGCATTGCCCGGCGTGGTCGATGCGCAGCGCATGCGCGACCTGCGTGGCGCGCAGTTGCCGGATCATTTCGGCGAGCCGCGCGGCCGAGGCGCCGGGCAGCCCGAGCGTGCGCATCCAGTAGCGCAACAGGTTCGCGCCGCGTTCGTCGTCGAACGCGAGCAGGCGCTCGCGCGACAGCACGCGGCCGTCCTCGCCCGCAATCACGCCGGCCAGATCGTCGACGGCCAGCACGTCGAGCAGGCGCTGCCCGGCCGCCGCGTGCTGCGCGGTGCGCGCGAGCGCGTCGCGAAAGCCGGGGAAATGCACCGACAGCGCCGGCAGCACGTCGAGCCGCAGCGCATTGCGCGCATAGCGCGTGTCGGTATTCGATTCGTCGTCGATCCAGCGCAGCGCGCGCGCCTCGGCGTAGCGCTCCAGTTGCGCGCGCAACAGATGCAGCAGCGGCCGCACACGCACGATGCGCGCGCCGGCCGGCAGATAGCGCGGCGCCATCGCGGCCATGCCAGCCAGCCCCGCGCCGCGCAGCAACTGCAGCAGCACGGTCTCGGCCTGATCGTCGGCGTGCTGGGCGAGCCACAGCGCCTGCGCGCCGTGGCGCTCGCCGAGCGCGTCGAGCGCGCGATAGCGCACCTCGCGCGCGCTCGCCTCGACGCCGAGCCCGGTCTCGCGCGGCACCTCCACCCGCTCGGCCTCGAAGCGCACGCCGAGTGCGGCGGCGGTATCGGCGGCATGCGCGGCCCAGGCATCGGCATTGCCGCTGAGCCCGTGATGCACGTGCAGCGCCACGCAGCGCGCGGCGCCGGCCACGCGCACGGCGGCGTCGAGCAGCACGGTGGAATCGAGCCCGCCGCTGTAGGCGAACGCGAGGGTCGCGTCGCCGGGCAGGCCTTCCAAAGCAACGCGGACCGCGTCGAGCACGAGGCGGTCCGCGGAGGGATCGTTCGGAGTATTCATCGGCAACCGGCGCGATATTCGGGCATCGCGGGAATGGCCGCGGGGCTCACAGGCCCGGCGTCGTTTCCTTGAACTTGCCGTAGCCCAGCAGGCGTTCGATGCGGCGCTCGCGCAGCGTATCGATGCTCATGCCCTGGAACTGGCGCAACGTGTCGGCTAGCGCACGGCGCAGCAGCGCGGCCATGCCCTTCGGATCGCGATGCGCGCCGCCCAGCGGCTCGTTGACGATCTTGTCGATCAGGCCCAGCGCCTTCAGGCGATGCGCGGTCAGGCCCAGCGCCTCGGCCGCCTCGGGCGCCTTCGCCGCGCTCTTCCAGAGGATCGACGCGCAGCCTTCCGGCGAGATCACCGAATAGGTGGAGAACTGCAGCATCAGCACGGTGTCGGCCACGGCCACGGCCAGCGCGCCGCCCGAACCGCCTTCGCCGATGATGGTGGTGATGATCGGCGTCTTCAGCTCGGCCATCACGTACAGGTTGCGGCCGATCGCCTCCGACTGGCCGCGCTCCTCGGCGCCGATGCCCGGGTACGCGCCCGGCGTGTCGACGAAGGTGAAGATCGGCAGGCCGAACTTCTCGGCCAGGCGCATCAGGCGCTCGGCCTTGCGATAGCCTTCCGGACGCGGCATGCCGAAATTGCGCGCGGCGCGCTCCTTGGTGTCGCGGCCCTTCTGATGGCCGATCACCATGCACGGGTTGCCGCTGAAGCGCGCCAGACCGCCGATGATCGACTGGTCGTCGGCGAACGCGCGGTCGCCGTGCAGTTCGTGGAAATCGGTGAACAGCTCGTTCACGTAATCGAGCGTGTACGGGCGCTGCGGATGACGCGCGATCTGCGAGACCTGCCACGGCGACAGATTCGCGTAGAGGTCCTTCGTCAGCTGCTGGCTCTTCTTCGAGAGACGCTCGATCTCTTCCGAAATGTCGACGGCCGAATCGTCCTGCACGAATCGCAGTTCCTCGATCTTGCCTTCGAGTTCGGCGATCGGCTGTTCGAAATCCAGAAAAGTGGTCTTCATGTATGGGAATCCTAGTCGTGCGGCAGCGCGTATTCTAACCGCGCTCGTTCGCGTCAAGACCGGGGCGAAACTATCGACCCAATCTCAATAATAGCAATGGGTTATCAAGCGTCGCCGTTTTCGGGATCGAGGCTGCGCCACATGTACCAGGTTGCGACAGTACGCCACGGCTCCCAGTTGGCGGCGACCTCGCGGGCCTCGCTGCGCGTGACCGGTTCGCCGCTGAAGTAGTTGACGCTGATCGCGCGGATCAGGCCGGGATCGTCGAGCGGCAGCACGTCGGGACGCGACAGGTTGAAGATCAGGAACATCTCGGCGGTCCAGCGGCCGATGCCGCGGATCTGCGTGAGTTCGGCGATCACGGCCTCGTCGTCCATCGAGGTCCAGGTATCGACGTGCAGCGCGCCCGACACGAAGTGCTGGGCGAGATCGAGGATGTATTCGGACTTGCGCTTGGACAGCCCGCACGCGCCGAGCTTGTCGAGGCCGAGGCGGATCACCTGCTGCGGCGAGAGCTTCGGGCAGGCGGCCTCGATCGCGGCCCACACGGCCTGCGCCGACGCCACGGAGATCTGCTGGCCCACCACCGAGCGCGCGAGCGTGACGAACGGATCGCCGCGCTTGACGAGATGCGCGGGGCCGAACTTCGGGATCAGCTTCTTGAGGATGCGGTCGCGCTTGACGAGATCGGCGCAGGCCTTGTCCCAGTACGGCGGGCGCACCACCACGGCGGCCTCGGCATGCGCCTGCGGCGCGGCGGCTTCCGGCTCGCGCGCCTTGCGCGCGGCGCCGTCGGCCACCTCGATCGCGAGCTCGCGACGCTCCGCTCCATCGCGGGCCTTCGCCGGCGCGTGCGCCACACCGTTGGCCGCGCGCCTGGCCGCGACCTTGCCGGCCGCCGCGCGTTTCGCGGATGCCGGCGCTGCCGTCGGCGCGCGTGCCGCGCCCTTCGCCGGCGCTTTCCTGCCCGTTGCCATCTTGCCTCCTGCCTGGCGGGTCAGCTGAGCGAACGGTGCGCGATCAAACGCGACGCCATTCGGTCAACCCGCCCGGTTTGTCTTCAAGCGCGACACCGGCCTCGAGCAGCTGCGCCCGGATCCGGTCCGCTTCGGCATAGTTCTTCCCCTGCTTGGCCGCCACGCGCGCGGCGATCTGCGCCTCGATCGCCGCGGCGTCGAGCGTGTCGCCGGTCGCGCCGGTGGCCTGTTGCAGGAACGCGCGCGCGTCGCGCCCGAGCAGCCCGAGCAGCGCGCCCAGATGCTTGAGCTGACGCGCGAGCGCGGGCGATGCGCCGCGGTTCACCTCGCCGGCCAGCTCGAACAGCACCGACACGGCCAGCGCCGTGTTGAAGTCGTCGTTCATCGCGGCCGCGAAGCGCTGCGCGTACGGCTCGTCGCGATCGAGCGGCGCCGCGTCGGGCGTCACGTCCTTCAGCGCGGTGTACAGGCGCGTGAGCGCGGCGCGCGCATCGTCGAGATGCACTTCGCTGTAGTTGAGCGGCGAGCGGTAATGGGTGCGTACGATGAAGAAGCGCATCACCTCGGCGTCGTACTTCGCGAGCACGTCGCGGATCGTGAAGAAGTTGCCGAGCGATTTCGACATCTTCTCGCTGTCCACCTGCACGAAGCCGTTGTGCATCCAGTAGTCGACGAAGGTCTCGCCCGAGGCGCCCTCGCTCTGCGCGATCTCGTTCTCGTGATGCGGGAACTGCAGGTCCTGGCCGCCGCCGTGGATGTCGAAGTGCTCGCCGAGCAGCGTGCAGCCCATCGCCGAACACTCGATGTGCCAGCCCGGGCGGCCGAGGCCGTACTTCGATTCCCAGCGCGTGTCGGCCGGCTCCTCGGGCTTCGCGCGCTTCCACAGCACGAAGTCGAGCGGATCCTGCTTGGCGTCGTTGGTGCCGACGCGCTCGCCGGCGCGCAGGTCGTCGAGCGACTTGCCAGACAGGCGGCCGTAGTTCGCGAACTTGCGCACGGCGTAATTGACGTCGCCGTCGGCGGCCTGATACGCGTAGCCGTTCGCCTCGAGCTTCTCGATCATGCCGAGCATCTGCGGGATGAAGTGCGTGGCACGCGGCTCGTGATCGGGCCGCTCGATGCCGAGCGCGTCGAAATCCTCGTGCATCGCCGAGATGAAGCGATCGGTCAGCGCCGCGATGGTCTCGCCGTTTTCCACGGCGCGGCGGATGATCTTGTCGTCGATGTCGGTGATGTTGCGCACGTACGTCACGCGGTAGCCGCTCGCGCGCAGCCAGCGCTGCACCAGGTCGAACACCACCACCATGCGCGCATGCCCCACGTGGCAGTAGTCGTATACGGTGATGCCGCACACGTACATTCGCACTTCGCCGGGCTGCCGCGGCGCGAACACTTGCTTGTCACGCGCGAGCGTGTTGTAGATGCGCAGAGAATCCATAGAGATGAAACGAGAGCCGATGGGTGCCGCCCTGGCGATGGGCGCCTGCATGTGCGTTCCGCGTGGGACACCCGCCGCGGCCCGGTTCGACGCACCGCCGACACGGACACGCCGGACGGACGGCAGACGAGGCGGGAATCACCGCGAGAGGCAAAAGACAGTCCGCGGCTCGCCGGAACGCGCGGACGATTTGCTAGAATGGCTCGGAGTATAACATTGCGATTTGAGCCTATGAAATCTTCCCGCGGCCGCGCACCGAGCGCTGCGACCCTCGTTGCGACCGCCCTCCTCGGCGCGGCGCTGGCATGTCCGGCCATGGCACAGAAGGCTCCCGCCACCGCCGACGGCACGCCCGACATCGACGCTTCCATCACGAATCACGACTGGTCCGCGGCGCTTTCGCGGCTCGACGCGCGCATCGCCTCGAACCCGCGCGACGTGCAGGCGCAGTTCAAGCGCGGCACCGTGCTCGCGCGCCTGAACCGCGACGACGACGCGATCCGCCAGTTCGTCGCGATCACCCAGGCCTACCCGGAGCTGCCCGAGCCGTACAACAATCTCGCCGCCCTGTACGCCAAGCACGGTCGCTACGACGACGCGCGCGCCGCGCTCGTCACGGCCACCCAGGCGAACCCGGATTACGGCCTCGCCTACGAGAACCTCGGCGACCTGTACCTGCGGCTCGCGGCCGAATCGTACCAGCGCGCGCAGAAGCTCGGCCTCACGAGCGGCACCACGGCGCAGCGTCTGTCCGACATCGAACGCATCGTGTCGCCGAAGGCCGCCTCGGGTGCCGCCGCTTCGTCCGGCGCGAGCCGCGCGAGCGCGCTGTCGAACCAGGCCGCGGCGAACGTGTCCACCACCACGCTGCCGCTGTCGCCGACGTTCCAGTTCGGTGCCGGCGGCGCCTCGCCGGCGACGCCGCCGTATCTCGCGCCGTCGAACTGACACGCAGGCACGCCAGGCACACGTCACCTTTCCAACATCCAGAGGATCGTCATGAAACGTCTGTGGTTGGCGCTCGGCAGCGCCGCTCTCGTCGCGACCGCGCCCGCCTTCGCGCAAACGGCCCAGCCGGCCGTCTCGCACCCGGTGGTGCAACTGAAGACCTCGCAGGGCGACATCCGCGTCGAGCTGTATCCGGAGAAGGCGCCGAAGACGGTGGCCAACTTCCTCGACTACGTGAAGTCCGGCCAGTACAACGGCACGCTGTTCCACCGCGTGATCGCCGGCTTCATGATCCAGGGCGGCGGCTACAAGGCCAACTTCGACGAGAAGCCGACGCGCGCGCCGATCCCGCTCGAAAGCCGCAACGGCCTGAAGAACGTGGCCGGCTCGATCGCCATGGCACGCACCAGCGATCCGAACTCGGCCACCGCGCAGTTCTTCATCAACACGGTCGACAACAGCAACCTCGACTACCCGAATCCGGACGGCAACGGCTATGCCGTGTTCGGCAAGGTGGTGTCGGGCATGGACGTGGTCAGGAAGATCGAGGCCACGCCCACCACGGTGCGCGGCACCATGCGCGACGTACCGGCCACGCCGGTCGTGATCGACTCGGCCAGCATCGTCACCCAATAACCCGAAATCCAGCGCGCACAGACGCGCCCTGTCACGCGGCCGTGTCGTCCCGACCGGCCGCGTGCCATTTCATCCAACCTCAACGAAGACGAAGGAACCATCATGGTTGAACTGCATACGAACCACGGCGTGATCAAGATCGAACTCGACGAAGCCAAGGCACCGAAGTCCGCCGAGAACTTCCTCGCCTACGTCAAGGCCGGCCATTACGACGGCACGGTGTTCCATCGCGTGATCAACGGCTTCATGATCCAGGGCGGCGGTTTCGAGCCGGGCATGAAGCAGAAGCCGACCAACGCACCGATCCAGAACGAGGCCAACAACGGCCTGAAGAACGCCACCTACACGCTGGCGATGGCGCGTACCAACGATCCGCACTCGGCCACGGCCCAGTTCTTCATCAACGTCAACGACAACGACTTCCTGAACCACTCGTCGCCGACGCCGCAAGGCTGGGGCTACGCCGTGTTCGGCAAGGTCGTGGAAGGCCAGGACGTGGTCGACAAGATCAAGGCCGTGAAGACGGGCAGCAAGGGCTTCCATCAGGACGTGCCGAACGACGACGTCGTGATCGAAAAGGCCGTGGTGGTCTGACGCGGCACGAGGAGGCACTTCGATGCTGCAGGAAACTCCGCCGCGAAGCGTCTCCGGGGGCGTGCCGGGCGAGCACGGGCTCGCGCATTCGGCACGCCCGTTTCTGTTCATCTCCGATCTGCACCTGAGCGACGCGATTCCGCAGACCGTCGCCGCGTTCGAGCACTTCGTGCGCGTGACGGCCGACAATGCCGACTCGGTGTTCATCCTAGGGGATCTGTTCGAATACTGGGTCGGCGACGACATCCTCGATGACGACCCCTTCGCCCAGCGCATGGCGGCGCTGATGCACACGCTCGCCGAGCGCGGCATCACGCTGTACGTGATGCACGGCAACCGCGATTTCCTGCTCGGGCGGCGCTTCATGCAGGCGGCCGGCGCGATACTCGTGCCGGACCCGTCGGTGGTGCTCGCCTTCGGCAGGCGCATCGTGCTCGCGCACGGCGACGCGCAATGCACGGCCGATCGCGGCTATCAGATGTTTCGCGGCTTCGCGCGCAACCGGCTCGCGCAGTGGCTGTTCCTCGCGCGCTCGCTGCGCTGGCGGCGCAGGCTGGCCGAGCGCATGCGCGCGAAGAGCGAGAGCGGACGCGAGCGCCCGCCCCTGCCGCGCTACGACGTCACGCGCGGCGGCGTGGCCGACCTGTTCCGGCGCAGTGCCGCGGACACCATGATCCACGGCCACACCCATCGCCCCGCGCGCCACGCGGAACCCGAAGGCACGCGCTGGGTGCTGCCCGACTGGGATCTCGACCACGGCGCGGCACGCGGCGGCTATCTGCGCATCGACGCCGACGGCGTGCAGGCGCTGCCGCTCGGCCACTGAGCGCGAGCCGCGCGGCGTTTCCTCGATCCGCCTTCAGCCCGTCTGCTCCAGCGTGTGCCCCTCGAGTGCGGCCACCACCTCGTCCACGCGTTGCGCTTCCTTCGCATGATCGATCAGGCGGTGCATCGCCAGCAAGACGGGATCGTCGCCGAAGATCGCGGTCTCGCCCACCACCACACCCATGCCGTGATCGATGAATACGCGCCGCCCGATCGTGGCGCCGGGATGGAGCTCGATGCCGGTCATGAAGCGGCCGATCTGCGAGACTAAGCGGCCGAACCAGCGATGGCCGCGCCGCCAGCCCGCGTGCGCGACGCGGTGGAAGATCAGCGCGTGGATGCCCGGGTAACAGGTCAGCACTTCCCGGGCGCCGCGCGCGGGCGCGGCCCTTATTCGCCTGCGCCATAAGCTTATGAGGCGAGCGACGATTGTAGGAGCAGCCGCGCACGGCTGCCGAGGCCGCGAACTTGCCCTTGCCGGCACCGCGGGTATTGCCGCCGGGCTGGGCAGTGGCGATGGCCGGATAGGCGCCTCAGCGCTCCTCGCCCGACTTCATCAGGACGTGCTTGGCGATGCCGCGCAGGATGTTGACTTCCTCGCGCTCGAGTCGCGCGCGCGAGAACAGCCGCCGCAGGCGCGACATCAGCTTCTTCGGATTGCGCGGGTCGAGAAACTCGAGCGCGACCAGCGCCGATTCGAGGTGCGCGAACATCTGCTCGATCTCCTCGGCCTGTGCGGGCGTGCCGGCCGCGCCGTCGTGCATCGGCTGCGCCTCGCCCTCGAGCAGCGCCACGCGCAGCTCGTAGGCGAGCACCTGGATCGCCTGCGACAGGTTCAGCGAGCTGTAATCGGGATTGGCCGAAATGTGCGCGATCGCGCTGCAGCGCTCGACGTGCTCGTTCGACAGGCCCACGCGCTCGTTGCCGAACACGAAGGCGATCTCGCCGCTCGCGAGCTGGGCGCGCGCCTCGCCGGCGGCCGCACGCGGCGCGAGCCGCGGCGGCCCGTATTCGCGGCTGCGCGCGGTCAGTGCCACCGACCACTGCACGCCGGCCAGCGCCTCGTCGAGCGTGGCCACCACGCGGGTGGCGGCCAGCACGTCGTCGGCGCCGCTCGCCATCGCCACCGCCTCGGGATCGGCCAGCACGTCGGCCACGCGCGGCGACACCAGCACGAGCCGCGAGAAACCCATGGTCTTGAGCGCGCGCGCGGCCGCGCCGACGTTGCCGGGATGGCTCGGCTCGACCAGCACGAAGCGCGCGGCCGCGAACGCGGCGGCGGAGGCAGCCGGGGTGGAGGCGGAAGCGGACGGCGAGGCCGGGGTAGGTTGCGAGGTGTCCAACGTGATCGATCCGACGAAAAAAACGGGTGATGCGGGAAATGGCGCCGGGAAGCGCTGGCGCGACAACCAGCCCGCCAACCGGCACGACGAGCCGTAATGGTATCGCCAACGCCGCGCCGCGCCCACCCGGCCGAACGGCCTAGGCAACGATAGTCGGAAAAACCCGCAGGTTCGGGTAAAATGCCGTTTTTGCGCCCGCAGCCCGCCCGGAAACCCGTGCCGCCGCCCGCGCCCCGCTCTTTGCCAATTCGCGTCTTCCGTCTGCGAAACGTCCGCCGGTCCTGCCGGGCGGGCGCTTCGCCGGCTTCCAACCCACTTCGTGGCGGCCCCGTGCCGCCGGCTACAGGATCAGGCTCATGCATCCCATGCTCAACATCGCTGTCAAGGCTGCGCGCCGCGCCGGACAGATCATCAATCGTGCGTCGCTCGATCTCGACATGGTCGAGGTCCGCAAGAAGCAGCACAACGATTTCGTGACCGAGGTCGACAAGGCCGCGGAAGACGCTATCATCGAAACGCTGAAGACGGCCTACCCGGATCACGCGATCCTGGCCGAGGAATCGGGCAAGTCGGACAACGAGTCCGAATTCGTCTGGATCATCGATCCGCTCGACGGCACCACCAACTTCATCCACGGCTTCCCGTACTACTGCGTGTCGATCGCGCTCGCGCATCGCGGCGTGGTGCAGCAGGCCGTCGTCTACGATCCGAACCACAACGACCTGTTCACGGCCACCCGCGGCCGCGGCGCGTACCTGAACGACCGCCGCATCCGCGTCGGCCGCCGCGACCGCCTGGCCGATGCGCTGGTGGGCACGGGCTTCCCGTTCCGCGAGAAGGACGGCCTCGAGCAGTACACGCGCCTGTTCATGGACATGACCCAGGCCTGCACGGGCCTGCGCCGCCCCGGCGCGGCCGCGCTCGACCTCGCGAACGTCGCGGCGGGCCGGCTCGATGCGTTCTTCGAGCAGGGCATCAACATCTGGGACATCGCCGCAGGCAGCCTGCTGATCACCGAGGCCGGCGGCCTGGTGGGCAACTACCACGGCGAGGCGGACTTCCTCGAGCGTCGCGAGATCGTCGCGGCGAACCCGAAGGTCTACGCGCAGATGATCCCGATCCTGAACCGCTACTCGCACGTCGGCGGCGACGCGGCCGCGCAGCAGCCGGCACAATAAGCTAGGCCGGGTGCGTGCCCGGCAACGACGTGCACGACATTCACGGCCCGCATCGGCGACGATGCGGGCCGTGATCGTTTACCGGCGCGTTTGCCGGCCCGACATCGGCTCAGGCGTCGAGCGCACCCATCGGCCCCTGGCCACGAATCCACGACCAGTCGGCACGTTCGGCCATTTCCTTGTCGCCGCGACTGTCGCCGTAGGCATACAGCTTCACGGGCGGCTCGCTGCCCCACCACGCCGCGAGCCGCACGACCTTCTGCGGCCCCCAGCAGTTCTCGCCGTCGAGGCGGCCCGTGAAGCGGCCCTGCTCGAATCCGAGCCGCGTGGCCAGCACCGCGTCGAAGCCGGCCGTGGCCGCCCATTTCTCCAGATACAGTGACGGCGACGCGCTGACCAGCAGCACGGTGTGCCCGCGCGCCTGATGTTCGCGCACGCGCGCAAGCATCTCGGGACGCACGAGGCGCGGCAGTTCGGTGGCGACGAAGCGGGTGGCGAGCGCGTCGAGCTCGGTGGCCGCGATCGGCCCGAAGGCGAACCACGCGAATTTCGCCTTGGCCGCGCCGCGCGAGATCCGGCCGGCCTTCATGGCGAGGATCCACGGCAGCGCGCGCAGCCCCGCGCAGGCGAAGCGGCGCAGGCCCACGGCCTGTTGCACGAAGTGGCGAAAACTGTCGGTGGTGGTGATGGTGCCGTCGAAATCGAAGGCGGCGACGATACGGTCGGTCATGGGGCGTCAGTGAGCAAAGCGCGGCGGCGACCCCGGAAGATAGCAAATTTGCGCGCGCCGCCCCAGCCGGCGCGCGCGACGTCTGACCTCAGATGTGTCCCTGCCGGTGCGCCGGGACACCCACCTCGTGCAGCGCGGCGGCATCCGCTGCACCGGCCGCGGCGCCGTCGGCCACCGGCCGCGCGAAGCGGCGCGCCCACATCGCGGTGACGATCGGCACCAGGATCGCCGTGATCAGGCAGGCCGTGGCCACCGTGACGGTGGCGCCGGCACCAGCGGTTTGAACTGCGGCACCATCTCGCCGATGATGGCCGGATTCGCCACCGCCGCGCCCGCCGTGGACGAGGCCGCGATCCCGGCCGTGCCGTTGCCGCCGGCGATGAAGCGGTCGGCGAGGATCAGCGGCACGCCGGTCACCACGATCACGGCCAGGCCGATCAGGATGCCGGGCACACCGCTCTTGGCGATCACGTGCAGGTCGATGCCGTTGCCCAGCGCGAAGCCGAAGAACGGGATCAGCGGATGCACACAGCGGCCGAACAGGTCGCGCAGGTCGCGGTCGAGATTGCCGAGCGCGAAGCCGATCAGGAATGGCAGCACCGCCCCCACGAACAGCCGCGGCTCGAACACGGCCGCCCCGGTCGCGCCGAGGATCGTCATGCTGACGAGCGGCCCCGATTCGAGCGACATCAGCACGAACGCGCCGGCCTCCTCGCGCGTGCCGTACTGCTGCATCACGGCCGCGTAGAGGCCGCCGTTGGTCATGTCCATCGAAGCCACGATCGCGAGCAGCGACAGCCCCGCGAACAGCCCGCCCTTCACGCCGTCCACCGGGATGAACTGCGCGCACGCCAGCGTGACGAGCCAGGCCACCAGGGTCTTGGTCAGCACCAGCGTGCCCGACTTGCGCAGCACCACGCCGGTGGCGCGCAGGTCGATCGTCGCCCCCATGCAGAAGAACCACACGGCCAGGATCGGCACCGTGCCCGAGATCAGGCCGTTCGTGAAGGAACCGAAGTACTTGCCCGAATCGGGCGAGAAGGTGTGGACGCAGGCGCCCAGCAGCATCGGCACCAGCATCAGCCCGCCCGGTACCCGATCGATGACTCTCTTGATGTTCACAAGGCTCTCCGTCCGTGGACGTGCGCGTCCGTTGTCGAATCCGTCGTCTCCAGACGGAATGCCGGAACGGTATTCCATTCGTCAGTCGTCTTACATCGCGGTTAACCCTGCGGGCCGCAGCATGGAGAATTAAGCTGAAACTTAAAAACGGAACGGCGTTCCGATGCTCCGTGCGCGCACGGCGGTTCATTCCGCGACCCGGACAGGCTATGCTCACGGCCTGATTCACATTCGACGGACGACGGCAGAGGGAAGCGATGCTCGGGCAGCGCAGTGACGAGGCCGCCCCCGCCGCCAGCGGTGCCGACGGCTCGACCGCGGGCAAGGCCTTCGCGGTGCTCGAGGCGCTCGGTGCGCACGGCCCGATCGGCATCAGCGCGCTGTCGCAGCGCCTGGGCATGTCGAAGACCACCGTGCACCGCTTCCTGCAGACACTCAAGACGCTCGGCTTCGTGGCGCAGGAGGACGAGACCGAGCGCTACCGGCTCACGATCGATGCCGATTACGGCCTGCGCATGCACTCGCGCATCGGCCGCACCAATCCGCCGTACAGCACCGCGATCGGCAAGGTGCTGCTCGCGTGGATGGCCCCGAGGCGGCGCGCGCGGTGCTCGCGGGCCTGACCTTCCACCGCGCCACGTAATAGACGCTGGGCTCGGCCGACGCGGTGCGGAGCATCCTGCCGCACGTGCGCGCCCTCGGCTACGGCGAGGACGACGAGGAACAGGAAGACGGCCTGATGTGCCTGGCGGTGCCGGTGTTCGACCCCACCGGGCAGGTGGCGGCAGCGCTCTCGATCTCGTTTCCGACCATGCGCTGCGGCGCCGGCACGAAGGCGCAGTACGTCGCGCCGCTCCAGCAGGCCAGCGCGGCAATCACTGCGCGGCACGGCCCGGATCGGGTGCCGATCAGCGCGTGCCGCCCGGCGCCGCGTCGGCCGAATGCGGAATCCCCTCCACCGGACATTCGGGCGTGCCCGGCATCGACCGCGTGATCGCCTCGGCAGCCGCGCGCGCCTTCTGCGGATCCCGAACCCAGTCGCGATAGAAGCCGAACGGGCAGTCGGCCACGCCGTGCACGCCGTCGCCCGAGTGGATCGTGCCCGTGTAGCCGCGATGCAGCAGCTTGTAGAGATGGTTCTGCGACTGCAGGTTGCGGCGCGCATCGCGGATCAGCGACATCGACAGCTCCGCGTACTGCACCCCCATCTCCTCCTCGCCGCATTCGCCGAGCGTGCGCCCGTCGAAGCCGATGATGGCCGAATGCCCGAAGTACGAATACACGCCGTCGAAGCCGGCCGCGTTGGCCACCGCCACGTAGGTGTTGTTCATCCACGCCATCGCCTTCGACACCAGCACCTGCTGCTCCTTGGCCGGGTACATGTAGCCCTGGCAGCGCACGATCAGCTCGGCGCCCTGCATCGCGCAGTCACGCCAGATCTCGGGATAGTTGCCGTCGTCGCAGATGATCAGGCTGATCTTCAGCCCCTTCGGCCCTTCCGTCACGTAGGTGCGGTCGCCCGGGTACCAGCCCTCGATCGGCGTCCACGGCATGATCTTGCGGTACTTCTGCACGATCTCGCCGTGGTTGTCGACCAGGATCAGCGTGTTGTACGGCGCCTTGTGCGGATGCTGCTCGTGGCGCTCGCCCGTGATCGAGAACACGCCCCACACGTTGGCCTGACGGCACGCGGCCGAGAAGATCTCCGTCTCGGCGCCCGGGATCGTGGAGGCGGTTTCGTACATTTCCGCCTCGTCGTACATGATCCCGTGCGTCGAATACTCGGGGAAGATCACGAGATCCATGCCCGGCAGCCCGCGCTTCATGCCGATCAGCATCTCGCCGATCCGGCGCGCGTTCTCCAGCACCTCCGCGCGCGTGTGCAGGCGCGGCATCCGGTAGTTGACCACCGCCACGCCCACGCCGTCGCGGCTGCTCGAAATATCGCCATGTCGCATTGCGCTGCTCCTGATTCGGTTCAGTGACTGATCATCCACGGGCGGCCGGCCGGGCGCTTGAGCCCGGCGCCGGCGCCCCCTGCCGCACCTGCCCCCGCGGCCGCCCCGCCCTTGCCGATCGCGCTGCCGCCGCTCGCGCC
>JASLEG010000318.1 GCA_030151225.1 Burkholderia sp. | reverse complement strand
CGCGCGAGCTCGCGCCAGGCGTCGAGCGACGCGCGCACGGCGGCCAGCACGCGCGTGCGGCCGTGCGCCGTCACCAGCGCGCGCAGCGCGTCGGACGACAGCACGCGCTCGACGGACGGCGCGCGCGCCAGCAGCGCGTTCAGGTCATTCACGCCCGGGTTGCTCAAGGGGGCCTCCGGTCACGCGTCGGACGACGGCAGCTCGGGCCAGAGCAGCGGATTCGGCGAACTGCGCCGGTAGCCGGCATCGTTCATCAGCAGATCGAGCGTGAGGCTCGCGAGATCGTCGGCCAGCGGCTCGAACGCGAAATCCTTCTCCTGATAGCCGATCTTGCGGTACGTGCCGCATTCGTCGCACGATTCGGCCTTGATCGCCTCGCTGCCGCCGTCGATGCCGTGATACGCGATGCCCTTGGTGGAATCGCAGTGCGAGCACTTGGTACGCACCATGTGCCACTCGGTCGTGCACAGCGCGCACTGCAGGAACCGGTAGCCCTGCTGCGCGCCGAGCCGGATCACGCTCGCCACCGGGTGCGAGCCGCACACCGGGCACAGCCCCGGCTGGTCCAGATACGGCACGTCGGCCGGCTGCACGCGCGCGGCCAGGTCGGTCCACGCCACCTGCAGCGCGGCCGCGATGAACGGCGCCGAAGCGGGCGCCACCTCGGCCACGCGCAGCGCCACGATCGCGTCGGCCTGCGCATCGAGCTCGGCCGGGCCCTGCAGGCGCAGCGTGTCGATCAGGCGGGCCAGCATCGGCGTGACGAGGCCGGCGCGCTCGACGGCGTCGAGCAGCCGGTGCAGCACGTCGCGCCAGCGCGCGTCGCGCGTGCCGCTCATGGCCGGCACGATCGGCATCGCATGGGCCTGCGCATGGCGGATCGCCTCGGCATCGGGAAACGGCGCGGCTTCGGCGGCCAGCGCGTCGAGCACGACCTGTTGCGCGTCGGCCAGCGTCGCCATCAGCCGCAGATAGCCGGAAATCGGATTGAGGTCGGCCAGCTTGCGCAACCGCGCCGCGCGCTCGGCGAATACGCTGGTGCGCTCGGGAAGGCGAAATCGGGGGATCGCCGAATGATCGAGTGCCGCGATGTCGTTCGGGTCGAGGATGCGTTGTGTCACGTGAGTCACCTGGTGCTGTCTGGCCGGCGCGCCGCTGGGGCGCCATGCCGGGGATTTCGCCGCCGTGAAGAATACCGCTTCCGACGGCGGTTCGCCAATGCAGGGCCCCGAATCCGCGGTATTGCGAAACGATCCCGCCCGATCGTCTGAAAAAACGCGCGAATCCGCTGCACGGGAGCGCCATTTTCGCATCGATCCCGGCACGCGATTGCTGCGCCGTGCACACGGAAATATTGCGCCAAGTCGTATGGACCGACGCGCGCAGGCCATGCTTCGCAGTCCCCAGAATGACCCAGGCCACCCCGAAGGATGGCCTGGGTGCATCGGCAAAGCCCTGGCGCGGGCCGCCCGGTCAGCGCGACCGGCCCGACTGCCGGACCGCCTGCCGGAACCACTTCGGATGATGCTTGCGTGCCCAGCCGAGCGTGACGGTGCCACGCACCATCGCGCCGATCGAGCCCTTCACCCAGAGCGCCGCGTAGATGTGCACGATGATGCCGGCAATCAGCACGAAGGCGGCGGCCGCATGCACCACCGCCGCGATCCGGATCACCGTGATCGGAAAGTAGAACGAGAAGTAGCGCCGCCAGATCACCACGCCCGAGGCCAGCAGCGCGAGCAGGCACAGCACCAGCGTGAAGAACAGCAGCTTCTGGCCGGCGTTGTAGCGGCCGATCTCGGGCAGGTTCTCCTCGCGATTGGCGAGCACGTCGTCGATCTGGCGCAGCCACTGGCGGTCGTCGGCGTCGATCAGGTTGTGGTGCCAGTAGCGCACCACCATGATCGCGAACGACGCGAACATCACGAGGCCCACGAACGGATGCAGGATCCGCGTCCACTGGCCGCCGCCGAACAGCGCGCCGAGCCAGAACATCGACGGATGGAACAGCGCCAGCCCCGACAGCGCGAGCAGCACGAACGAGATCGCCGTGATCCAGTGGTTCGAGCGCTCGTTGGCCGTGTAGCGCACGATCAGGTTCGGATCTTCGTGGCTCATTTGACGTCCTCCTGGCGGATGCGGCGGGCCTCGTCGCGCGCGGCGGCCTCGTCGGCCTCGCTCACCTCGTTCGGCCCGACGCGCGTGTAGTGGAAGAAGCCGGCCAGCGCGGTCAGCGCGAGCCCGGCCACCGCGAGCGGCTTGGCGATGCCCTTCCACAGCCGCACGAACGGGCTGATCGACGGATTCTCGGGCAGGCCGTGATACAGCGTGGGCTGGTCGGCGTGATGCAGCACGTACATCACGTGCGTGCCGCCCACGCCCTGCGGGTCGTACAGCCCGGCGTGGGCGAAGCCGCGCTCCTTCAGGTCCGCCACGCGGTCCGCCGCCTGGTGCTTCATGTCCTCCTTGGTGCCGAACATGATCGCGCCGGTCGGGCAGGTCTTCACGCAGGCCGGCTCCTGCCCCACCGCCACGCGGTCCGAGCACAGCGTGCACTTGTAGGCGCGGTGATCGGACTTGGAGATGCGCGGGATGTTGAACGGGCAGCCGGTCACGCAGTAGCCGCAGCCGATGCAGTTCTCCTCGTGGAAATCCACGATGCCGTTGTTGTACTGCACGATCGCGCCCGGCGACGGGCACGCCTTCAGGCAGCCCGGATCCTCGCAGTGCATGCAGCCGTCCTTGCGGATCAGCCACTCGAGGTCGCCCGCCGGATTCTCGTACTCGGAGAAGCGCATCACCGTCCACGAATGCTCGGTCAGATCGGCCGGGTTGTCGTACACGCCCACGTTGGTGCCGACCTCGTCGCGCAGGTCGTTCCATTCCATGCAGGCGGTCTGACACGCCTTGCAGCCGATGCACTTCGACACGTCGATCAGCTTCGCGACGCTGCCCGTGACGGGCTCGCGCGCGGTGGGCGGCGGCGTGGTGGTGGCGGACACGCGTCGGATGTCCAGCGATTGCAGGGCCATCTCGGCGCCTCCCTATGCCTTTTCCACTTTCACCAGGAACGACTTGAATTCCGGTGTCTGCGAGTTGCCGTCGCCCACGGACGGAGTCAGGGTGTTGGCCAGATAGCCGGGTTTCGTGAGCCCCTTGAAGCCCCAGTGCAGCGGAATGCCGACTGTGTGCACCTTCCTGCCCTCCACCGTCAGCGTGCGGATGCGCTTGGTGACCACCGCCACGGCGACGATGTAGCCGCGCTTCGAGGACACCTTCACGCGCTCGCCGTGCACCACGCCCACCTCCTTCGCGAGTTCCTCGCCGATCTCCACGAACTGCTGCGGCTGCACGATCGCATTGAGGCGCGCGTGCTTGGTCCAGTAGTGGAAATGCTCGGTGAGCCGATAGGTGGTGGCCGTGTGCGGGAACGCGTCGGGCGTGCCGAACGCGGCGCGGTCGTCGGGGAACACGCGCGCGGCGGGGTTGTTGAGCGCGCGCGGATTGCCCGGGTGGAACGGATTCGCCGCGAGCGGCGTCTCGAACGGCTCGTAGTGCTCGGGGAACGGGCCCTCGTTCATGCCGTCGCGGGCGAAGAAGCGCGCCACCCCCTCGGGATTCATGATGAACGGGCCCATGCCGTTCTCGGGCGGCTCGTCGGCCTTGTAGTCGGGCACGTCGTAGCCGGCCCAGGCGCGGCCGTTCCAGCCGATCAGCTTGCGGGTGGGATCGAAGGGCTTGCCGGCCGTGTCGCAGGAGGCGCGGTTGTACAGGATGCGGCGGTTCGCGGGCCACGCCCAGGCCCAGCCGAGGGTCTGGCCGATGCCGGTCGGATCCGCGTTGTCGCGCCGCGCCATCTGGTTGCCGGCGGCCGTCCACGCGCCGCAGAAGATCCAGCAGCCGCTCGCCGTGCTGCCGTCGTCCTTCAGTTGCGCGAAGCCGGCCAGCTGCTCGCCGCGCTTGACCAGCACCTTCGTGGCGTCCTTCGGATCGGTCTGGTCGGCCAGCGCGCGCCCGTTGAACTCCATCGCGAGCTCCTCGGGCGTGGGGCTTTCCGGGTTCGCGTACGGCCAGGTCAGGTTCACGATCGGATCCGGGAACTTGCCGCCGTCCTTGCGGTAAGCCTCGCGCATGCGCAGGAAGATGCCCGACATGATCTCCAGATCGCTGCGCGCCTCGCCCGGCGCGTCGGCGCCCTGCCAGTGCCATTGCAGCACGCGGCCCGAATTGACGAGCGAGCCGCGTTCCTCGGCGAAGCAGGTGGTGGGCAGCCGGAACACCTCCGTCTTCACGGCCGACGCGTCGACCACGTTGTAGTCGTCGTGCGGCTTCCAGAATTCGGAGGTTTCGGTGGCGAGCGGATCCATGATCACCAGCCACTTCAGCCTGGCCAGCGCCGCGGCCGTCTTGACCTTGGCCGGCGCGGCCGCGAGCGGATTGAAGCCCTGGCAGATGTAGCCGTTGAGCTTGCCCTGCGCCATCAGCTCGATCGTCTGCAGCAGGTCGTAGGGCTTGTCGAGCTTGGGCAGGTAGTCGTAGCCGAAATGATTGTCGGCGGTGGCCGCGTCGCCCCACCACGACTTCATGAAGCTGACGAAGAACGCGCGGTAGTTCTTCCAGTAGCTGAGCTGGTACGGCCGCAGCGGCTTGAAGAGCTTGGTCGACATGTACTCGTCGAACGTGGTCTCCTTGTCCATCGGCAGGTTCATGTAGCCCGGCATCTGGTTCGACAGCAGGCCCACATCGGTCAGCCCCTGGATGTTGGAGTGACCGCGCAGCGCATTCATGCCGCCGCCGGCCACGCCGATATTGCCGAGCAGGAGCTGGACCATCGCCATGGCACGGATGTTCTGCGATCCCACCGAATGCTGGGTCCAGCCGAGCGCGAACAGGCTGGTCATCGCCTTGTCGGGCGCCGCCGTGCTCGCGATCAGCTCATAGACCTGAAGGATCTTGTCCTGCGGCGTGCCGCAGATGCGCGACACGAGGTCGATCTTGTAGCGATCGACATGCTGGCGCAGCAGGCTCATCACGCAACGCGGATGCTGCAGGGTCTCGTCGATTTTGGCAAAGCCGTCGTCGCCGAGCTCATAAACCCAGCTCGAGCGGTCATAGGTCCGGCTCTCCTCCTTGAAGCCGCTGAACAGCCCCTCGCTGAAGCCGAACCCTTCCTGCACGATCAGGCCGGCGTTGGTGTAGTGCCGGACATAGTCGTGCTGGATCGTGTCCTTCTCGAGCAAATAGCGGATCAAGCCGTTCAGGAACGCGATATCGGTACCGGGCCGGATCGGCGCATACATGTCTGCGACCGACGCCGTCCGCGTGAATCTGGGATCGACGACGACGAGCTTGGCGCCGTTCTCGATCTTGGCCTCGATCACCCATTTGAAGCCGCACGGGTGCGCCTCGGCGGCATTGCCGCCGAGGCGCACCCGTGCGGCTTCAAATGGGTGATCGAGGCAAAGATCGAGAACGGCGCCAAGCTCGTCGTCGACGATCCGCGCTTCACACGGACAGCGTCGGTCGCAGACATGTAAGCGCCGATCCGGCCC
>JASLEG010000256.1 GCA_030151225.1 Burkholderia sp. | reverse complement strand
GGTCGGGCCGGCCGGTCTCGCCGGCGTGGCGGCGTGCGCGCTCGCGGCGGCGAGCACGGCCAGCGCGCACCATGCGAACAGCGCGGCCAGCAGCGCGCGGCCGGTGGCGGACACGGAAGGACGAGGGCGGGCGGCGGCGTGCATGGCGGTTCGGGCGATCGGGGCGTAAACGGGTGGGAGCGGGTGGGAGCGGCGGCCCGCGCGACATGCTGCGGCGCGGCGAGTCGAGAGGGTACAGGCTTTGCTCGGCCCACGGGTGAGGACGGTCCGACACGTCCCAATCGGAAAATAGGGCGGCCTCCTTTCCAGTCCGACAGCATGTCAATTTGTTGTCGGAATATTCTCCATTGACCCGGAATTACCTACAGTAGAAACTTCCTGTCGCCGAATCACGCAGGCGATACGGCGCAAGCGGATCCGGAAAGCGATACCGGCGCGGGGCACGGTCCGGACCGGCCGCATTTGCGTGAATCGGGACAGTCAGCACGTCGAGGCACATTCCATGTCGACACCCATTTTGGGCAGGCTTTTTGCAAATAACGTCGCGGTTGGTCCCGGCACCGCCAGCACGCTGATCTACACGCAGCAGCGCGGCATCGTGCTCAATCAGCCGTCGGTCGTGTGTTTTCGCAAGTCCGACGCGCCGATCGAGAAGGCACGCGTCGAGGCGGTGGGCGAGCTGGCCAAGGCGCTGATCGGCCGGGTGCCCGAGCATCTTCACGCGGTGCGGCCGCTGCGGCACGGCGTGATCGCGGATTATCCGGCCGCCGAGCAGATGATCCGGCAGTTCGTCGACATGTCGCATGCGCGCTCGCTGTTCGGCCGGCGCGTGGAGTTCACGGTGTGCGTGCCGTCGAGCGCCACCGCGGTGGAGCGTCGCGCGGTGCGCGAGGCGGCCGTGGCGGCCGGCGCGTCGCGCGTGAACCTGATCGACCAGTCGCTCGCGGCCGCGCTCGGCGCGGGCCTGCCCGTGACCGAGGCGGTCGGCTCGATGGTGGTGGACATCGGCGGCGGCACCACCGAGGTGGGCATCGTGTCGCTCGGCGGCACCGTCTACCAGCATTCGGTGCGGGTGGGCGGCGACCAGTTCGACGCGGCCATCGTCAACCACGTGCGCGGCCTCTACAACGTGCTGCTCGGCGAGCAGACGGCCGAGCACGTGAAGAAGTACATCGGTTCGGCCAGCGGCTCGGTGCCGCGCGAATCGATGCGCGCGGTCGGGCGCGGCGTGGAGGACGGCCTGCCGCGCACCATCGAGCTGTCGAACCACGACGTGGCCGAGGCGCTCGCCGCGCCGCTGAACCAGGTGGTCAACGCCGTGAAATGCGTGCTGGAGAAGGCGCCGCCCGAGCTCGTCACCGACGTCGCCCATCGCGGCATCGTGCTGACCGGCGGCGGCGCGCTGCTTGCTCACCTCGACCGGCGTCTGTTCGACGAGACCGGCCTTGCCGTGCGCGTGGCCGACGAGCCGCTCAGCTGCGCCGTGCGTGGCGCGGGGCAGGCGATGGGCCGGCTCGTGATGGAGCTCGATCACTGACGCCGCGCCGAACGAGGCGCTGACGCGGCGGCCGCCACCGCCGCCATCGCGCCAAACTGCGTGACCGGGCCGTTCTGTCCTATGCTGTGGCGAATCGGGGTGCGAGCAATCGCGCGCACCCGTTTCCCCGTGGACCGCAGCAGTCAGGAGTCGCAATGCCCGGAACGCAAAGCCATCCCGCCTCGTCGGCGGCCGGCGAGACCGCCGCCGCCCCCTCCTCCGCATTCACCGCCAACCCGTCGGGCATGCCCGACGGCGTGCCGCCGTTCATCGCGCCCGAACCCGTGTCGCAGAAGGCCGTGCGCGGCAGCCAGCATGTCCTGAAGTCGGGCGACGCGTTCGTCGTCAGCGACACGCTCGGCGACATCTCCGGCCTCGACGACGGCCTGTTCGTCGACGACATGCGCGTGCTGTCGGGCTGGCGCCTGACCTTCGGCGGCCGCGCGCCGTCGCTGCTGTCGGGCGCGACCAGCGCCGACAACGCGTCGTTCACGGCGCATCTGACCAATCGCCCGCTGCCGCCGCTCGGCGGCCACGAGATGCCCGAGGGCGTGATCCACATCGACCGCACCCGCGTGCTGGCCGACAACGTGCTGTACGAGGCGCTCACGCTGACCAACTACGGCACCACCGATGCCGAGGTGCCGCTGTCGATCTCGTTCCGCGCCGACTTCCTCGACATGTTCGAGGTGCGCGGCACGCCGCGCGAGCGCCGCGGCGAGATCGCCGAGCCGAAGATGGACGACGGCCAGGTGAGGCTGCGCTACGACGGCCTCGACGGCGTGACGCGCACGGTGCGGGTCGGCTTCTCGCCGGCCCCGGAGCGGCTCGCCGTGGATCGCGCCGACTACACGCTGACGATCGCCGCGCAGGCCTGCGTGTCGATCTACCTGACCGTCGAGGCACGCATCGAGCGCGACGGCGAACCGGCCGAGCCGCAGCAGCCGCTCGCCAAGGCGGGCCGCCCCGGCCTGCGCCGTGCGCTGGTGGGCGTGCACCGCAAGATGCGCGCGCGCCGTCGCACCATCTCGCGCGTGCGTACCGGCAATCCGCTGTTCAACGCCTGGCTCGACCGCTCGCTGGCCGATCTGGGCCTGCTCACCACCCAGCTCGAAACCGGCCCCTATCCGTACGCAGGCATTCCGTGGTTCTCCACGCCATTCGGCCGCGACGCGGTGATCACCTCGCTGCAGATGTTGTGGCTGCAACCGTCGCTCGCGCGCGGCGTGCTGCGCTTCCTCGCCAGGCACCAGGCGCTCGAGGTCTCGGCGTTCCGCGATGCCGAGCCGGGCAAGATCATGCACGAGTTCCGCCGCAGCGAGATGGCCGCCACCGGCGAGGTGCCGTTCGCGCTGTATTACGGCGGGGTGGACACCACGCCGCTGTTCGTGGTGCTGGCCGGCGCCTATCTCGAACAGACCGGCGACACCGCGCTGATCGACGAGCTGTGGCCCGCGCTCGAGCGCGCCACGGCCTGGGTGGAGCGCGCCTGCGACCGCAATCCGCTCGGCCTGCTCGATTACCAGAAGACCTCCGAGCGCGGCCTCGCGAACCAGGGCTGGAAGGACAGCCACGATTCGGTGTTCCACGCCGACGGCCGCTTCCCCGAAGGCCCGATCGCGCTGGTCGAGGTGCAGGCCTATGCGTGCGCGGCGTTCGATGCGATGTCGACATTCTCGACGCATCGCGGCGAACACGATCGTGCGGCCGGCTACTCGGCGCGGGCGCGCAAGCTGCGCGAGGCGGTGGAGACGCATTACTGGATGCCCGAGGCGGGCTTCTACGGCATTGCGCTCGACGGGCGCGGCGAGCTGTGCCGCGTGCTGGCGTCGAACGCCGGGCATCTGCTCGCGTTCGGGCTGCCCGAGGCGAGCCGCGGCGAATCCGTTGCACGCACACTCGATTCGTCGCTGTTCCGCACCGGCTGGGGCGTGCGCACGCTCGCGGCCGGCCAGCCGCGCTTCAATCCGATGGCCTATCACAACGGCTCGGTGTGGCCGCACGACAATGCGCTGGCCGCGCGCGGCCTCGCGCGCTACGGCAACAAGACGGCCGCCACCGAACTGCTGCGCGCGCTGTTCGAGGCGGCGGTCAGCTTCGACATGCGCCTGCCCGAGCTGTTCTGCGGCTTCCCGCGCCGCCGTGGCGAATCGCCCACGGCCTATCCGGTCGCGTGCCTGCCGCAGGCCTGGGCGGCCGGCTCGCCGTTCATGATGCTGCAGGCCTGCCTCGGCGTGAGCGTGGACGCGGCGCGCAACGAGGTGCGCATCGAGCGCCCGGCGCTGCCCGACGGCATCGACTGGCTCGAACTCGACAACCTGCGGGTGGGCGAGGAATCGGTCTCGCTGACCTTCCGCCGCGTGGACGGCCAGGTGGTGGCCGCAGCCAAGGGCGGCAGCGGGCGCGTGAAGGTGGTGGCCGCGCTGTAACCGGCGCGTGCGAGGCAACAGGGGCGCGCCGCGGCTCGCGGCGCGCCGGTCTGAAATCAGGAGGTGGCAATCATGACCCAGGAAAACCGGCCCGACGGCCCGCGGCCGTCGCAGCTCGAGCAGATGGAGGCGGCCGTCGATCATCTGCACGCATCGGTGGAATCGCAGTCGATCGCGGCGGGGGCGGCGCGTGGGCTCGCGTTCAGCCTCGTCGAGACGCTCGGCGCGCTGATCGGCGACCCGGACCTGCCCGAGCACGCTCGCTCGGGCTACCAGGCGTTGCGCGACAAGGCCGATGAACTGATGGCGGCGCTCGAGCGGCACTGACGGCGCGGCAACGCGGCACCCGCACGGCCGGCATGCAGCGCATGCCGGCCGTCGTCGCTGTGAGACCCGGCGAATCGCATGCGAACGGGCGGGCACCGGAATGTGCCTGTCTGTGACGCATTGCTGGGCGCGCCGAGAGGCTTTCGGAAAAATCACGTCGGATCAATGGCTTGGAAAAGCCGGTCGAAGGATATCCACAGGTTTGCCAACAAAAACTGTGGATAACTGTGTCGGGCACGAATCCGTGTCGCGCATGTGGCGGGGCGGGCTTCGACTGCCACGCCTGCCGTTTTCGCGTCGGCCGCGAGGAAACCGTGTCGGATCAAGATCTTGCATCGCGCATGCGCAGGTAATCCACAAGCTTGCCAACAGAAACTGTGGACAAGCTCGTGGCGAGGCGGGCGGCGAGGCCGCTGCCACATTCGTGTCGTGCGCGGAAAAGGCCTGTCGGATCAGCAGTTTGTGTGGCCTGACCTCAGGTAATCCACAAGCTTGCCAACAAAAATTGTGGACAACCGGGCGGGGGCGGCGCGGCGGGAAGCGAGCGGCGCGGCGGGGCGGCGGGCCGTGCGCCAGGTGGCGCAGCGGCCTCGCGGGCAGCGAGGCGGACGTGCCGCGCACGCGGGCGAATCGCCGCGGGAGCCTTGATTCGAAAGGATTTTTCCGGCTCGTGGCGACCGGGCGGGCGCCCTCGCGGGGCCGCCCGAAATCCACTCGGTGTGAAATACTCCAATCGGATCAAGGCCTTGACAAGAAGGCCGGGCAGATATCCACAAGCTTGCCAACACATTCTGTGGACAAGCGCGGCATCGAAGGTGCCGCGCGGCGGGGGGTGCCGATTTGCCGTGTTTCTGGAAAAAGGCGATTGCAATCAAGCGATTGCGAAAGACATGCGCAGGTCATCCACAAGCTTGCCAACATTTTCTGTGGATAAGCCCGGGCCAGGCCCGGCCCGGCCCGTCATGCGCCTCAGGCCGGCTTGCCGCGCGCCAGGATGTTGACCGCGAACAGGCCGAGGACGGTGCCCGCGATCCAGCGCTGGGCGCGCATAGCCGAGGGGCGGCGGCCGAGGAAGCCGCTCACGCGTGCCGCCGCCAGCACGATGATGCTGTTGACGGCCACCGAGATGGCGATCTGGACCACGCCGATCTGCAGGAACTGCGTGAAGGTGGAGCCGGCCGCCGGGTTGATGAACTGCGGGATCAGCGCGGAATACATGAGGGCGATCTTCGGGTTCAGCACGTTGGTGACGAAGCCCATCGTGAACAGGCGGCGCGGCGAGTGCGGCGGCAGATCGCGCGCCTCGAACGGCGACACGCCCTTCGGCTTGAGCATGTTCCAGGCGAGATAGCCGAGATACACGGCGCCGGCGATGCGCACCACGTCATAGGCGAGCGGTACCGCCTTGAACAGTGCCGCGAGGCCGAGCCCCGAGGCGAGCAGGTAGCACACGAAGCCGAGCGCCACGCCGGACAGCGAGATCATGCCCGCGAGCCGGCCCTGCGAAATCGATCGCGATGCCAGATAGATCATGTTCGGCCCGGGCGTCAGAACCATGCCCAGGGAGATGACGGCGATACCGACCAGGTTTTCGGGCGAAATCATGAATGTGCTCTCTCGTTTGCTGTTGGATGATGTGTATGGCCGGAGCTTGACGCCGGCGCGCGTGCCTCGGAGCCGCGCCACCCGAGCAATATCCCAGCGGCACGATGGCCGGTCAATCATTTCTTGAGCCGGCAGACGCGCCCGGGGCACGCCGCGATCGCGCTGCAATCAAGACGAAACCGGTTCGACGGAAAATTGCAAGTCGGCGGGCTGGGTCAGCCGCTCGAAGATCGCGGCGACCTGGTGCTCGAGCGCGTCGTGGTCGAAGCTGCGCAGGCGCAGGCGGGTGCGCGCGCCTTCGTACACCCCGCTGGGCGCGTGGCCGGGCTGGCGCGGCAGCGACCAGTACACGCTCGGCAGGTCGTCGCAGGGCTCGCCCTCGCGGCGGGCGATCACCCACGCGCCGCGCTCCGCATGCACCGGCCGGCCCGCGTGGCTGAGCGCGCGAGCGTGGTCGCGATGCACGGTGGCGGCGCCGGTCTGGATTTCCCAGGCGATCCCGACCAGATCGATGTCGCGGATCTCGCGCCACAGGAACGGAATCTCCGCCCCGCCCACCCGCGCGCCCACCTCGAGGAAACGCAGCGTGTCGCCGTCGTCGAACAGTTCGAGGTGGAACACGATTTCCCGATCCGGCGCGAACGCCGCGAGCAACGGGCCCACGCTGGTGCGGATGCGCTGCTCGTGCTCGCCGTCCGCCAGCTCGATGCTGCCGAGCGGGCTGTCGGGCCCGAAGTCGGCGCAGCAGTTCGCATAGCGCGACGCCGTGAGCACCACGATGCGCTGGCCGTCCCACCAGCCGTCGACGTGCAGGATGGGCGCGCCGCAGTAGCGTTGCGCCATCATCGGCTCGACCTGCGCGGCGACCGCGGCCTCGAGCTCGCGCGCATCGTGCACGATCCGCACGCCGCGGCTCGCGGTGCCGTAGCGCGGCTTGAGCACCAGCGGATAGCCGTGTTCGGCGGCCAGTTGCGCGGCGGCCTCGAAGGTGTCGGCGGCCGTCGCCGGCAGCACCGCGATCGCGTCCTGGCGCCGCGCCACCGCCAGCATGGCCAGCTTGTCGCGAAAGCGTTCGGTCCAGGCCACGTCGTCGCCCGGCACGCGCCAGCGCTCGCGGATCGCGGCGGCGTTGAGCAGGTCGCCCTCGTTCAGTGCGATCACCCGCGCCGGCACCCCGTGCTGCGCGATCACGCGCTCTGCCTCGGCCATCACCGAGCCGGCGTCGTCCAGCGAGGCGAGCGTCGTGTGCGAGGCCAGACGTTCGCCCGGCAGGGACGCGGTCGATTCCGACGTGCAGATCGCCCGGATCGACATCCCGGCCGGCAGTGCATATCGGTCGTAGACGGCCTGACGGCCGACCCAGCGATGCAGGCAGAGCGCGTAACTCATGCTTTCGGCTCCACGGCGAAGTGGATCGAGGCGACCAGATCGTCGGTGATGCGCACCGCGTCCTCGCGCGAGGCGCCGGTGGCGAGCACGTAGCCGGACACGCAATCGGCCACCGTGTCGAGCGGCGGAATCGTGTCGCCCTCGTGCTTCTGGATCACCACGGCGCGCTCGGCCTGGCCCAGTTCGAAGAGGAACGGCAGGAACACCAGCGGCACCTCGCCGGGCTGCGTATGGCGCACCACCACGTCGGACGGCACCTCCAGCTGCACCCGCTTCACCTTGCCCGGGGTCGGCACGAAGAACTGGATGGCGGCGCCGCGCTTCGGTTCGGGCGAGGCGGCCGGCAGCGGGTCGATGCCGAGCGGCACGGTCAGGAACATGCGGTTCAGGTCCAGCCCGAACGCGCGCCGGACCAGTTCGGGCGCGCCCGAACCCGCCAGCCGCGCATGCGATTCGAGCACGCGCGGGCCCTTCGGCGTCAGCACGAACTCGCTGTGCGACGGGCCTTCCTCCAGCTCCACCGCGTCGAGCAGGCGGCAGGTCAGCTCGCGCAGCTCGGGCAGCCATTTCTTCGCGTCGGTGCTGGGCGTGCTGACTTCCCACTCGACGTACTTGTCGTTCATGCGGTACTGGGAATAGCCGATCGGCAGGTGGCGACGCTGGAACGAGAACGAATCCACGCTGACCACCGGGCCTTCGAGGTATTCCTCGATGATGACGTGACTGACGTTCGCCGCCTGCAGGCGTTCCCATGCCAGGGTGGCGGACGCCGCGTCGTCGCACGGATGGATGTGGAGGCTGGCGACGCCCTCGGCCGGCTTGAGCACCGATTTGCCATGCACGCCGACGAAATCGACGGCGTCCTGCGCGCTGCTCACCTCGCGATAGGCGACCGGGCTGAGGTCGTGCGTGGCCAGCAGCTCGCGCATCGCCACCTTGTCCTTTAGCAGGTGGGCCGTCTTGTACGACACGCCGGTGAGGCCGAAATGGTCGACCACCTTGCCGGTCGATTCCCCCGCCACCTCGGTGGTGGTGACGATGCGATCGAACGGCCGTTCGCGATGCAGCGGCTCCAGCACCTGGATGATGGCGTTGGCGTCGTCGATGCGGGCGTGCACGACCCGCTCGCAGTGCGCGAGGATCTCCGGCTCGTAGTCGCCTTCCTGATGCACCAGCACGACGTCGATGCCGAGTGCCTTGGCATTGTGGATGGGGGCGGGACGGCCGCCGACGACAGCGATACGTTTAGTCATGCGAAACTCCATGAGGGAATTGAGGTAAGCGTTGGAACAGCATCAGCTGCAATACACGCGGCGCAGCCATCGCGCGCGGCCGCCGGCGAGCGGCTGGAAGGCCCTGCGCCGATGCAGCACGCGCGCGTTCTTGAAGATGAAGAAATCGCCGGGCTGGAGGATCACCTTGAGCCCGTCCACGTCGCGCAGCAGCCGGCGCAGCCGCTCGAGCGCCTGGGCGCCGTCCGGATCGAGCGCATTGACGATGCTGTCGTCGAAGCGCAGCCGGTAGCCGTGATCGCCGTCCTCCACGATCGGCAGCACGTGGCGCTCGCCGTCGTAGCCTTCGTTCGAGGCCGGCGCGCCGAACGTGAAGGCGGGCCGGCGCAACTGGTCGAGCGTCGGCGCGGGCAACCGCGAGAGCACCTCGTCCACGCACGCGATGTCGGTGGAGACGCGTTCGTGGTTGCGCACCGCGATGAAGGCGAGGAAGTTCGGCACGCTCGCCGCGACATCCCGGCTCGCGTCGTCGAAGGGCCAGTTGGGATTGTCGGTGTGCCAGGAGAAATCCACATCCGCGCCCCACGAGCTGGTGGTGCCGCGTGCCTCGCGCACCGGCACCACGTTGCGCACCAGCTTGCCGTGATTCTCGTATTCCACCGCGTGCGGCTCGACGCCCAGCAGTTCGAGCATGCCGAAGTGGAACAGGTCGAAATCGAGCACGCACTGCGTGGCCGGCAGGAAGCCGGTGCCCGGCGTGTCCACCTCGGTGGACAGCGCCACGCCGCGCAGCAGCAGCGCCTTGTACGGGCTGGCGCCGAACGCGCCGATCGCCTCGATCGCCTCGCGATCGAGCACCGACCTGAGCCATTCGGCGCCGAGCCGGCCCACCGCGTCGGCGCGATGCGGCGCCTCGCCCAGTCGTGCGCGGTAGTGCGCCAGCCCGCTCGTGTCGGGCGCGTTCACGGCGATCGTGTTGACCACCGGCGCCTGCTGCACCACGTCGAGATCCGCGTCGATCATGATTTTCTGCTCAGATAGGAGCTGAGCCGGCGATCGGGCCGGTGGGCGAAGGTCGCGGTGCGGCGCAGCAGCAGGCCGATCGGCACGATCAGGCTGAACAAGACGTAATCCATGGTTTTCCTTTCCTTGTCGGTCAATCTTGGTCGATCAGTCGAGTGGCACTTCCTCGCGCCAGTCCACTTCTTCCTCGAAGTGCGGCTGCTCGGATTTGTCCAGGTAGAAATCGCCGATGGCCAGCGTGTCCATGTGGGTGCGCATGAAGCAGCGATAGGCCTCGAACGGCGTATTGACGATCGGCTCGCCGCGCACGTTGAACGAGGTGTTCACCAGCACCGGGCAGCCCGAGCGATCGTGGAAGCGTTCGAGCAGCGCGCGCAGGCGCGGATTGCGTTCGCGGTCGACGGTCTGCACCCGCGCGGAGAAATCCACGTGGGTGATGGCCGGCAGGTCGCTGCGCACCACCTTGAGGCGGTCGATGCCGGTCAGGTTCTGCTGCGCGCCGGCGAGCTGCTTGCGGATCGCCGGCGCCACCGGCGAGACCATCAGCATGTACGGGCTTTCGTCGACGATGTCGAAGTACTCGGCCGCATGCTCCTCGAGCACCACCGGCGCGAACGGACGAAACGATTCGCGGAACTTGATGCGCAGGTTCATCGTCGACTGCGTGTCCGCGCGCCGCGGATCGCCGAGGATCGAGCGGCTGCCCAGCGCGCGCGGGCCGAACTCCATGCGGCCCTGGAACCAGCCGATCACGCCGCCGCGCTCGATGCTGGCGATCACGCGGCCGTCCAGTTCCGCCTGCGGCAGCCGGTGGTAGACGGCGCCGCATTCGTCGAGCGCGGCCTGGATCTGCTCGGGGCTGTAGTCGGGGCCGAGCAGCGAGCCGCTCATGCCGTCCACCGCGGCGGGCAGGCGTTCGCGGCCGCTCACGCGGCGATGCTTGCGGTCGGTCAGGATGGCCGCGCCGAGCGAGCCGCCCGCGTCGCCGGCGGCGGGCTGCACCCACAGGCGATCGAAGGTGCGCTCGCGCGACACGAGGCCGTTCGCGACGCAGTTCAGGGCCACCCCGCCGGCCATGCACAGCGCCTTCTCGCCGGTGATCTCGCGGGCGGTTTTGGCCAGGCGCGACACCACCATCTCGGTGACTTTCTGGACCGACGCGGCGAGGTTGAATTCGCGCTCCGTGAGCGGCGCCTCCGGCAGGCGGCGCGGGCCGCCGAACAGGCGCTCGAAGGCCGGCCCGGTCATGACCTCGCCCTTGATGAACTCGAATCTGGTCCAGTCGAGCCGGAAGCTGCCGTCGGGCTTCACGTCGATCAGCTCGGACAGGATGGTGTCGACGTGGGTGGGTTGCCCGTAGGGCGCGAGCCCCATCAGCTTGTATTCGCCCGAATCCACCTTGAAGCCGCAGAAGTAGGTGAACGCCGAGTAGAGCAGCCCCAGCGAGTGCGGGAACGACAGCTCCGCCTTCAGTTCGATGCCGCGCGCGGTGCCGTGCCAGATGCTGGTGGTGGCCCACTCGCCCACGCTGTCGATGCACAGGATCGCGGCGCTCTCGAACGGGCTCGGAAAGAACGCCGAGGCCGCGTGCGATTCGTGGTGGCCGTGCACCTCGATGCGGCGGCCCGCGCGGTCGCCCATCGCCTTGAGCTGGCGCACCACTTCGCGATCCATGCGGCGCTTGGTGGAGAGCCATTCGCCGAGCGCCGGCGCGTAGGTGCCGGCCGCGGAGAAGCCGGCCACGGCCGCGGTGGACAGCACGCGCCGGAACTTGAGCGCGGGGTCCTCGTAATAGGCCACGTGATCCACGTCGGCCAGCGCGATGCCGGCGCGCTGCAGCACGAATTCGATCGCCTGGCGCGGAAAGCCGGGGTCGTGACGAATGCGGCTGAAGCGTTCCTGCTGGGCCGCCGCGACGATCCTGCCGTCGACCACCAGCGATGCCGCGCTGTCGTGATAAAACGCCGAAATGCCGAGCGTGACGGTCATCGGAGCGCTCCCATTTTCTTGCGAAGCTTGTCCAGCATGGTGTGTTCCCTTGGTAGGTTGAGTGCGACGAATCCGTTGCGAACCCGCGCCCATTGGTGCTCGCGTTCGCCGTGCGGCAGGCCGCCGAGATACGCGTCGAGGCAGGCCGCGGCCCATGCCGTGTGCCCGGTCGAAATGTTGTCGATCGAGTTGTGGAGGTCGACGAACAGGGTCGGGTAGCCGTATTCGATCAGTGCCCGGTGGGTGCGCCGATAGCCGCCGCCCACCCCCGACAGTTCCATGGCCAGGTTCAGGCCGAGGATCTCCGCGCAGAAGGTCTGCGGATACCGGCCGATCGCGAGCCAGAACACCGGCAGCTCGAAATCCCGATCCGCGAAGCACGCCGCGCCGGCGTAGCCGGGGTCGGCGGTGGGCGGCATGTCGCCGTGCACGGCCTTGAGCAGGTGCCGGTAGATGACGGGGTGATTCTGCGACTCGATGCCGTTGCCGAGTTCGTCGTAGAAAGTTTCGAACAGTCGGTAGCCGTGCCCCGACGAGGCCAGCGCGGGATGCGCGAATCCCGCCAGCCAGGCGCCGTCGATCATGGTCAGCGGGGCGAGCGCGAGGATGTCGGCGACCACGCCCTCGCGCGACGGGATGTCGTCGTCGTGCCGGAGCGAGCGGTTGGAGGCTTCGTGCTGCGCCTGCAGCCATCGACGCAACACGCCCGGCGCCCATGCCGGCGGCAGCGTGCAATGCCCGCCGGCGGCGCGTCGCGCGGAGCGCGCCAGCCAGTCGGTCGCGTAGCGCAGCGCGAACGCCTCCTCGTCGTCGCGCAGCTCCTCGTGCAGCAGCCGCGCATAGGCCGCGCGCGCGCCGATCGGCCTGACCGGCGCGGGTGCCGCCACGTGCTGCCGCACGAGCGGCGCGAGCGCGCCGTCGTCGCGCCAGAGCCGCCAGGCCGGCTCGCGCGGCGCGGTGCCGTGGTTGGCATCGGCATCGGCGTAGGGCAGGCCGGCGATCCAGCGCGACAGGATCGCCACGTCGTCGCTGCTGAAGATGCGGAACATCTTGCCGCGCGGGCCGAGCAGGGTGGTCAGCAGCGGGCTCGATTCGGGCTTGCCGGGGCGCACGTAGGCGCTCGCGGCGAGATGCGCGAGAAAGCGCTCCGCATCGTGCTCGCCGAGCAGGCCCTGCATCGGCTCGCGATTCAGCCGCACCTTCTCGTGATAGAGGCAGGCATCGAGCCGGCGCCGGCTGATCAGGTGGCCGGCCGCCTCGCGCGGGTCGGCCCAGCGCGTCAGCACCTCGAGCTGGGCCCGGCTCATCGCCTCGACGTGCTCGCGCGCCCAGCGATGGCCGTGGCGCACCGCGGCCTCGCGATCCGCGTGAGGCGCGTGGCCGAGGTATTCGAGCACGGCCGTTTCGGCCAGCGCGAGCAGCGACTCGTCGCCGCCTCCCGGCGCGCGCGACAGATCCAGATGGCGCCGCGTGTCGGCGTCGTCGCCATCGTCGGCGAGCAAGGCCAGCGACGGCAGCAGGCCGCATTGGCGCAAGTACAGGTTGATGCCGAGAATCTCGCCGGCGAGCGATTCCGGGAAATGCCCGAGCACGACGAGCGCCGCGGCGAGATTGAACGCGCCGTCGGAGATGCGGGTGTCGTCGCCGGTTTGCAGGATGTCCTCGCCGGCGTCGTGCGGGTGATGGCGCCGCAGCAGTTGCGCATGACGATGGGCGCGACTCGCGCCGGCATGGCCCACGCCGACATCCGCGGCGTGAATTCGCAGCGCCGCCATCGCATGGCGGCTTTCGTTGTTCCAGCTGCCGCAGATGCGATGCAGCAGGTACGGGACGGCCATCAGCAGCGGCGTCGATTCGAGCGCTGCCTTCGCGCGCACGGCCTGCCCGGCGCGCGGGTCCGACGCGAGGTCGGCGGCCAGCCGGTCGAAGCCGTCGCGCACCGCCTGCAGGCGTGCCCGGACGACGCCGGCCGAGGCGGTCAGGGCTGCCTGGCCGGTCAGGCCGGGTTCGGCCGGCTCGCCGGCGGCCCGCGAGGCGATCTGCGCGCGCAGCCCGTCCGGCTCGAAGGCGCGCCGCACGGATTCGCGAGCCTGAGCCCCCAGCAAATCCGAGAAAATGAGCCGATTGGTCTGCATCAGTACATCGGATAAATCGAGGAATTATTCTTTTTCTTGGACTTTTTCTTTTTGAAAAGCGAGCCCAATGCCTTGAGGATGCGACCGAACATGAGGATTCTCCGGGTGTCGTTACAGATATCGATGAATGGAGCGGGCCACCACGTCATTGCCGACGTCGGTGAAATGCGCGCGATCCACGAACAGCCATTCGTTGGCCGGGCGTTCGCGAAGATCGTCAACCAGATTGCCGAATCGGATACGGAGGTTGCGACATCCGGTTTCCAGATTTTGCGCATAGCGCTGCGCCACCTCGGGCGAGGAAATGTCGCCGTATAAATCCTGCCAGGTGCCGAGCCGTGAAATCTGGTCGAGTTCGTCGAACAGCTCGGTTTCCTCGGCGCACGGTTTTCTCACCCAGGTGGCGAGCGGCTGCATGATGAACGTGAATTCGGCGCCCAGCGAATCTGCCAGCTGTTTCCAGGTGGCGAGCCGGTGCAGGGTTTCCCGTGAAGCGGATTCGATGGTATTGGCGATGGGCGGCACCGCGGTGGTTTCTGCCGGCCATTTGGGCAATCTCGCGGCCGCGATTTTCGCGCCGTTGTCGCTGGCCAATTCGTCGAACTTCTCGTAATAGTCGCCGCAGAAATAAAACGGCGGCAGGGTGCCACGGATGAATTCCGGCAGACGCGCCATGACCAGCGTGTTGAAGCCACCCATCACCACGATGCGCCGGATCGCGGGCAGGCGATGCGAGTGGAGCATGAACAGCATCAATTCCTGCACGGCGTTGAAACAGTGGCCCGCGAAATTGAGCCACGGCGTGCCGTCCGGGTCCGATGCGGCGAGGCGGCTGACTACCGAGGCCGCGTCGCTGGTGGCGCCGTAGCCGAGCGCCGGCGAGGCGCCCACCAGCAGATTGACGCTGGCGGCGCGGCCGGCATCCAGCGTGCCGACGCTGATCGGCGATCCGGATCGGTCGTGCGCGAAGCGGAAGCCCAGCGCGTCGGTATTGATCGAGGCGGAGTGGAACCCGGCGGCGTTGAAGCTCATCACGTACGGCAGGTATTGCGACAGGCCGCGGCTGGCGAAACGGTCGTAGTCGAGCATCTGCGGCGTCCGCGAGACGCGCGCCAGGCTGGGATCGTCGAAGGCGATGGCTTTGCGGGTTCTGAACATGGCAAATCGGTTTCGGTTTGGCGATGAATGGCACGGATTGCAAGAGACGAACTCGCCCCTCGCGGGAAATAATGAATTTCGCGCGAATGGAAAATGATCCGGATTCGAAATCGGCATGACCTGACGATCCGCGCGATCGAATCGATGCGGATGAGTTCCGGGTCGACGGGTCGAGTCGGTGGATTTCAGTCGGTCATGCGAGCGGGCGGCAACGGGCGTGACATGGATTAATCGCTTCGGGTTGATTGGGCGCCGTCATGGCAATGCGTGGTTCACGACTTTTCAGGGTTTGTTGAAAAGTCGTGAAGTCGATGTCAAGTATTCATGGCGTGCCACGGGATTCGGAGGAAAAATCGATGGCACGTGCATGAATGCTGCTGTTTCGAAATTGGTTCGATATTTAGGATTCTGTTGAATCAGCTTCATCGACGGGATTGCAGCGATGGAGCATGAGTGGTTTATTGAAACAATCGGCGCGGAGTTTTGCGTATACAAAACCGTCTGTCTAGATTTTTTTTGAGGTTTTTTGATTTTAATGAGGGGTTGCGATAACAAAAACAAAACGAAAAAAGATGCCGTTTCAATGGGGATTGAATATCAAAATAATTTTCCCTTTTAAATCAAGGGAGCGAACGCGGGCGTGGCGTCGAGCGACCGCTGCGCAAAGCCCGGGTCGAGCACCCGGCGCGCACGCTCGCCGTGGTGGCGCTCGGGCCGCGCGCACTGCGCGGGGTCGGCGGGAAAGTCGCGCCACAGCGCCACGCAGCCGAGCCAATCGTGCAGCAGCACGATCGGCGGCGCGGCCGTGACGTCGGCGCCGGCTGGTGGGTGGGTGGGCGTGAGCGTGGCGCGACGATGCGCGGGTGCGTCGGCGCATCGTCCCGATCTGGCGGCGGCGAGCGGGGCCGCGCCCGGCCCGGTGATACCATGTGCGCCCGTTTTCCGCTCCTCGCCCGCCCGCCACGATGCCCGCCGATTTCGATGCCCTCGCGTGCCTGATCCGCGCGCAGTTCCCCGAGCTGAGCCCGCAATTCCAGGTTGGCGCCGCGTTCCTGCTCGATCATCCCGACGAGGTGGCCGTGTCGTCGATGCGCAAGGTCGCGCAGCGCGCGCAGGTGCAGCCGGCCTCGCTCGTGCGGCTCGCGCAGCTGTTCGGCTTCCCCGGCTGGAACGAGATGCGCGACCTGTTCGTGGAGCGGGTGCGCACCCGGCCCGCGCCGATGACGCAGCGCGCTCGCTCGCTCGTCAAGTCCGGCGCCAGGGCCGCGCTCGCGCACGACCTGCTGGCGGCCCAGCAGCAGAACCTGGCCGGCACCGCCGCGCAGAACGCGCGCGCGCTGGCCGACGCGGCCAGGCTGATCCGACGCGCCCGGCACGTGCATGTGGCCGGCTTCCGCTCGTGCTACCCGGTGGCGTTCGGCTTCGTCTATGCGTATCGGCTGTTCCGCCCCAGCGTGTCGTTGCTGACCGGCGTGGCCGGCTCGCTCGACATGGAGCTGCGTGCCGTGTCGACCCAGGGCGTGACCGTGATCGTCAGCTTCGCGCCGTATTCGGCCGAGGCCACGCGGGTGGCGACCACCGCCCGCGAGCGCGGCAGCAAGGTGGTGGCGATCACCGACAGCGCGGTGTCGCCGGTCGCGCTGCTGGCCGACCAGTCGCTGCTGTTCTCGCACGAGAGCCCGTCGTTCTTCCCGTCGCTGGTGGGCGCGCACGCGCTGGCCGAGGCACTGGTGGCGCAGCTGCTCGCGCTCGAGGGCAGCGAGGCGGTGGCCGAACTCGAACGCGCCGAAGCGGAATTGCATGCGCGCGGCGCCTATCTGGCCTGATCCGGCGGCATTTTCCCGTGATGAATGACGCGCGCCGTCACCGAATTCCGGGACCGATCGCCCCGCAATAATCGAATGCCGTGATTCGCGAATGCATTCGAAGTCGTCAAAAAACAGTCAAATCCGACAGGCTGGAAATGGCGTTGCCGACATCCGCCAGAGGCTTGCCTGACAAGGATGACAGGTCGATTTCCGGCAATCCGGAATTGGCGAAAAAGGAAGCATGAAAGATTGCTTGTCTTGGATTTTTTTCGTTGATAGTCTGCTTGAAACCGGTGAGGCCGGTGATTATCCGAACATCAATCCGAGAGGCAGGGCCATGACTACAGCACACGATATTCGCGTCGCGTCGCCGCGCATCGGCGACGTCGTGACGCTCAAGACTGGCGGGCCGCGCATGACGGTCACCTTCGTCGGCTCGGCCGCCGGCGAAGCCTGGGTGACGTGCCAGTGGTTCGACGCGAGCGGCGATTTCCGCCAGCAGCGCTTCCCCGTGGAAACCGTGGTGGGCGAGCCCACCACCATCACGGCCGGCCGCGCGAGCCTGCGCAGCAGCTTCGGCTGGTACGGCAATCTGGCGATCTGAGCGAGGCTGCTCGCGCCCACTCTTTCTTCCGATTTCCCGATTCGACGCGCCCGGTGACGGGCGCGTCGTCGTTTACGCGCGCAAAACGCACGCGCGTCGGACCCAAGGCGGACTGGACCGGCAGCAACAGCGGCGAACGCAGCAGAGGGCAGGGGCAACGCGGGCGGTGACGCGGGGAAATCCGGAAGCGGGGGCCGCAACGGCTCGGCGACGGCGGACATCGGGCAACGGCGGGCGCCGTTGCCGGCGACTTCAGCGATCCTGCTGCTTCTCGATCCAGGCCTGCTGCAGCGCCACGCGGTTCTGCACACGGTCCATCAGGCCGCTGGAAAACGTGTTCATGCTGATCGAGCGGCGGGTCTGGACGATGTTGCTCGCGAGGTTGCGGGCCGGGTTCGGCAGGCAGGCCCAGTACAGCGTCATCAGCCAGCCGATGCCGGTCCAGCCGAATACCGCGTTGAACAGGGCCAGGGTCAGCTTGTCGTGACGACCGCGACGGTCGGCGACGATCGCCGGCAGAAAATAGAGCGCGATCGCGACAACTGCCCCGACGAGCTGGAACAGGACATTCATCTGCATAGGATTGACTCCTTCCGTGTTGCAGTGCGACGTAACCGACTGCAGTGGGACAGATTGTCGCGCTTTTTCGGCTGTTGTGCAGGCAACAAATTATTGCCGTGCACGACACTATTGTGATTGTGTTACCGCGCCGTTATCCACCGCGAACCCCTCGTCGTACCACCCCGTCATCCCGCCCGGCATAAGCTTCACGGGCCTTCCGAGCCGAGCCAGGCGGACCGCCGCGCGGGTCGCGCCGTTGCAATGTGGCCCCGCACAATAGACGACGAATATCGTCTCGATTGAAAATTTCGATAGCGTGCCTTCGACGATCTTGCGGTGCGGAAGATTGATCGCGCCCGGAATATGTGCCTTGGCGAAAAGTTCGGGACTGCGAACGTCGAGCAGCACGAAATCGGCGTCGCCGGAATTCAGGGCGTGATGCACGTCCCAGCAATCGGTTTCGTGGCGCAGCGATTGCGAGAAGCGTTCGAGGGCGGAGGCGCTGTCGGCGGCGGGCACTTCGGTGACGTGGGACATGATGATTCGGGCTCCTTCGGGAATCGGTGTCGGAGCATTCAGTATGATGATGGCGGGCCGCACCCGACAGTGGCACGATCGTCAAGTTCCGGTAACATCTCGCCATGTCGGATCATCTCGTCGTCGCCCTCGCCTACGATCGCCTCTGCACCTTCGAATTCGGCTGCGTGGTGGAGCTGTTCGCACTGCCGCGCCCGGAGCTGGAGGTGGACTGGTACCGCTTCGCCGTGTGCGCGAGCGAGCCGGGGCCGATCCGCGCGGCGGGCGGCATCACCGTGGCCGCGCCGCACCGGCTGGCCATGCTCGACCGCGCCGACACCATCGTGATCCCGGGCTGGCGCGATCCGGACGAGGCGCCGCCCGAGCCGCTGCTGCGCAAGCTGCGCGCGGCCCATCGGCGCGGCGCACGGCTTTGCTCGATCTGCTCGGGGGTGTTCGTGCTGGCCGCGGCCGGCGTGCTCGACGGCCTGACCGTCACCACCCACTGGCGCTACGTGGAGCGGCTGCGCGCACGCTATCCGGCGCTGCGCGTGAATGCCGACGCGCTGTACGTGGACGAGGGCGCGATCGTCACCTCGGCCGGCTCGGCCGCGGGGCTCGACATGCTGATGCACCTGGTGCGGCGCGACTACGGCAGCGCGGTGGCGAACCGCGTGGCGCAGCGGCTCGTGCTGCCACCGCACCGCGACGGCGGCCAGGCGCAGTTCGTGCCGCGCCCGGTCGCGCCCGACGGCCAGGACCGGCTCGCGCGGCTGATCGACTGGATGCGCGAGCACGCGGCCGAGCCGCATACGCTGGCCTCGCTGGCCGAGCGCGCGGCGATGAGCGCGCGCACGCTGCAGCGGCAGTTCCGCGACGCCACCGGCCTCGCGCCGTATGCGTGGCTGATCCGCGAGCGGGTGGGCGTGGCCAAGGACATGCTCGAGGCGAATCCGGCGCTGCCGCTCGCGCGGGTCGCGGCGCTCGCGGGCTTCGGCTCGGAGGAATCGCTGCGCCGCCACTTCCGGCGCATCGCGGCGGTCAGCCCCGCCGCCTACCGGCGCGGTTTCGACGCGCGCTGAACGCGGCGCCTGGCCGAGCGTCGCGGCGCCGCCGCGCTCGCGCATCGGCGCTATCATCGGCATTTTGGTCCCCACCGGTTTCCCCACGACCATGACGACAGCCGCCACCGATACCGCCCTCGATCACGATCGCCTCAACGACTTCATCGAGCGCAAATGGAACGACGAGATCGTTCACCAGCTGACCGACTACATCGCGATTCCCGCCAAGAGCCCCGCCTTCGATCCCGGCTGGGAGCCGCGCGGGCTGCTCGAACGCGTGGTGACGGATGCGGCGCAATGGGCCGAGCGCCAGCCCGTGCGCGGGCTGAAGGTCGAGATCGTGCGCCTGCCGGGCCGCACGCCGGTGATCTTCTTCGATGCGCCGGCCACGCGCTCGGGCACCACCGACACGATCCTGCTGTACGGCCACCTCGACAAGCAGCCCGAATTCGACGGCTGGCGCGCCGATCTCGGCCCGTGGACGCCGAAGTACGAGAACGGCAAGTTGTACGGCCGCGGTGGCGCCGACGACGGCTACGCGATCTACGCGAGCCTGACCGCGCTGGCCGCGCTCGACGCCCAGGGCGTGGAGCGCCCGCGCTGCGTGGGCCTGATCGAGACCTGCGAGGAATCGGGCAGCTACGACCTGCTGCCCTACGTGGACGCGCTGCGCGAGCGGCTCGGCCAGGTCGGGCTGGTGGTGTGCCTCGACTCGGGCGCCGGCAACTACGACCAGCTGTGGCTGACCACCTCGCTGCGCGGCCTCGTGTCGGGCGATCTGCAGGTGGAGGTGCTCGACGAGGGGCTGCATTCGGGCATGTTCGGCGGCATCGCGCCGTCGAGCTTCCGCATCATGCGCCAGCTGTTCGAGCGGCTCGAGGACGCCTCGAGCGGCAACCTGCTGCCGCGCGTGTTCCACTGCGAGATTCCGGCGAGCCGGCTGCGCGAGACCGAGGCCGCGGCCGGCATCCTTGGCGATCTGGTGTGGAAGGGGCTGCCGTGGGCCTGCGGGCAGGACGGCCGCCCCGTGCTGCCGACCACCACCGATCCGCGCGAGGCCCTGCTCAATTCCACCTGGCGGCCGTCGCTGGCCGTGACCGGCGCGGCCGGGCTGCCGCCGCTCGAGAACGCCGGCAACGTGCTGCGGCCGAAGACGGTGTTCAAGCTGTCGCTGCGGCTGCCGCCGCTGGTCGACGCGGCGCAGGCCGTGCAGGAGCTCAAGCGCCTGCTCGAGCTCGATGCGCCGTACAACGCGAAGGTCACCTTCAAGCCCGACGCAGGCGCGGCCACCGGCTGGAACGCGCCCGATCTGGCGCCGTGGCTGGCCGCCTCGCTCGACGACGCATCGCGCCGCCACTTCGGCGCCGCATGCGGCTACATGGGCCTGGGCGGCACGATTCCGCTCATGAACGTGCTGCAGGAAGGCTTCCCGAAGGCGCAGTTCATGGTGTGTGGGGTGCTCGGGCCGAAGTCGAACGCGCACGGGCCGAACGAGTTCCTGCACGTGCCGTACGCGAAGAAGCTGACCGCTGCCACCGCCGACGTGATCGCGGCCGCGCGCTGAACCGGCGGTGCATGGGTGGCGCCTGCGGTGCCCGCGTGCTCAGCGTCGCGCCGGCCCGCTCGCCGTGGCGGGCCGCGCGCCGTGCGCGGCGCGGGCCGCGAGAAAACCGCCCAGCGCGCCGCCCACGTGGCTCTGCCACGACACGCCCGGCGTGAACGGCAGCGCGCCCATCACCATGCCGAGCCCGTACACGCCCACCACCCCGAGCGCGACCAGCACCGCCAGCAGGTTGCGCGTGTACAGGCCGCGCGCGACCAGATAGGTCGCGTAGCCGAATACCAGGCCGCTCGCGCCGATATGATCCGAATACGGCGCGCCGAGCAGCCAGGCGCACAGGCCCGCGCCGAGCATCGCGCCGAGGGTGGCGTCGCGGAAGTTGGACAGGCGCGGCCACATGCACAGCCAGCCCAGCACCAGCAGCGCCGGCGTGTTGGACATGATGTGGCGCAGGTTCGCGTGCAGCCATGGTGCGAACAGGATGCCCTGCAGCCCGCTCGGCGTGCGCGGCACCACGCCGTGATTCTCGAGCTGCAGCCACGGGAACAGCCGCGAGAAGAAGAACACGGCCCACATCGAGCCGACGAACAGGACGATCAGCAGGACGCGGGCTTCGAGCCGCTCGTTCAGGGCGCGGGTGGAACGGTTCATCGGGATCGGGGATCAGGGATCGGAATTCGCAGGGATCGCAGGGGGGCGCGGGGTGCGTGTGGCGAGTATAAGCGGCTCGGCGCCGGTTCTGGCCCGCGCCCGGCGCGCGCGCCTACAATACGCGCTTTTCGTTTTCGCGGAGCCCCGTCATGACCGAGCAGGAAGCCGAACGTCTCGCCACCCATCGCCACTACAAGGGCGGCCTGTACCGCGTGATCGGCGTCGCGCGCCATTCCGAAACCGAGGAATCGCTCGTGGTGTACGAGCATCTGTGGCCGCATGCACGCGGCCTCTGGGTGCGGCCCGAAGCGATGTTCCGCGAGTCGCTGGCCGACGGCACGCCGCGTTTTCGCGAACTGCCGCGAGACTGAGCACGGCCGAGCCCGATTCCGCGCCCCAGCAGCGCCGCCTTCGGCTCGCGCGGCGCCTCGCCCAAGGCGAGCTCGGGCGTGTCGTGCCACTCGGCCAGATGCTCGTCGAGCCAGCGCGGCTCGTCGGCGCCGAGCCGGCCGAACAGCACGAGGTAGGGGCCGCGCGCCACCACGTTGATCGTGTCGATCCGCAGTTGCGCCAGGCCATCCTTTCGCCATACTTATGACAATCGTTGACAGATTGCGCGGCCGGCTTTGCCTATAGTGACGTTCATGTCGCGTCATCTGGCGCGACCGGTTTTGTTCCCGACGCACATATGTCAATGGCACGCAGGGAACGAATCCGGACGAGGCGATTCGTCGTCGCGTCCGGAAACATTCGAGCGGGCATTCACCAGGCTTCATCGCCGAAGTGGATGTCCGCCGATTTCTTTGTGGCGCGCGTTTTCGCGGCACGGCGCACCCGTCGACCTGCCCGCCGCACCGCTCGTTTCCTCGCCTCGCTCAGCCGCGCTTGCCGCGCGCGATCTCGTCGCCGGCGTTCGGCGCGAGCCGCCGCGTGATCGGAATCGAGGCGAACGAGCACAGCCCCACCACCACGAACGCGGGCCAGAAATCGGTCCACTGCGCCGACGCGTGGCCGCGCGCGGCCATCGACAGATGCAGCACGATGCCGGCCACGGTCACGCCGAGGCCCAGCGACATCTGCTGCACCACGCTGCCGAGGCTGGTGGCGCGGCCGATGTCGCGCGGCGCCATTTCCGCGTAGATCACGGAGTTCAGGCTGGTGAACTGCAGCGCGGGGAAGATGCCGCCGATCAGCACGATGATCCAGATCGTGGACAGCGCCATGCCGGGGTGGAAGGTGCCGTACATCATGATCGACAGCCCGGCCAGCGCCGCGTTGACCATCAGCACGCGGCGAAACCCGAAGCGCCGCAGCAGCCGCTGCGACAGGATCCGGGAGAGCGTGCCGCCGACCGCCGACGCACAGGTCACCAGCCCCGACGAGAACGCGCTCATGCCGAGCCCTTCCTGCAGCGCGAGCGGCAGCAGGAAGGGCACCGCGCCGAGCCCGATGCGGAACAGCGAGCCACCCACCACGCTCGCGTGGTAGGTGGGAATCCTCAGGAAGCGCAGCTCGAGCAACGGCAGCGTGGCGCGCCGTGCATAGAGCACGTAGCCGCCCAGCAGTAGTGCGCCGGCCACGCACATCAGCACCGCGTCGCGCGGGCTCACCAGCGCGCCGTCGATCATGGTCAGCCCCATCAGCAGCAGCGCCGCGCCGGCCGCCGACAGCAGGAATCCGAACCAGTCGAGCGGGCCCGGGTTCGCCTCGTGGGTGTTGGCGATGTACTTGTTGGCGAGATAGATGCCGTAGATGCCGACCGGCACGTTGATGAAGAAGATCAGGCGCCAGTGCAGGTAGGTGGTGAGGAAGCCGCCGAGCAGCGGGCCGAAGGCCGGGCCGAACAGCGCGGGCAGGCTCAGGTAGTTCATCGCGCGGATCAGGTCCGAACGCGGCACCGCGCGGAAGATGATGATGCGGCCCACCGGCACCATCATCGCGCCGCCCACGCCCTGCACGAAGCGCGCGAACGTGAACAGCTCGAGATTGGTGGAGGCCGCGCACATGATCGAGCCCAGCACGAAGATGCCGATCGCGGTGCGGAACACGGTGCGTGCGCCGTAGCGGTCGGCCAGCCAGCCGCAGATCGGGATGAACACGCCGAGCCCGACCACGTAGGCGGTGATCGCGATGTTGAGCGTGACGGCGTTGTGACCGAAGGCGCGCGCCATCGCCGGCAAGGCGGTGACGATGATGTTGGCGTCCACCGTCTCCATGAACAGCGCGCAAGCGACGATCAGCGGAGCAATGAACGGATGGACTGCGAGCGGCATTGGGAATCGGCGCGCGGCAAAGGCGCCATTATTGCATCGATCCCCCGCGCGGCGTTAGCGGAACCGTTCCCGTCCCGCCAACTGAACGCAACGGCGCGCATCGCCGGCGAACGCGCGGTGCGCGATTCGTTGCGTGCGAAACGATCCCGCCCGGCGCGAAGCATCGCACGTGATGCGCATGCGATGGACGCTGACGCGCCTGCCTCGCGCCCGGACGCGGCACGCGATGTGCTAGGACGGGCCATGCCCCGACTGCTGGCGCTTCGTTCGACGCGCCGCCGCGTGCCGCGCCGCAGCACGCGCGCCGCCGCGCTCGGGCATGATCGGGAGCCCGGACACACAGAACAAAGGAGCGCCGATGGCCGCCAATCGATCCCGACCCAGCCCGACTCTCGCACCGGATGCCGTTCGACACGGGCGCCGCGTGTGCGCCCCGCGCCGCCTCGGCGTGCTCTCGGCCGCCGCCGCCGCGCTGCTCGCGCTCGCCGCCTGTACCGACATGCAGGCCGGCCACGCCGGCGACACCAACGCGGCCGCCGCGACCGATTCCGCGTCGACGCCGGGCGCGCCCGCGCTGCAGCTGCAACCGCCGAGCGTGCTGTACGGCGATCTGTTCACGGCCGTGCAGACGGCGCAGATCTTCCCCGACCAGAAGACCTTCGTCGATCTGACGCCCGATGCCGATCCGGCCACGATCGTGCAGCAATACCGGCAGCAGAGGAACCAGCCGGGCTTCTCGCTCAAGCAGTTCGTCTCGCAGCACTTCGCGCTGCCGGCCGACCAGGTGGTGGTCACGCCGCCCGCGCACCAGTCGCTGCGCGATCACATCGACTGGTTGTGGCCGCATCTGACGCGCAATACCGATTCCGCCTCGCCGAACGGCTCGCTGATCAGGCTGCCGAAGCCCTACGTGGTGCCGGGCGGGCGCTTCCGCGAAGGCTACTACTGGGACAGCTATTTCACGATGCTGGGCCTGCAGGAAGCGGGCCGCGAGGATCTGGTCGACGACATGCTCGACAACTTCGCGTATCTGATCGAGCGCGCGGGCCACGTGCCGAACGGCAACCGTACCTACTACGCGAGTCGCTCGCAGCCGCCGTTCTTCGCCTACATGGTGGAGCTGGCCGCCGACAAGGAAGGCAAGGGCGTCTATCAGAAATACCTGCCGGCGCTGCGTCGGGAATACGCGTACTGGATGCACGGCGCGGCCGGCACCGCGCGCGGCAGCGCCAGCGAGCACGTGGTGGTGATGCCCGACGGCGCCGTGCTGAACCGCTACTGGGATGCGAGCGCCACGCCGCGCGACGAGTCGTATCTCGAGGACGTGCAGACCGCGCGTGCCGCGGCCGGCCGGCCCGCGCCCGAGGTGTGGCGCGACCTGCGCGCCGGCGCCGAGAGCGGCTGGGACTACAGCTCGCGCTGGCTCGGCGACGGCAAGACGCTGGCCACGATCCGCACCACCTCGATCGTGCCGGTGGACCTGAACGCGCTGATGTATCACCTCGAGAAGACCATCGCCACCGGCTGCCTGGCCACGCACGACGCGGCCTGCGTGGCCGAGTTCAACGACCGCGCCGCGAAGCGCGACGCCGCCGTGAACCACTGGCTCTGGAATGCGAACGGCTATTACGGCGACTACGACTGGCAGCTCGGCAAGCCGCGCGACGAGCTGAGCGCGGCCACGCTGTATCCGCTCTACACGGGCGTGGCCACGCCCGAGCACGCGATCTCCACCGCGCAGCACGTGCGCGATTCGCTGCTGCAGCCGGGCGGCATCGCCACCACCACGCTGAGCACGGGCCAGCAGTGGGACGCGCCGAACGGCTGGGCGCCGCTGCAGTGGATCGCGGTCGAGGGCCTGTCGCGCTACGGCGAGCGGCCGCTCGCCGACGACATCGCGCAGCGCTTCCTGAAGAACGTGAAGGGCGTGTACGCGAGTCAGGGCAAGCTGGTCGAGAAGTACGTGGTGGAAGGCGCCGGAATAGGCGGTGGCGGCGGCGGGGAATATCCGCTGCAGGACGGCTTCGGCTGGACCAACGGCGTCACGGCGAAACTGCTCGACCGCAACGACGCGGGCGCCGCCAAGGCCAAGTGAGCGGTCACTGACGGGCGCGATCGCGCCTGCCGAAGACGAACGGCGCGCGGGCCCCGATGATCATCTCGGGCCTCGCGCGCCGTTCGCGCCGTGTCGCGTGTGCTCAGGCGAACGCGTGCGACACGGAGGTGGCCGGCACGCCCGGTTGCGGGCTGCGGCGCGGCGTGACCTGATCGTGCGGCTCCACGTGCGTCATGGCCGCGCCGAACAGCACGAGGCGATAGCCGATCGAGTAGATCGGGATGATGCGCATGTTCTTGTCGTTCTCGAGCTTGAGCTTCGAGCGGATGCGCGAGATGTGGGTGTCGAGCGTGCGCGACGACACGCCGAGCTCGCGGCCCCACACGGCTTCCTGAATCGCCTGGCGCGGCACGATCTTGTTCATGTTGTCGAGCAGGAATTCGATCACGTCGAACTCGCGCGGCGTCATGTCGATCGTCTCGTTGTCGATCTCGATCGAGCGACGGATGAAATTGATTTTTATGTCGTCGATGAACAGATATTTGCAATCCATGATGATGGTCCCTCGCAATTTGTCTGGTGGCCCCGAAGCGGAACGCTCCTTACTCTGCAAAATGCAGGCCAGCTTCACAGACTATCGGCGAGGTGCCGGGCGGCTGGTTTCAAATCGCTGATTCAAAAGGAAATTTTTTTGATGGATGGTCCACTCCCGGGCCGATCGCGACGTCGTGGACGTTACGGGCCGACGGGATGTTACGTAGCAGCGAGGGGGGCGTTACGGGCCCGTAACGTGTGGCGCGCGGGAATCCGCGGCCGGAATGCAGCACGCCCGGCGCGAAGCCGGGCGTGCGGGTGACGCAACGGAGCCGGCCGAGGCCGGCGTGGCGGCGGGGTTCAGGGCACGGTCAGGAAGCCGGCGTTCTCGGCTTGCGTCGTGCAGCGTTCGACCGCCTGCAGATGCCAGGCGCCCGGCGTGCCGTGTCGGCTGCCGAGATCGGCCGCGCCGTGACCGCCCGCGCCCGACGACGGCGCGCCCACCAGCGCATCGAACGACAAGCCCTGCAGACGACACAGCGCCTCGCCGCCGTCGGCGGCACAGAGCGCCACGACGCCTTCCATGTGCTTCACCTTCCCCCAACGCGGCAGGTCGATGCCCTGATGCGCCTCGCGCGACCAGAGCTGCTCGTCGGTGTCGACCCAGAGAACCGCGAACGAGGGCTGGTGCGTGGCGGAACCGCTTTCGTTGATACGGATGGTGAGGCGCATGAATCGTCTCCTGGGTGACTGCCGTCGGGATCGGGAAGTAAACAGTCTAGAAGGCGGGTTGCTGAACACAAGGGTGCGGCGCAATGAAATTGCCGCACCACTGTCGCAGCGCTCATAGGTTCGCTGCATCGATGCCGTTTGCCATGGCAACGATTGCGTGTTTAATCCGCCGAGGCGTGAAACCGTGCGTCGGCAGAGATCGGATGTCTGTTCAGTAGGCCGCATTCAGCGCGGGTCGCGCGACGGCAATTGGGCAGGAGTACGAGGCAAGGCGGGCTTGTCACGAGACCGACTCGTCGGTCCTTCGCATGCGGGCGATCGAGGGAGCGGCGCAAGCCGCGTGCCGGCTGCTCAGTCCGGCGAGGCGACCGCGAGCAGGCGATCGAGGGCGGTGTAGACGTCGCGCAGCGTGTCGGCGCCGAGTTGCTGCTCGAGCATCCGGTACTGCGCCTCGATGCGCGGCGCGACCTTGCGCACGAGCTGGCGGCTGCGATCGGTCAGCGCCACGAGCAGGCGCCGCTGGTCCTCGGTGGAGCGCATGCGCGTGATCATGCCGTCGCGCTCGAGCCGCTCCAGCACGCCGGTCAGGCTCGGGCTCAGGATGCAGCAACGCCGCGCGATCTGGCCGGCTTCGAGTTCGCCTTTCGGCTCGCCATCGAGAAGGCGAATGATCCGCCATTGCTGCTCGGTCAGCGAGACTTCCTTGAGGATCGGTCGGAAGCGGCCGATCAGCGTTTCACGCGCTTCGAGCAGCAGCATCGTCAGATTGCGAGGGTCAATCGTGCGATTCATGAAAATCGGTTCGGGTATTGCAAGCAAGGCAACAATCTTAACAGGACGAAATGTTTTCGACTTGTTCAGTTTTGTCGAAATTCGACGGCTGTTGTGCGCAAATTCGTGAATGAATTAAGCAATAGGGCGTTAGCACTGTAAAAGTTTTCGTCGTGCTTACGATCCCGCTTTTACACATCTGACAAAAGAAGGTGGCAATGTAAATGGTCGCGCCGACGGTTGTGCGACCGGATTGCAGGAGCGGGGGAAAGGCTGCGGAGGGGGAGGCAGGTGAGCGCGACGGCGGCGCGCGGCGGGCGCGCGGCGGGCGCGCGGCGCGCCTCAGGCGTCGAAACCGATCTCGGCGTCGAGCGTCTGGCCCACGCGCAGCATGCCGGCGGCGAGGCCCGCGCCGGTATCGGCGGCGCCGAGCACGGCGTGCTTGCCGAAGGTCAGCTCGCCGTCGAACCGCGCGCTGCCGCGGTAGGTGCTCAGGGTGTCGAGCGGCTCGTGCGGATGGGCCGGGTTCGGGCCGCCGAGCCGCTGATCGATCGCGGGGATCGGGCAGCGCGTGCAGAGCTTGACGAGCCGCAGCCGGATCGTGCCCGCGTCGCCGGCGATGTCGAGGTGTTCCACGTGGTCTTCCTCGTAGGCCTCGAGCCCGTCGATCACGAGGTTGGGCCGGAAGCGGTCCATGCCGACCGGCGGCACGCCGCGCCGGTCGAGGCGCGCGTTGAGATCGTCGAGCGAGGCGCGGCCGATCACCATCACCGGGAAGCCGTCGGCGAACTGCGTGTGGGTGCTTTGCTCGCCGGTCCACTTGCGGCTGACCTCGCGGCGCACCTCGGGCGAGAAGCGCAGCAGGCGCGCGGTGACGCCCAGATAGGCGCCGAACCATTGCGCGGTGGCCTCGCCGGTGTCGAGCGCGTCCATCGTGTCGCGCCACACCGTGACCGCGAGGGTGGGCGCGCCGGCGTGCGCGGCGGCGTCGAGCGGGGTGCGCAGCGTGGGCATGCCGGGCGCGTCGATCACGAGCTCGGTTTCGCCGATCGCCACGCGCACCAGCGCGAGCCTGGCGTGCTCGCGCTGCGTGATCATCGCGCCCGAGGGCTCCGCCACCAGCCAGCCGCGATCGTATTCGAGGCCGCTTTCGAGCAGGCGCGCGCTGGCGAGCGAGATGCCCGCGCAGGATTTGATCGGGTAGATGAACAGTTCGCTGAGAGTCGGCATGACGACGGCGCGCGGCGCGGTGGGCTGGCAGGAAATCGCGATTCTGCCAGATTGCCGCGCTGCCGCCGCGTCGTCGTCGCGGCGGTGGGCTAGGCCGTGGCGAGCGGGAAGCTGCGGTCGAAGGTCGAGGCGACCTGCAGCGGCTGCTTCAGCAGCCCCACCTTGCGGTAGAAATCGGCCGTGGCCTGCTGCTCGGCGATCACGGTGGCGTCGATCGCCAGCCATTTCGTCTGGCGCCGTTCGAACTGCAGCTTCGCGGCCGCTTCCGGAATGCCGATGATGCGCGCGAGCGTGGCCGAGAACGCGTCGCCGTGCTGATACGACCAGGCTTGCGCGCGGGCCACGCGCTGCACGAAGTCGTGCAGCGCCTCGCGCTTGGTGGCGATCGCCTGATCGGTGGCGGCCACGTAGCTGAGGCCCGACCACAGGCCACGCCCGCTCACCAGCACGCGGCCGCGCTTGCTGGTTTCGGCCAGCGCCGTGTACGGCTCCCAGGTGGCCCAGGCGTCCACCGCGCCGGTGGTCAGCGCGAGCATCGTGTCGGCCGGCGCGAGGAAGCGGAAATCCACGGCGCTCGGTGGCAGGCCGGCCGCATCGAGCGCGCGCAGCGTGACGTAGTGGCCGATCGAGCCGCGCGTGGTGCCCACCCGCTTGCCCTTCAGGTCGGCGGCCGAGCGCAGCGGCGAATCGGGGCGCACCACCACCGCGGTGCCGTAGGCGTCCGAGCGGTTCACCGCGATCGCCTTCATGCGCGCGCCCGACGACAGCGCGAAGATCAGCGGCGCGTCGCCGATCGGGCCGCAATCGACGGCCGCCGCATTGAGCGCCTCGCCGAGCGGCGCGGCGGCCGGGAATTCGGTCCACTCGATGTCGTAGGGCAGGCCGTTCAGCGCGCCGGCCGCCTCGAGCAGCGCGCGCAGGCCGCCTTTCTGGTCGCCGGCCTTCAGCGTGACGCGCGCGCCGGATTGCGCGAACGCGCGGCTGCCGAGCGCGGGCAGCAGCGCGAGGCCGGCGGCGCCGGCGGTCGATTGCAGGAAGCGGCGTCGTGGCCGGGAAGGGGAATGCGTCATGCGGATGTCCTCGGGATGGGAAGGCCGGTGGGGCGGCGTCGCTGGATTCTGCTCAGTGCGGATAACCGGTCTCGACGTTCTCGACCGGCTCGGCGTCGATGCGCGCGAGCAGCGCGTCGATGCCGCCGCTCGAGCCACCCGCGCCACCCGCTGCCGCCTGCTTGCGTTCGCGATCGGCGGCGACCCCGCACATCAGGTTCGCGTCGGACCAGCCCTCGCCGGGCGCGGCCGCGGCCCGCAGCCAGCCGTCGCGATCGGCGATCAGCTCGCCGCCGGCGAAGGCGTCGACGGGGCGGTTCGCCACCGTCGCGAACACGGCCCATGCGCCGGGCGTGACGGCGGTGCAGCTCGCGCGCGGGCCGTCGGCCGGAATCCGCGCGGGCGGGCGGCCGTCGGGCGTGACGAGCAGGGTCTGCCAGCGCGCGTCCTCGAATGGCGGCACGGCGTCGTGGGCCAGCGCGACGAGCCGCACGCGCTGGCCGCTGCGCCAGTGCGCGAGCGACTGCACGGGGCCATCGCCGCAACGCACCTCGAGCGCGGGCAGCGCGACCGGCACCGGCCAGCCGCCGCCGCTCTCGGCGCCGCCGGCGGCCGACAGCACGCGCAGCCAGGCGAGGGTTTCCCAGATTTCGCGATCGCTCAGCGTGCCGGCGAAGCCCGGCATGGTCTGCTGGCCGTCGCGCGCGTGCATGCCGGCCGCGACGTGCCAGAACAGCTCGCCGTCGAGCCGGTGCGTGAGCAGCGGGCCGGCCACGGTCGGCGGCCACACGGGTAGCGCGTCGGCGCGCGGGCCGTCGCCGCGCCCGCTGCTGCCGTGGCAGGCCACGCAGTGCTGCGCGTACAGCGTGGCGCCGTGCGCGAGCGTGGCGACCGAGAACGCGTCGGGCGAACGCTGGAAGCTGGTGGGCGTGGCGGGCGCGAGCCACAGCGTGGCCGGCGGCCACGGCGCGAACCACGCGCAGGCCACGGCCGCCGCGGCCAGCGGCA
>JASLEG010000241.1 GCA_030151225.1 Burkholderia sp. | reverse complement strand
GTATTGACCAGGGAGACGCGCCGCACCTCCGCGTCGTCCTCGGCCGACACCACGACCTCGAGCGTGGTGGTCAGGCTGCCGTCGCGGCGCACGAACTCCGCGCGATCCTCCGTGAAACTCACTTCGTAGCTGTCCGGTACCGCGCCCGTGGGTTGCCAGCCCGCCGACCAGACCACGCCGCTGTCGAGGTCGCGCAGATAGAGGTAGCTCCCCCAGTCGTCGCGCGTGGCATCCTCGTGCCAGCGCGTGATGGCCAGATCGTCGCGGCGGCTGTAGCCCGAACCCGCGGCCGTCAGCATCACCGCGTAGCGGCCGTTGGACAGCAGGTGCGTGACGGGCGTGGGATCGTCGGCCGAGTGCATGCGTCGCGCCACGGTGCGGGCGCTGCCGCGAACCCGGCCGTCGAAGCTCGCATCGACGCGCCGCCGCGCGGCCGCGACGCGGCCCGGCACGCGCTCCTGCAGCAACAGCTCGGTGGCGCGGACCGCCGGCTCGGCATGGAAGAACTCGCGGATGCGGCCGCCCAGCAAGGCATTGGCGATTGACACGATCGACATGCCCTGGTGATGGGCCATGAACGTGCGCACCACCACCAGCGGCAGCCCTTCCGGCACCCGAGCGGGCGTGTAGTCGAGCGCTTCATAGAAACCGTAGCGCCCGCCCGCGCCTGCCGCGCGCAGCCGTTCGAGATTGCCTGCGGCCGCGTGCGGCGCGACCATCGCCGCAAGCGCGCTGGCATAGGGCGCGACCACCAGATGCCGCGCCAGGTCGCGCCTGAGTCCCAGTTCCGGCACACCGAAGCTCGAGTATTGGTAGGTCAGCTCGATATCGCGCGCGTTGTAGGCGGACTCGGACATGCCCCATGGCAGGCTCAGGCCGTCGCCGTAGGCAATCTGACGGCGCACCACCATTTGACTGGTGCGGGCCAGCAGGCTGCTGGCCGGCGCCCGCATCACCAGCGACGGCATCAGGTACTCGAACATCGAGCCCGACCACGAGATCATCACCGCGCCATGTCCGACCGGCCTGGTCAGGCGCCCAAGCCGGAACCAATGGCGCACCGGCACGTCGCCCTTGGCGATCGCCACGAAACTCGCCAGCCGGGCCTCGGACGCGAGCAGATCGTAATTGCCGGGATCGAGCCGCCCGTCGGCCACCGCATAGCCGATCGACAGCAGCTTGCGCGCCGGGTCGAGCAGGAAGCCGAACTCCATCGCATAGGCCATCCGCAACGCGACATCGGTCAGCGCATGCAGGCGGGCGTCGAGCTTGGCAGCCTGCTCCGGCGTGCTCGCCGCGTCCTGGCCGTGGCCCTGCACGGCCTGCTCGAGCGCGCGGGCCCAGAACAGCACGTCGTCCATTTCATCGCGGCAAGCCCGCTGCGCCTCGTCCGTCAGCGCGCGCGCGACGTCCGCGACGGCAGCCGCCAGCATCGGGATCGCGGGCCAGGCCGACGAGGCGCGAGGCGCCGCCGCGCCCGCCTCCTCGCCGGCCTCCTCGCCGCCTCCCGGCGCGCCGGCCAGCACCAGGGCGAGCGCCAATTCGTTGGCCAGCTGCTCGAATTCGTCGCGCAGGATGCCACGAGCCTCGCTGCCTCGGTCCAGGGCCTCGCGCAGCACCTCGAGCGTATCGCCGATCCCCGCGCAGATCGCCTCACGTCCCGCGCCGTGCACCTGATGCCCCCACGCGCGGCAGGCATTGCCGAGCGCGATCAGGTGACCGGCGAGATTGCCGCTGTCCACGCTCGATACGTACCTCGGCTCGAGCGGCTGCAGATCCCGCGTGTCGTACCAGTTGTAGAAATGACCGCGATGGCGTGCCAGCCGCTCCATGGTCACCAGCGTCGCCTCCAGCCGCGACACCGCATCCCGGGTGCCGAGCCAGCCGAACTCGCGCGCGCTGACGGTTGACAGCAGGTACAGGCCGAGATTGGTCGGCGAGGTGCGATGCGCGATGACGGGCTTCGGATCCTCCTGGAAATTGTCGGGCGGCAGCATTTGGTCGTCGGCCGTCACGAAGCGCTCGAAGTATCGCCAGGTGCGCCGCGCATCGAGCCGCAACTGACGCGCGTCGACGGGCGACACGGCCAGATCGCCGGCCGACCTCGGCGCCCGGCTCAGCCAGCAGGCAATCGCCGGCGCCGCGAGCCAGGCCGACGCGAAGGGCAGTACCAGCCAGCCGGCGGGGCGATCGAAGCGCCAGCCAGCCGCCAGCACCGCGGCCGCGCCGAGCAGCGAGAGCATCACGCCGCCGCGCATCTGCAGGTAGGTGGATGCCAGCCTCGGCCGGGCGCGCGCGGCCGCCTCGGCCGCCGTGGCCCATTCGAGCAGGTGGCGTCGGCTGACCCCCACGCGGAACAGGGTCCGCACGATCGCATCGCCCATCGACCAGGCCTTCTGCGGCAGCATCACGAGCGACAGGCCGAAGCTCAGGCCGGCGAAGCACCACTGCACGACCCAGCCATGGAACAGGCTGCGCCGGGTCATCTTGACCTGTGCGCGATGCCAGCTCGGCAGCAGCGCGCACAGGGCGGGCAGTGACAGGGGCAGCGCGATCGTCGCCAGCACGAACCCGCTCCACACCAGCGCGGCGCGCGGCGACGGCAGCAGCCAGCCGGCCAGCAGCGCGAACAGCCAGGCGGGCTCGGTCAGCGTGCGACGCAGGTTGTCCAGCATCTTCCAGCGGCCGACCGCCGGCAGGGGGCCATGGCCGAATACCAGCCAGGGCAACAGTTGCCAGTCACCGCGTGCCCAGCGGTGCAGGCGCGCGGCGGCGACATCGTAGCGGGACGGCGCGGCCTCCACGACCTCGATGTCGGAGGCCAGGCCGGCCCGCGCGAAGATGCCCTCGAACAGGTCGTGGCTGAGCACCGTGTTGTCGGGCACGCGGCCGGCCAGCGCGGCCTCGAACGCGTCGACGTCGTAGATGCCTTTGCCGGCGTAGGAACCTTCGTCGAACAGATCCTGATAGAGGTCCGATACGGCCGACGTGTAGGGATCGATGCCGTGCGCGCCCGAGGATATCCGCTGGAACAGCGATCCCTCCTCACCGCTCGCCAGCGAGGCGCTCACACGCGGTTGCAGCACGCCATAACCCTCGACGATGCGCTGGCCGGCCGGATCAAATACTGGACGGTTGAGCGGATGCGCCATCTTGCCGATCAGGCGGCGCACGGTGTCGCGCAGCAGCCGCGTATCGGCGTCGAGCGTGATTACATAGCGCACATCGGACGGCACGCTGGGCGGCCGGCCGTGCGAAGCCAGGAAAGAAGTATCGGGCGCACCGCGCAGCAGGCGGTTCAGTTCGTGGAGCTTGCCGCGCTTGCGCTCCCAACCCATCCAGCATCGCTCGCTTTCGTTCCAGACGCGCGCGCGATGCAGCAGCAGGAAGCGAGCCGGCTCGCCCGCGGCCACCGGGTAGCGTCGGTTCAAGCGATCGATGCCCGCCATCGCGTCGGCCAGCAGTGCGTCGTCGCACTCGAGGCGGGGCACCGGCGCGTCCACCCAGTCGGACAGCAAGGCGAAATAGAGCGCGCCCGAGGGGCTCGCGAGATGGTGGATCTCCAGACGCTCGATCTGCTCGGCGAGCGCGGCTTCCGAACTCAGCAGCATCGGTACGGCAACCATCGTGCGCAAGGCCGGCGGGATGCCATCGAGCAAATCGAGTCCCGGCAGCGGGCTCGTGCCGATGTCGTGCATCACCCCGCGATTGACCAGTGCCACCGCCACATCGAGCACCGGCAGCAAGCCGGCCACGCCAAGCCCGACCAGCCAGGGGCCGGGCACTTTCTCGCGTGCCAGCCAAGCCAGGATCGCTGCCAGCAGGGTCGCGACAAGCAAGCCGATGCGGCCGAGATATCCGGCCAGGCCGGTGCGCCGCGTCAGGCGCCGCCACCATTGGCCAGGCGGCGCGCGATAACCGATCGACGCTTCGAGCGCGGCGCGGCCGCCGGCCAGCAGGTGATAGCCGGGATCGGCCTCGCGGACCGGCGTATCCCCGGCATCCGACGCACGACCGGCGCCGCACGCCTGCGCCTCGGCAACGACCCGACGAGCGATCTCCAGTTCGCTGACCCGTGAACCACGGGACAGCGCCTCGACCGCGTCCCGATAGCGGTTGCGGGTCGGGAAATCCATCAGCGAGAACCCCGGATGCTGACGCAACGCGTGGTCGACCGGGCTGATCTGCTCGAATAGCTCGGTCCAATCGATCTCGGAGATCAGGCGCAGGCTGGTGATGATGTTGCGCACGGTCAGATTGGCCGCGCCCTGTTCGTGGTTGACGGCGGACACGATTCGGTCCGGCGTCGTGCCGCGCAGCGCCAGTTGCTGGTGCAGCCACGACAGCACGGGCGCGATGGTCGGGTCGTGATCGTGCAAGCGCTGAATCAGCTGCACCGCGAAGGCGTCGCGCGATACCGCATATGCGTGACGCACCATCAGCGGGCCGGCCGCTTCGCGCGCCTTCCCGCCTTCGCCGAGCAGGCGATCGGCCAGCGCATTGGCATCGAGCCGTGCCTGCCGCTCGTCGGTGATCTGGTCAGCGAGCCGCCGCAGGTTCTCGATCAGCACGATTCGCAGCGTGATCCCCACCGCCCATAGCTCGCCGATCGTCAGTGGCGCCACGGCCTGATAGGCCAGCATGAAGCGGCACAGCACATCAGGATCGAAACGACTGTCGGTATGGGCGACCAAGGCCCAGCTGATGCCGAGCACGCGCGGATAACCTGCGAACGGCCCATCGTCGAGTTTGGGCAACTGGCGATAGTAGCGCGGGGAAAGATCCTCACGAACCTGGTGCACTTGTTCCGCGATCAGGTGGTAGTTGTCGAGCAGCCATTCCGCGGCAGGCATGATCTGCTCGCCGAGTGCATCCGACACCACGGTGTTGCGATAGGCCTTCAGCAGGTGATCCGCGTTGTGCTTCAAGCGCCGGGCCAGGGCCACGGACGGCCCGAATGTCTGACGGGGTGCCACCGTCTGCGCGTGCGCAAGGCTCGCCGCGTGCTGCGCCAGCCGCTCGTCGCCAAAGAACTCCTCGCGAATCGGCAGGGTATGGCTCCAGGGGGAACGCCTGCCTCGCGCAAAATGACCTGTCAACACGACCTCTCCCCGAGCGCGACTCTGCGTTGCGCATGGCGCGGCCGCTGCGCGGGCGGCGACCGGCTGGAACACACCTCGCGCGGTGACGAACCGGCAGCCGGCCTGGGCAACGCGTCATCCGATCGAGCGACACCTCACATGAGCGGCAAGGCAGGCAAGGCGGCCGGTGCCAGGCGATCGGGGCCGACGCCGCGCGCGGGATGGCCGCTGCGCTCGCACATCAGGGACACGGCCACCTCGCGTGTGGTGCCCAGCGCCTTCGCCATTCGATCGATGTCGTACACGACCTGCCTGGGCAGGCATAGCTCGATGCGCAGGCTGGTTGACCGCACCCCGCCGAGGTCGATATCGACGAATCGCCAGATTCCCTTGCCGGTATCGAGCGCCGAGGTCTGCAGGATCGCCATGTCAGTGGTGGGAGCAGGAACGAGACGTGCCTGCTTGTCGTAGCAGGCGACGATCGCGCTGGCGGCCAGCGCGTGCAATTCCGCATAGGAGTCGCCTTCGGCCTGCACCGCTGGGAAATCCGGTAGCGCGCCGTGATACCGGTACATACCAAGGCGAGTGATGTAGATCGGGTAGTCCATGTTTTTCCTGGAGACGGATTCGCCGGACTTCAAGGTGCGGCACAACCCATCTCCAAGTCGGTACGATAGAGCACCATCGTTCGAGCCGGTATCGAGCGCGAGTCTGCCGGCCAGCCGATGGTCGCAGCCATGAAGACGCGACTCCGGGCCGGACGGACTGTTCCGGGCAGTTCGTGTTAGTCTGCGAAATCCTGAAGGAGACTGTCATGCATCGGGTCATCGCCTATCGCGGCTTCGATATTCATGTCGAATTGACCCCGGCCACGTCAGACACTTTTGACGTGACCTTCCAGGTGAAAAGCGGCACGAATCTCGAAGTGCTGGGCGCACGGGGAGGCCGCATCCCGCTGCGCCACGGCCCCTTTACCGAGCGATGGGCTTATCTGGTTGCCGAAATCGCGGGGCAGGCCGCCATCGATGTCTTGCTGGGCCCCGCCGACTGATTCCCCCTCTTTTTCCTCGCTTCATCTACTGCTACTGCTCCGCCGGGCATATCCAGGCGCGCGTCGCCAGGCTGCGAGGCGCGGCGGTCAAGATCGTTCTGGTCAAGGAGGCTTCATGAAGCTGCGCGTCGGATATGAACTGTCGTACGAGTGCCCACACCCCACGCCGATGATGCTGATGCTGCACACGCATTTTTCCCATGCGCGGGATATGGTGGTGGCCGACGTACTCATCACCGATCCGCCACTGCCCATCAGCCAGTATCGAGATTCGTTCGGCAATCTGTGCAGCCGCACCGTCGCCCCGATCGGACAGGTCAAGTTTCACACAACCGCAATCCTCAACGTGCCCGATGTCATGGAAGCACGACCCGCCAACAGCTGGGGCCATCCGGTCGAGCAACTGCCCCACGATACGCTGATCTTTCTATTGGGAAGCCGGTATTGTGAAACGGATCTCCTGGTCGAGACTGCATGGCAGCTGTTCGGCCACTGCGCGCCCGGACGCGAGACCGTGTTGGCGATCTGCGATTTTGTGCATCAGCACATCGAATTCGATTACGGGCAGGCGAGATCCACCAGGACCGCCCTGGAGGCGTACCGCGAACGCAAGGGCGTTTGCCGGGACTTCGCACACCTGGGTGTCACGCTGTGTCGTGCCATGAATATTCCGGCGCGCTATTGCACCGGCTATATCAGTGACGTGGGCTTGCCGCCCGCGACGGCGCCGATGGATTTCGCGGGCTGGTTCGAAGCCTACGTGGGAGGCAGTTGGCAGACCTTCGACCCGAGAAACAATGCGCCGCGTATCGGCCGCGTCTTGATGGCATACGGCCGCGATGCGGTGGATGTCGCGATCAGCAATGCATTCGGGCCAGCCGTGCTGACCCATTTCAAGGTGCATTGCGATCAGGCATGACCGTGGTGACCAGGCCTCGATTTCGCGTACAGCGGGAATTTTGTTGATTTCCTGTATGTACGGAGGATGGCATGTCGGAGAAACTGGATCGAAGGCTATTGGAATCGCGAGCGCCTGCCTACCTCGATCGGCTTTCTCACTCCCGCCGCCTACGAGGCCGCGATGATCGCAGCGTGATCTGCCGTACGTGGAAACGAGGCAGGGTCATCCAACGCCTCCCACTGGCGAAGAACGTGGACGACTAGGACGCATTGCTTCCTTGGAAAATGCCGACCGATCCACGCTGACCGCACGTCTCACCTCATCCAGCGAACTGCTTGACTAAACCGTACCAGAGTGCACGAAGCTCGGCCTCTCCCGTTGCCCCGACGGCCTGCGTGCGAACGCCGGTGTGCACCAGGACCAAGCCTGACTCGGGATCGACAAAGATGCGCTGTCCATAGACGCCTTCTAGCGCAAACATTCTGCGCGTTCCGGATAGCAGCCAAACCTGATATCCGTACCCGGATGGGTGTTCCCCCTTCCCCGTCGCGAGAAAGGAACCGGGACTGGCGGACTTGGTTGCGTCCAGCACCCATTGCTTCGGCACAATCTGGCGGCCGTTGAATGCACCGTCATGTGCCAGCAACAACCCGAACCGCGCGTAGTCTCTCAACGTGGCATTGAAGCAGCACGAGGCAATTTCCTGGCCGGTGTTGTCGATGATCCAGCTCGCGTCGGCTTCGGCCCCCATCGGCTGCCAGATGCGTGTCTGCAGATATTTGGAAAGGCTCATGCCGGTCGCGCGCGTCAGAACCAGGCCCAACGTTTCCGTATCGAGGCTTGCATAGCTGAAGACAGTATCCGGGTCAGCGACGCGTCGATTGAACAGCTTGACCGTCGCAATCGGTCCTGGACCCGTGGCCGACAGCAACAGCTCGTGGAGCTTCGCGTTGTCGTCCGACTTGGAATAGCTCTGCGTGTACGCAATGCCAGAGGCCATGTGCAACAACGCGCGGATAGATACCGCTCCAATCCCGCTGTCCTGCAACTCGGGAACATATGCTTGAACGGGGTCGTCGATCGAGCGAATCTTGTGTTCGGCCACGGCAATGCCGACCAGCATCGAAACAAACGTCTTCGCCATCGACTCGGACATGAAGCGTTGCTGGTCGTTTCGCCCGTATTGATAGTGCTCGAAGAGGATCGAGCTACCCTTCGCGATCAGCAGGCCGGTTGTCGGATTGCGCGCCAAGTAGTCCTGTATCGTCAGATCTTGGTTGTCATATCGGTAACTGACGCGTGGCTCCGTGGATGCCCGCTCGAGTACTGACGGCGTCTCGGCCCGCTCGACAAGATGAGATGGATGCAGACTATCGTAGTGAGAATAGTTTCCGACCATGTACGGCTGTCGCAAAAGCGGCAGGCCGATCGGGTAGCCTAACGCCTGCCCGTAGGCGAGAGCGTCCGGGCCCGTTGCAAGGAAAACCGGCTGGGCACCTTGGGCGTCCGAAACGGTCGGCGCTGATACGATGATTAACGCGGCAGGCAGGGCATAGGCGAGAGGGCGGAACGAAAACAAGGGCATTCTCCGTCGTTGCTTCGTTGCTTCGTTGATGACGAGCTACCGGTGAGATATCCGACACTGCGTCGCCTTCTCAGAACGATACGAATCCAAATCACGTTGACGTAGGTCGCAGGTATGCAGATTACGACGCATTACACGCACTGATACGCCTGATGCCGCATATCGGGTGTCGGGAGGTGTTCTTGATGGACCGCTTGCCGACGATCTCCGCCATCAGGCATTCGTCGTCGGAAGGAAGGGGGGCTGTTTGCCGACACCGTTGCCGGCGCACAGGCCAGTGCCAATCTTTACTCACTGGTCGAGACATGCAAGGCCAATGGCATCGACCCATATCACGATCTCGTCTCGCTGTTCGCGAAGTCACCTCTCGCTGCAACCGCTGACGACTATGCGACGCTCATGCCGTGGGCCATGTCATTCATCCCGGATGGGTCATAGATTTGCTCGCAGGAAGTTCACGACCTCCTGATCGATCTGGCGATGAATCTCCACCCGATCAATCCCGGGCGCATCCTGGCAAATTAGCGCCGCACTGACTGCGACCGAGGCCGGACAAGGATCAATGAAAACGAAGTGATTGCCTGGAACGATGTGGGTTGCAGGCGGTGTGGGCAAGCCCGATACAACGGCAAGCGAGTTTCTCGCGGAACCAAGATAGCTGTCGTCCTGCGGTCGATAAAGCATCGTCGGTACGCGTACAGCGGACAAGCCAGGCGCCTCGAACATCATGGCCAGTGGATCCATCAGCACCAAGGCCTTCAGGCGACGATCAACGGGCGGTTGCCAGCTTGCCAATTGATCGGATACCGCCGCTTTACCCGGAGCGCCGTTCATACCATTGCCGGATGCTGAACGCGGACACGATCCGGGATCATCGTGGTTCGCGCAGTATGCATTTGCGGACGCAAAGTCGGGTTTCGCTCCCGCGAGAATCAGGGCTGTATAACCGCCCGCCGAGTATCCGATCATGCCGATTCGTCCTGCGTCGGCGCTTGCCGAAAACCGTGGATCCGCGAGGGTTGCATTGAGCGCGGCCTCTGCCTGCCGGGGGCGATCGATCAGAATCCGGGCTTGCGATGGCGCACGGGGATAGCCTGAGGCGTCACCAACGTGGGTCGGCAGGACGGCGATGAATCCGGCGCGAGCCAGAGCGATAGCCAATCCAAGGTGGCTGAGGGGGCCGCCACCTCGTCCGTGCGAGATCAATACGACCGGCAAGCGATTATCCGGTGCGATCGGAGCATTGCGCGTCGCCTCAACGGTGAACGGACCCGCTTGCCATGGAACCTCACGTTCATGCGTCGGGTAAAAGACGACCGTGTCGAAAGGAGCCGCCTCGTCCACCACCGTGAGACGGACTACGCCGGCGTGAAAAGCGGCCGGGGCGGCTAGCGCGGGACACATGCATACGATTGCCAGTACGGAACTCAGTATCCAACGCATGTCATTGCTCCTGCCGAGCCAGAATGAGAGGCGAAGAATATCAGATCGTTCTTGCACGTTCGATGATCGAGAGGCGTCGTTTATCGATCGCTTGTTGCGGCTGCCTGACTCGATTAATGGTCGGGAAAGACCGCCCCGTCATCGGTGGCTACCCAGGCGGCCAGCCACGTTTCGATCATGTCAGTGAGGGCTTTCGACGCGCTCGTCGGGCACGCAATGCCAAAACCTCGCATTGCATTTGCGCCGAAAAAGCCGAGTGGATAGCCCTTTGTCGCACTACTCAAACTGGGCCAAGAGAGATAGCAGACCGTTGGGATCCGATCCCTTCCCGAAGTAGCCGTCGAAACCCGAGGCTCGAGCTTCGACCGCGATCGTCATCCAATCCCGGGCCGTGCAGGCAATCAGCACCGTCTCGCGAGTTTGCGCGCAGCGGCGGAACGCCCGGGCGACGTCGAATCCGTCCATGCCCGGCATATTGATATCCACCAGTCCGATATCCGCATTTCGCGATGCCGCCAGGTGGCACGCTGCCGCGCTATCACCGCAGCACTGAACATCGTATCCGCCGCAGATGCGGAGAAATGCCGCTTCAGCATCGGCGGCATCTAAAAAATCGTCCACGATGACGACACGCCGAGGGGCGCCTGAGAGGTGCTTGAATTTGCGCGATGAACATCGGAGGGTCGCGAAATGCTCGGTCATTGGGAAGCAATTCCTTAATGAGCTCGGAAATAGGCGTGGCTCGCATTCCGACGTCCGGATCAATGTGCCGAGGATCGCCACTCGACGTGAGCATGGGAATGCGCAATTTCCGGTCCACGCCGTGACGTCCCCCGCAAAAGCCTGGCGGCGAAAACGGAGATTAGAGGTGGCCTCGCTGATTCGGACAGTTATCCGGGATCTTCAAGTGGAACGTCCGGGGCGATCATGCTGCCGATTGGATCGCGGGCAAGCGTTGTCCGAATGCACGATCGGCGGCCCCAGGCCTGTCCGTAATTCGTGTTCCAGGCACGTTCTCGTCGATTCATCGCCCGGAAGCCGCCGTGCCTCCCCCTGCCACGCGCCCACCCGCGCCCCGCGCCAGCCGCCGCGTCCCCCATTGCACCGTCATCGCCACGAGCGAACCGGCCAAGAACACGACCCACACAGGCAAGCCCGGCGCCAGCGGCAACCCGAACGCGAGCATCAGACAGAACGCCACGAACGAGAAGCGCCCGAGCACCATGCCGCGCAGCAGCGCGATCGCGAAATCGGGGCCGTGCGCACGGTGCGACGACACCGCCAGCACGCTGCCGAGCAGCGGAAACACGGCCAGCAGGCCGCTCCACGCCGGCCCCGCGCGCCCCGACACGGCGGTGACTGCGAGCGTGAGCAGTGCGCCGGCCAGCATGCGCCCGGCCAGGTCGCGGCGCGTGAGCGGCAGGCTGGCCGCGCCGATCGCGGTGCGCGGCAGGAAGGCGCGCCCGAACGCGATCGCGGCCAGCGCGGCGGCCACCGCCGCGAGCGGCAAATTGGACGATTCGGGAAACGCGGACAGCGCCGACGCGGCCACGGCCCACGTGGCGAGCCCGGCCGCGAGCGCGACCGGCCAGCCGCGCGCGCGGCAGGTCCAGGCGTAGGCGAAATTGAAGGCTTCCGATGCGAGAATGGCGGCCAGCGAGAGCAGCGCCGCATGCGCGCCGAACGCGGGGCCGTGCGCGAGCACCAGCAGGAACAGGATCGGCCCCGCCACCACGGGCAACCCCGCGAGCCAGCCCGCGATCGACGGCCCCCACCAGGTGCCGGACATCGAAACCACGAGCAGGAACAGCGGGACGAGCGTCAGCTTGAGCGTGAGCATGGCGGCGGCGGGTAAAGCGCGATGATACCCGCGCGCCGCGCGCCGCAGTCGTCCAGGCTGCACCACACCACATCGCGACCCATCACACCAACACACGAGGGCCATCATCAGCATGACTTCCCCACCCACCAGGCTGCTGTTCCTGCCGGGCGCATCGGGCGACACCGGCTTCTGGCGCCCGCTCGCCGAGCGTCTCGCGCATCCTGCCGAGCGCGAGATCGTGGCCTATCCGGGCTTCGGCGGCGAACCGGCCGACCCGTCGATCCGCAACCTCGACGATCTGCTCGCGCGCGTGCTGCCGCGCATCGACCGGCCCACGGCGCTGATCGCGCAATCGATGGGCGGCGTGCTGGCCGTGCGCGCCGCGCTCGAGCGGCCCGAACTGATCACGCATCTGGTGCTGAGCGTCACCTCGGGCGGCGTGAACATGGCCGACGCCGGCGCGCAGGACTGGCGCGAGGCGTTCGCCGCGCGCACCCCGCCTCTGCCGGACTGGTTCGTCACGCATCGCGACGACTACAGCGCACGCCTGCACGCGATCACGCAGCCCGCGCTGCTGATCTGGGGCGATGCCGATCCGATCAGCCCGGTGGCCGTGGGCGAGCGCCTGCGCGACGCGCTGCCCGACGCGCGCCTGCACGTGGTGGCCGGCGGCGGCCACGATCTGGCGAGCGTGCACGCCGAGGCGCTCGCGCCGCTCGTCGACGCGCATCTGCGCCGCTGAGCGTCGGCGGCCGTTCGCGGCCGCCACGGCTTCCTTCCCCGCTTCTTCTGCCCCTGCCTCACCGCGCCGCGACGGCCGGGTCCGCATATTGCGGAAGCCTGCCTCGACGACACGCGCGCCCGCCTGCCAGGCGGCGCGACGTGTCGATGCTTCCCGACGATCGCCCCGGTTTGTAGTTTTTGCAGACCGTCGCCACCGCCTGCGTGATTTGCCACGCGGGGCGCGGGCGCGATCGCGGACCGAATCCCCCCACCCCACAACCCCTCCGTGGAGGAATGCATGGCCAAGACGAAAGCAGCAAAGCAGGCCGACCCGATCGGCAACGGCGGCGAAACCCATCAGCAGCAAGGCGGCAGCGGCAAGCAGGCGCATCCCGAGGCGCTGACCACCAACTTCGGCGTGCCCGTATCGGACAACCAGAACAGCCTGAAGGCCGGCCAGCGCGGCCCCGCGCTGCTCGAGGATTTCGTGCTGCGCGAGAAGATCTTCCACTTCGATCACGAGCGGATCCCCGAGCGCATCGTGCACGCGCGCGGCAGTGGCGCGCACGGCGTATTTCGCTGCACCAGGGCGATTCCGGAACTCACGCGCGCGAACCTGTTCCAGAAGGCCGGCAGCGAGGTGCCGGTGTTTGCGCGCTTTTCCACCGTGGCGGGCGGCGCCGGCTCCGTGGACACGCCGCGCGACGTGCGCGGCTTCGCCGTGAAGTTCTACACGGAGGAGGGCAACTGGGATCTGGTGGGCAACAACATTCCGGTGTTCTTCATCCAGGACGCGATCAAGTTTCCGGACCTGATCCACAGCGTGAAGATGGAGGCCGATCGCGGCTATCCGCAGGCGGCGTCCGCGCACGACACGTTCTGGGATTTCGCGAGCCTGATGCCCGAGAGCACGCACATGCTGATCTGGGCGATGTCGGATCGCGCGATTCCGCGCTCGCTGCGCATGATGCAGGGCTTCGGCGTGCACACGTTCCGCTTCGTCAACGCGAAGGGCGAGGGCAAGTACGTGAAGTTCCACTGGACGCCCGTGCTCGGCGTGCAGTCCACCTGCTGGGACGAGGCCGTGAAGATCGCCGGTGCCGATCCCGACTACCACCGCCGCGACCTGTACGAGGCGATCGAGGCCGGCGATTTCCCGGAATGGGATCTCGGCGTGCAGGTGTTCGACGAGGCCTGGGCGGCGAAGCAGCCGTACGACGTGCTCGACGCCACCAAGCTGATCCCCGAGGAGGAGATTCCGGTCGAGACGATCGGGCGCATGACGCTGAACGCCAACGCGAAGAACTTCTTCGCCGAGACCGAACAGGCGGCGTTCCTGCCGTCGAACGTGGTGCCCGGCATCGACTTCACGAACGATCCGCTGCTGCAGGGCCGGCTGTTCAGCTATCTCGACACGCAGAAGTCGCGGCTCGGCACCACCAACTTCCACCAGATCCCGATCAACGCGCCGCGCTGCCCGTTCCACAACTTCCAGCGCGACGGGATGATGCAGACCAGGGTGCCGGAAGGGCGCGCCAACTACGAGCCGAATTCGCTGGGCGAGGCCGGCGAGGACGGCGGCCCGCGCGAGGCACCGGCCGAGGGCTTCAGCACCTTCACGGCGAATGCCGAGCGCAACGATCCGGCCGAGAAGTTGCGCGTGCGCGCCGAGCTGTTCGCCGATCACTACAGCCAGGCGCGCCTGCTGTATCGCTCGCTGGAGCCGATCGAGCAGGCGCACGTGGCGTCCGCGTTCGTGTTCGAGCTGTCGAAGGTGGTGCTCGAGGCCGTGCGCGTGCGGATGCTGTCGCGGCTGCGCAATGTCGACGAATCGCTCGCGCAGCGCGTGGCCGACGGGCTCGCGATGCCGCTGCCCGACGCCGCGCCGGTCGCGCGCGAGCCGGTGGACATGAAGCCGTCGCCGGCGCTGTCGATCGTCGCCAATGCGAAACATACGCTGGTCGGCCGCAAGGTGGGGATCCTGTTCGACGAGGGCTCGGACAAGGCCGCGATCGACGCGCTGGTGGCCGCCGTCGAGAAGGACGGCGGCCGTGCCATGCTGATCGCGCCGAAGGTGGGCGGGGTGGCCGTGAAGGGCGGCACGCTGGCCGCCGACGGGCAACTGGCCGGCACGCCGTCGGTGCTGGTGGACGCCGTCGCGCTGGTGCTGACCGACGAGGCCGCGCAGAAGCTCGCGCAGGATTCGGCCGCCGTGGCCTTCGTGCTCGACGCGTACGCGCATCTGAAGGCGATCGGGCACGACGCCGGCGCGCAGGCGCTGCTCGACCGCGCCGGCATCGAGGCCGATGCGGGCGTGACCGATCTGGGCGCGGAGTTCGTGAAGGCGGCGGCGACGCGCTTCTACGACCGCGAGCCGAAGGTGCGCACGCTGGCGTGAGCGCCGCGCGGCGGCGCGTGACGTGCAGTGGAAAAACGAGGCCCGGGTGGCCTCGTTTTTTTTTGCCGAGGCGCGTGGCTTGAGGGTCGTCAAGCCGCGACAGTCGAGCATTTTATCGGGATGGATTTGGCGGATAGGGTGGCGGGTGGTGATCAACTGTTGCGCGCGATACGTGCGCCAAGGAGCCGAATATGCCGAGCCGCCCGCTGCTGGATCAGGCTTTCGCCGCTGTGAGACCCCATACGGGGGCTGTCAACCGAGGGAGGGTGACCAATGACAATATGCCGACCTTGGAAGGTCGCGCGCAGATCGGCACGACCATTCATGTTTTCGACAATGGCGGCAACGAGCCGATTGCCAGCGTAGCGCTTGGGGGACGCGGCGTATGGGCGGTGAAATTTCCCCAACCGCTTGCCGACGGAGTGCACCAACTCACTGCCATTTCGATCGACTCTGCCGGAGAAGTCAGCGCCGTATCACGCAGTTACGACATCGTTATCGATACGACGCCGCCCGACCGACCGTCGATCAACGAGGTAATCCGTGGCGATGGTGCGGGGCATGACGTGATTCCAGCAGGCAGTGTGACGAACGATGCGGTACCGATTCTCAAGGGCACGGCTGAGGCAGGCGCGATCGTCAAGATTCAAGATACGGCAGAAAAATACTCGCTCGTGACGGTGTACGACACCGACAACAGTTCGGGATGATTTAGGTGGAGGCGGTGTTGAATATAGGGCTCCTGATGGAACGGGCTTGCGATATGAAGGTGATGGACGGTTTGCGCATGTGCTCAATCCAAGGAATGTTGATAAGGCAAAAAATTAAAAAATCATATTTTTTATTTTTAATGAGTTGAGGTGCGATATGAAAGAGCAAAGTACGGAAGAGGTTTTCACCGGCTGGTGTTCGGGGCCGCATGAGTACGACTATTCGACGATCGAGATATTTTTTGACGACGATCCGGTCATTGTCGTCAATCGTGAGAAGGGGTTGGACCAGTTGGAGGCTGAAGTGTACGGACCTCAGCTGGACCTCGTCATGCGTTACCGGGTCCCCCTGGATAGACTGATCAGCGCATTGATGACGTGCCGGGAAAAAATGCTCGCATCCACGTGGCGGGGAGTGTCAGAATTTCCGTGTTCAAGGCGAGTTGAACATCACACCGATGGTCGAGCGAAACGTTCTTCGTAGAGGATGGCGAACTGGTTCATCGCCGCCTTCCAGTCATGCGCTGCGTGTCCCCATCCAGCCGTGATGTTACGCAAGGCCAGCCAGATGAGCTTGGTGGCCGCTTCGTCACTGGGAAAGTGACCTCGCGTCTTGATGATCTTGCGTAGTTGCGCGTTGATGTTCTCGATCGCGTTCGTCGTGTAGATGATCTTGCGGATCGCCGGCGGA
>JASLEG010000092.1 GCA_030151225.1 Burkholderia sp. | reverse complement strand
CCGATGCGGCCCTTGCGGTGGATGTGACCCGGCATGATGCCGATCTTCAGTTCGTCCGGCGTGATCGTGCCCGGGCAGTTCGGCCCGAGCAGCAGCGTCTTGCGGCCTTCGCGACGCATGCGGTCCTTCACTTCGATCATGTCGCGCACGGGAATGCCTTCCGTGATGCAGATCGCCAGATCGAGGTCGGCCTCGACGGCTTCCCAGATCGCGGCGGCGGCACCTGCCGGCGGCACGTAGATGACCGACACGGTCGCGCCGGTTTCGGCCTTCGCTTCCTTGACGCTCGCGTAGATCGGAATGCCTTCGAAATCCTCGCCGGCCTTCTTCGGGTTCACACCCGCGACGTAGGCCTCGCGACCGTTCGCGTACTCGCGGCAGGCGCGCGTGTGGAACTGGCCGGTCTTGCCGGTGATGCCCTGCGTGATGACCTTCGTGTCTTTGTTGATCAGAATCGACATGTATTGACCTCTGTTCGATGGGCGTCGCGTCTGCGCGCGCCGCCATGCGTGTTCAATGCAACGATGCTTACTTGCCGGCGGCGGCCGCGACGACCTTCTGCGCGGCTTCTTCCATGCTGTCCGCCGAGATGATCGGCAGACCGGATTCGGCCAGCATCTTCTTGCCCAGGTCTTCGTTCGTGCCCTTCATGCGCACCACGAGCGGCACGCCGAGGTTCACGGCCTTCGAGCCGGCGATCACGCCTTCGGCGATCACGTCGCAGCGCATGATGCCGCCGAAGATGTTGACGAGGATCGCCTTCAGGTCCGGGTTCTTCAGCATCAGCTTGAACGCCTCGGTGACCTTCTCGGTCGTCGCGCCACCGCCGACGTCGAGGAAGTTCGCCGGTTCGCCGCCGAACAGCTTGATCGTGTCCATCGTGGCCATCGCGAGGCCCGCGCCGTTCACGAGGCAGCCGATGTCGCCGTCGAGCGAGATGTAGGCAAGGTCGAACTTCGACGCTTCGATTTCAGCCGGATCTTCTTCGGCCAGATCGCGGTACGCGACGATTTCCGGGTGACGGAACAGCGCGTTCGAATCGAAGTTGAACTTCGCGTCGAGTGCCGTGACCGTGCCGTTGCTGGAAACGTTCAGCGGGTTGATTTCGGCCAGCGATGCGTCGGTTTCCCAGAATGCCTTGTACAGGCCTTGCAGGACCGCGCGTGCTTGCGGAATCGAGGCTGCCGGCACGCCGATCTTCGCGGCGAGGTCGTCGGCCTGATCGTCGAGCAGGCCCGTCGACGGCTCGACGACGACCTTGTGGATCAGTTCCGGATGCTTCTCGGCCACTTCCTCGATGTCCATGCCGCCTTCGCTCGAACCCATCAGGACGATCTTCTGGGTCACGCGATCCACGACGAGGCTGACGTACAGTTCCTGCTTGATGTCGGCGCCTTCCTCGATCATCAGGCGGTTGACCTTCTGGCCCTCCGGACCCGTCTGATGCGTGATGAGCTGCATGCCGAGGATCTGCTGGGCGTATTCGCGCACCTGATCGAGCGACTTGGCAACCTTCACGCCACCGCCCTTGCCACGGCCACCTGCATGGATCTGAGCCTTGACGACCCATACCGGGCCGCCCAGCTCTTCCGCCACCTTCAGCGCTTCGTCCACCGAGAACGCCGGCTTGCCGCGCGGGACCGCGACGCCGAATTTCCGCAGGATTTCCTTACCCTGATACTCGTGAATCTTCATGCGTGATTCCTTCAGTCTGGAGAGTTGGATGAAATGTCGATTGACAGTCGCTTCTTTCTACTGATTTTTCCGATTTTCGTGCGGGCTGCCTGCGCGATCGTGCGCGCCGCTGCCCACGCCGAGCCATGTCGGAGTGAACGTCCGCGTTGCCGGGCATCGCTCTCGCATCGCTTCGCGCCGACCGCTGCTCGCCCCGCCCGCCCCGGTGCATCCCCTCGTGCCGCATGAGCGCTCGGCCACGGCGCGCACGATCGCAGTCGACGTGCACGAAGCACGAACGCGCGAAGACACAGCCGGAAAAGCGAAGCGGATGACGACGGGAGCATGGGGAACGACGCGGGGAACTGCGGAGGAACGGCGGGGAACGACGAAGCGGGGGTGAGCGAGAAATGCTCGACAGGCGAGGGTGGCGGCCTGGCTTCGACCGGAACGGGATTCCCGGCCCGACGCGGCGGCGTCGGCGGCACGGGGTTCGCGATCGAAAATCATGCTGAGCCTGGGTTCATGGTTCGGCTGTCCGCTCGACTGCGCCACCTCCACCGACACCGTTCCGCGCTGCGGCCGGAGCAATGGATCGGAGACGCCGTCCCACAGGCCGCCGCACCGGTCGCTGGTCGCCGGGACTGCGCGCCGGAGGCGCAACAAGGGGCGTGACACGGGTTGATTTGACGGCATGCGGAAGGTTGAAGCCGAATTGGAAAACGGGCGGATTTTAACATATCGGGTATTTGTCGCATCGCCACGAATATCCGGTTTGACCCGCATTGGCAAATGATTGCAATGCAGCATCCCGGGTCGGAACCCAGCCAAATCGACGGCTGTTTGCAAGGAAACGGGACGCTCAGAAATCGCCGAATTCGTCCTCGCCACCCTTGAGCAGCTTCACGATGGTGCCGCTGGAGAAGCCGCGCGACGCGAGGAAACGTGCCTGTTTGGCACGCTCGGCCGGCGAGCCGGGCAGGCTGCCGAATTTCTTGCGCCAGACGGCCTGGGCACGGCTGAACTCGGTATCGCGCAGTTGCTCGCTGGCGGCTTCGACGAGCGTGCTGTCGAGCGCGTGGCGCTTGAGCTCGCCGAGGATCCGCGCGCTGCCCATGCGCGAGGCGCGCCGGTGCACGAGGCTTTCGGCGAAACGCGCGTCGGACAGCCAGCCGTCGCGCTCGAGCGCATCGAGCACGGCGTCGACGTCGTCGCCTTCCTCGGCGTAGGACGCGAGCTTGCGGGCGAGTTCGGAGCGGCTGTATTCGCGGCGCGACAGATAGCCGAGCGCGCGGCCCTTCAGCGAACGAGCCGGACGCTCGGACGCGGCGCGACGTGGGGTGCCCGTAGCATCGCCGGGCTCGCCCGACGAGGACGTGGCGCGGCGTGCGGTGCTGCGAGTCGAATCACCCGCATCGCGCTCGTCGAACGGCCCCGGCGTGCGACGCCGGGTGCGACGCGTGGCGTGCTCGCTGGTGCGCGAGTACTGGTCGCCGTCGGCGTTTTCGAAATGGGTGGGACGCGAGCGCGTGGCAGTGGTCGTGCGCGTGGCGCTGGTGCGCGTGGCATCCGCGGTTACGCCGACGGAGCCGGGCGCCGCGGCGCCGCGCACCGTGCGCGCGCGGATACCGCGCGCGGCGTCGTGCGCATCGAACGATTCGTCGGGATCGAAAGGATCGCCCGCGGCGTTCATCGCCTGCTGAAACGCAACGAGGGCATCGTCATCGGATGCCCTCGCTGCCGGGCGGCCGCCTGGCCGCCCTGTGCCTGCCCGCGTGCCGCCGGGTGCAGGGCGATCGGCCTGCCGCCCGTCGCCGCTCGCGCGAGGCTCGCGCGGCGACGCCGATGCGGCGACCGGATCGTCCGGGCGCCCCCGGCTGCGACGCATCACTCTTCTTCGTCCATCGCCTCGGCTTCGTCGGCGCCGCCGCCCACGAAGCCTTCGGGCATGGCGGCCACGCCGAGCGATTCGCGGATGCGGTTCTCGATCTCGAGCGCGATTTCCGGATTCTCGCGCAGGAATTCACGCGCGTTGTCCTTGCCCTGACCGATCTTCTCGCCGTTGTAGCTGTACCAGGCGCCGGCCTTGTCGACGATCTTGGCCTGCACGCCGAGATCGATGATTTCGCCCTGACGCGAGATGCCTTCGCCGTAGAGAATGTCGAAGATCGATTCGCGGAACGGCGGCGAAACCTTGTTCTTGACGACCTTCACGCGCGTTTCGTTGCCGATCACCTCGTCGTTCTTCTTGATCGAGCCGATCCGGCGAATGTCGAGACGCACCGACGAGTAGAACTTCAGCGCATTGCCGCCCGTGGTGGTTTCGGGGTTGCCGAACATCACGCCGATCTTCATGCGGATCTGGTTGATGAAGATCACGAGGCAGTTCGTGCGCTTGATCGTGCCGGTGAGCTTGCGCAGCGCCTGCGACATCAGGCGTGCCTGCAGACCCGGCAGCGAATCGCCCATCTCGCCCTCGATTTCAGCCTTCGGCACCAGCGCCGCGACCGAGTCGATCACGATCATGTCGATCGAGCCCGAACGCACCAGCGCATCCACGATTTCGAGGGCCTGCTCGCCCGTGTCCGGCTGCGAGATCAGCAGTTCGGGCACGTTCACGCCGAGCTTCGAGGCATAGCCGACATCGAGCGCGTGTTCCGCGTCGATGAACGCCGCCGTGCCGCCGAGCTTCTGCATTTCGGCGACGACCTGAAGCGTGAGGGTGGTTTTACCCGACGATTCCGGACCGTAGATTTCGACGACGCGGCCGCGCGGCAGGCCGCCGACGCCGAGCGCGATGTCGAGGCCGAGCGAGCCGGTGGACACCACCTGGATGTCTTCCTTCACCTCGCCGTCGCCGAGCCGCATGATCGAGCCCTTGCCGAACTGCTTTTCGATCTGGGCCAGCGCTGCGGCCAGCGCCTTGCTCTTTTCCGCGGTCAACCCGGCGCCTTTCTTGCTATCTTCCATGAATCGTCCTTTGCTATGATGAGCAGCGTCTGATTGGGGCGCACCGGGCGACAAGCCGTTAGGTGCACGAATGCAGACACTGTATAAAAAAACAGTAGTTTGTGCAAGCCCGAATTGCGGGTTCCGCACGACTCATCCCGACCTTCCGGAGACAGCCGCGCCGGCGCCTTTTCGCCGCGCCACCCGCCGCGGCCACGCACCATGCGAATCCTGATTGCCGAAGACGACAGCATACTCGCCGACGGTCTGACCCGATCCCTCCGCCAATCGGGCTATGCCGTCGATCACGTCAGCAGCGGCGTCGATGCCGACACCGCGCTGTCGATGCAGACCTTCGACCTGCTGATCCTCGATCTCGGCCTGCCGAAAATGCCCGGCCTCGACGTGCTGCGGCGCCTGCGCGCGCGCAATTCCGTCCTGCCGGTGCTGATCCTGACCGCCGCGGACAGCGTGGACGAGCGCGTGAAGGGGCTCGACCTCGGCGCCGACGACTACATGGCCAAGCCCTTCGCGCTCAACGAACTCGAGGCGCGCGTGCGGGCGCTCACGCGGCGCGGCGCCGGCGGCGGCCCGACCGTGATCCGCCACGGCTCGCTGAGCTTCGATCAGGTGGGCCGGCTCGCCTGCGTCAACGAGCGCGTGCTCGACCTGTCCGCGCGCGAGCTCGGCCTGCTGGAAGTACTGCTGCAGCGCATCGGCCGGCTCGTGTCGAAGGAACAGCTCGTCGATCATCTGTGCGAATGGGGCGAGGAAGTCAGCTACAACGCGATCGAGGTGTACGTGCACCGACTGCGCAAGAAGATCGAGACGAGCGGCGTGCGGATCCAGACGGTACGCGGCCTCGGTTACTGCCTCGAGAAAGCGGCGGCCGAACCGGCGACGACGCCCGGCCCGGGCACCGACGCCGAGCTCGGCGCAGCCACCGCCACCGATCCCGCCGGCACCGTCACGCCGACCGCCTCCCCGCTGCGCTGACGCGCGCCGCGCCCGCCATGGCCACGCCGTTCCGCTCCCCGCGCGCCGCGCACCGTCCGGCGGACCTGCAGGACGCCGAGCGCGACGCCCGCTACGAAAACCCGTTCGCCCCACCCGACGACGGCGCCGCCGAGCCGGGCCGCCCGCGCTCGCTGTTCGGCGAGATCCTCGACTGGATGCTCGCGCCGCTGCTGCTGCTCTGGCCGATGAGCATCGCCGTCACCTATCTGGTGGCCAAGACCATCGCCAACGGGCCGTTCGATCGCGCGCTCGAAACCGACGCCTACGTGCTCGCGCGCCAGATCACGCCCGTCAACGGCGTGGCCGAGCTGGTGCTGCCGAAGGCCACGCTCGACCTGCTGCGCGCCGACAACGTCGACAGCCTCTATTTCCAGGTGCTCGGCACCCGCGGCGAGCTCGTGGCCGGCGAGGCCGACCTGCCGCTGCCGCGCGACGACGATCGCCCGCCGCCCGGGCTCGTGCTGTTCCGCAACGACCTGCTGCGCGGCAACGACGTGCGGGTGGCCTACACCACCGTGGCGCTGCCCGGCGCGACCGGCTCGCAGCCAGTGCTGGTACAGGTGGGCGAGACGCTCGACAAGCGCAACGCGCTGGCCAACGACATCATCAAGGGCGTGATCCTGCCGCAGTTCGTGATCCTGCCGCTCGCGATCGTGCTGGTGTGGTTCGGGCTGTCGCGCGGGCTCTCGCCGCTGACCGCGCTGCAGGCCAACATCCGCAACCGCCGCCCCGACGACCTGTCGCCGGTCGATGCCCAGCGCGCGCCGCCCGAGATCGAGCCGCTCGTCACCTCGTTCAACGACCTGCTCGCGCGGCTCGAACAGAACATCACGCTGCAGAAGCGCTTCATCGCCGACGCCGCGCATCAGATGAAGACGCCGCTGGCCGGCCTGCGCACCCAGGCGGAACTCGCGCTGCGCCACGAGGTGCCGGCCGAGGTCGGCCGCTCGCTCGAACAGATCGCGGTCAGCTCCGAGCAGGCCGCGCGGCTCGTCACCCAGCTGCTCGCGCTCGCCCGCGCCGAGAATCGCGCGAGCGGGCTGACCTTCGAGCCGGTGAACCTGGCCGCGCTCGCCCGCGTGACCGTGCGCGATTGGGTGCAGGCCGCCTTCGCCAAGCGCATGGATCTCGGCTACGAGGGCCCCGACGACGGCGGCGAGCCCGGCGGCACGCGCCCGGCCACCACCTCGCCCGTCATCGACGGCCACGCCGTGATGCTGCGCGAGATGCTCGGCAACCTGATCGACAACGCGATCCGCTACACGCCCGAAGGCGGCCGCATCACCGTGCGCGTGCGCGTGGAATCGGCACCGGGCGGCGATCCGCACGCGCCCGACGCCGTGCACGTGGAAGTGGAAGACACCGGCCCCGGCATCCCGAGCCACGAGCGTGGCCGCGTGCTCGAGCGCTTCTACCGGATCCTCGGGCGCGACGGCGAGGGCAGCGGGCTCGGCCTCGCGATCGTGCGCGAGATCGTCACGCAGCACGGCGGCTCGCTCGTGATCGACGATCACGTCTATCAGGCCGCCCCGCGGCTGGCCGGCACGCTCGTGCGCGTCAGCTTCGCGCGGCGCCAGGCGGCCCCGGAATAACCCTGAGCGCGCCAGGTGCCGCGCGACGCACTCGGCACGATGTCGACGATTTCGGCGCACGATGCGCGACATTGGTCGACGTTCCCCTTCCCCGAGCGCCATCCTCCCGACAAACCCTGATCGGCCTTCCAGTCAGACCACCGTAAGTTTGGCCGCCAATAATCGACGCCAGTTCGTCAGGATGGCGAACCGAAACCGATATCAAGATCTGGAGACGAATCATGGCGACAGTAGGCGGGCACATCGCGCATTCGCCGATGACGAGCGACGAGAAACGCGTGATCTTCGCGTCCTCGCTCGGCACCGTGTTCGAGTGGTACGACTTTTATCTGGCCGGCTCGCTCGCGGCCTACATCAGCAAGAGCTTCTTCTCGGGCGTCAACCCCACCGCCGCGTTCATCTTCACGCTGCTCGGCTTCGCCGCCGGGTTCGCGGTGCGTCCGTTCGGCGCGATCGTGTTCGGGCGGCTCGGCGACATGGTCGGCCGCAAGTACACGTTCCTCGTCACGATCGTGATCATGGGCGTCTCGACGTTCGTGGTGGGCTTCCTGCCCGGCTACGCCACGATCGGCATCGCCGCACCGGTGATCTTCATCGCGATGCGGCTGCTGCAGGGCCTCGCGCTCGGCGGCGAATACGGCGGCGCGGCCACCTACGTGGCCGAACACGCGCCGGCGAACCGGCGCGGCTTCTACACCGCCTGGATCCAGACCACCGCCACGCTCGGCCTGTTCCTGTCGCTGCTCGTGATCGTCGGCGTGCGCGCCGCGGTGGGCGAGGAAACGTTCGGCGCCTGGGGCTGGCGCGTGCCGTTCGTCGCGTCGATCCTGCTGCTGGCCGTGTCGGTGTGGATCCGCATGCAGCTGAACGAATCGCCGGTGTTCCTGCGCATCAAGTCGGAAGGCAAGACCTCGAAGGCGCCGATCAAGGAAGCGTTCGGCCAGTGGAAGAACCTGAAGATCGTGATCCTCGCGCTGGTCGGGCTGACCGCCGGCCAGGCCGTGGTCTGGTACACGGGGCAGTTCTACGCGCTGTTCTTCCTGACGCAGACGCTGAAGGTCGACGGCACCACCGCCAACATCCTGATCGCCGCGGCCCTGCTGATCGGCACGCCGTTCTTCCTGTTCTTCGGCTCGCTGTCGGACCGCATCGGCCGCAAGCCGATCATCCTGGCCGGCTGCCTGATCGCGGCGCTGACCTACTTCCCGCTGTTCAAGGCGCTGACGCACTATGCGAACCCGGCGATGGAAGCCGCCACGCAGAAGGCGCCGATCACGGTGATCGCGAACCCGGACGAGTGCTCGTTCCAGTTCAACCCGGTCGGCACGGCGAAGTTCACGTCCTCGTGCGACATCGCCAAGGCGGCGCTCGCCAAGGCCGGCCTGAACTACGAGAACGTGGCGGCGCCGGCCGGCACGCTCGCGCAGATCAAGGTGGGCGACACGGCGGTGGACACCTACGACGGCAAGGCCGGCGACGCCAAGGCCAAGGGCGGCGCGTTCGACAAGACGCTGGCGGCCACGCTGAAGGGCGCGGGCTATCCGGCCAAGGCCGATCCGTCGCAGATCAACTGGCCGATGTCGATCGCGGTGCTGACGATCCTCGTGATCTTCGTGACGATGGTGTACGGGCCGATCGCGGCGATGCTGGTGGAGATGTTCCCGACGCGGATCCGCTACACGTCGA
>JASLEG010000186.1 GCA_030151225.1 Burkholderia sp. | reverse complement strand
CGGGCAGCGAGTGGGTGAGGCCGAGATAGATGCAGTAGGCCGCGAAGCCGAGCGCGAGCCGGCGCCATGACGCCCGCTCGGCCGCCGACTGTGCGCGGTGGCGGCGCAGCCGGTACGCGGCCAGCGCGCCGAAGCCGCCGAGCAGCGCGCCCGACGCGCCGGCCGCGCACTGCATCGGATCGACGAGCACGCCCGTCATGCCCGCGATCGCGCCGGCGAACAGATACAGCGCGAGAAACCGGAAGCTGCCGTAGCGGCGTTCGGCCAGCGGGCCGAGGCGCGCGAGCACCAGCAGGTCGACCAGCAGCGATGCCGCGCCCGGGTGCGCGAACGGACTCGTGACGAGTCGCCACCAGTCGCCGTCGAGCGTGTCGGGGCCGAAGTTCGCGCCCCAGCGGATCATGGCCGGCACGTCGGGCGCGAGCGGCGACACGCCGCTGGCCACCATCGCCACGAACAGCAGCAGGTTGACCGTGATCAGGCCCCACGTGGCCCACGCGACGGGACGCGCCCGCGCCGGATCGGCGTCGCGCGCGTGCGCGCGCAGTTCGGGGTCGAAGGCGGAGGTGACCTGCATCGGCAGGCTCGCGGCGATCCGCGCGGCGCTGCCGGCATCGGGCGCGAGCAGCGCCACGCTCGTCACGCCCTCGGATGTGTGCACGTCGAAGCACACGCGCCGGCCGGCCTGCGCGGCATCGAAGATCTGCTCGCGCGGGATCGCGAGCCGGAACGGCGCGGCATCGAACAGGCCGCCGGCCTTGCCGTCGAGGTGCAGCGTGGCGCCCACGCGATCGACGTGCAGCGTGCCGCTGCCGGGAAAACCGTCGTGACGGGCGGGGCGATGCGGGTCGGCCGGGCGGGGCTGCACGGAAAAGCGCACGCGACAGGCGTCGGCTGCGCCGGCCGCCGATGCCGGCGCCGACGCGCCCGGCGGTGCGGATGCTAGGTCATTCATGAAAGGCGGCCCCGATTGTTCTGGTCTTGTGTTCTTGTCGTTCGTTTCGATCGATCCGCGCGCGGCCGTCCCGCGCCCCTGTTTCCCCCGTCGGATGCGCGCCACGTGCGGTCGATGCGCGATTCTAGCCTCGCCACAAACGCCGTGGGGCGCCAAACGTATCGGACAACGAATTTTCGGAATCCGGCATCGACATGTCACGCGTGGCGGCCACCCTGCAGGCCCCGGCGTGGCGCCGAATCGACACCGCGCGGGCAATATTGGCCGCGATTGAGTCGCTCCACGCTTTGTGTAATGATAGCGATTCTCATTAACTTGTCTCGGGTGGCCGGCGACCGGCGTCGCGGGCCACCTTTTTGCATTGTTCTGGAGTCAGCTTGAACGCGCCCGAATCGATCGACACGAACCTGCCCGCGGGCGCCGCGACGCAGTATCACGCCGCAGCGGCGGCCCGCCCGCTCGCCGACGCGGAGCTCGCCGCGCGGCGCCGGCGCTCGCGCCGCGCCACCTTCATCAAGTGGCTGCGCAAGGTGCACGGCTGGGTGGGGCTGTGGGGCGCGCTGCTGGGCCTGATGTTCGGCGTGACCGGCTTCGTGCTGAACCACCGCGCGCCGCCGCTGCGCGTCTCGCCGGGCGCGCCGAGCGTGAGCGAGGTGCAGCTGGCGCTGCCCGACGACGCGCCGACGTCGCCCGCGAAGCTCGAGGCCTGGCTCGCGCGCGAGCTGAAGTTCGACGGCGGCCGCTCGCGCATCCGCAGGGAGCCGGCGCAGCCCGTGGAATGGGGCGACCGCAGCGTGATGCAGCCCGAGCACTGGCAGATCTCGCTGTTCAAGCCGAGCGGCAACGTGATGGCCGAATACTGGGTGGGCAGCCGCTTCGTGTCGCTCAAGCGCACCGACAATTCGGTCATGACGACGCTGACCAACCTGCATCGCGGCGTGGGCATGAGCATCGGCTGGGTGCTGCTGATCGACACCATTGCCGGCTCGCTGATCCTGCTCTCGCTGACGGGCGTGCTGCTCTGGACCGAGCTGAACAAGCGCCGCACGATCGGCGTGGTGCTGGTGGGCGGCTCGATCGTGGCCACGCTGGCGATGGCGCTCGCCTGAAAGCCCGGCACCGGCCGCGACGCGCGGCACAGGAAAAACGGCGATCCGCCCGTCAGGGGGGATCGCCGTTTTTTGTGTCCGGCGCCTGGCAGCGGACGCTCGGGCCGTCGCGTGCGTCAGTCGGCCTGGCGGCCCTGCGCGAGTTTCGCGTGGCTGCGCGAGTAGAGGAAGTAGATTCCCAGCCCGATCACGAGCCAGATGCCGAAGGCGATCCAGGTCACGCGACTCAGGTTCAGCATCAGGAACACGCACGACATCACCGCGAGCACCGGCACGACCGGCACGCCCGGGCAGCGGAACGCGCGCGGCAGGTCGGGGCGGGTGCGGCGCAGCACGATCACGGCGATCGACACCATCGAGAACGCGGCCAGCGTGCCGATGTTGATCAGCTCGGCCAGCACGTTCAGCGGGATCAGCGCGGCGATCAGCGCGCAGAGCAGGCCGATCAGCCAGGTGGCGAGGAACGGCGTCTGGAAGCGCGGATGCACGCGCGACAGCGCGGCCGGCAGCAGGCCGTCGCGCGACATCGCGTAGGTGACGCGGGTCTGGCCGTAGGTCATCACGAGGATCACGGTCAGCATGCCGAGCACGGCGCCCAGATCGATGAAGCCGGCCACCCAGTTCTGGCCCGCCACCTGCAGCGCATACGAGATCGGATGCGTGATGCCGGCGTACTGCGCGGCCGGCACGATGCCGGTGGCGATCGCCGCGACGGTGACGTACAGCACCGCGCACACGCCGAGCGAGGCGATGATGCCGATCGGCAGGTCGCGCTTCGGGTTCTTCACTTCCTCGGCGGCCGAGGACACCGCGTCGAAGCCGATGAACGCGAAGAACATCACCGCGGCCGCGCCGAACACGCCCGACCAGCCGTGCGGCATGAACGGCGTCCAGTTGGCCGGCGTGACGTGGAACACGCCCACCGCGATCACCAGCAGCACCACCGCCACCTTGATGAACACCATCAGGTTGTTCACGCGCGTCGATTCGCGGATGCCGACCGACAGCAGCGCGGTGATCGCCATCATCACGAGGAAGGCGGGCAGGTCGAACCAGGTGGCGACGCCGGGCACCGAATGCGGCGCGGCGCTCAGCACCGTGGGCAGCACGATGCCGAAGCCCTTCAGCAGCGACTGCAGGTAGCCCGACCAGCCCACCGACACGGCCGAGGCCGCGAGGCTGTATTCGAGCATCAGGTCCCAGCCGATGATCCAGGCCACCAGCTCGCCGAGCGTCGCGTACGAATAGGTGTAGATCGAGCCGGCCACCGGGATGGTGGAGGCGAATTCGGCGTAGGCGAGCGCGGACAGGCCGCAGGCGATCGCCGCCACGATGAACGAGATCATCAGCGCCGGGCCGGCCTGCACGGCGCCCGTGCCGGTCAGCACGAAGATGCCGGTGCCGATGATCGCGCCGATGCCGAGGAAGGTGAGGTCGACGGCGCCGAGCGCCTTCTTGAGCCCGGTGCGCTGCGAGCCGGCGATCATCTGGTCGACGTTTTTCTTGCGAAGAAGTGACATGCGGAATGTGGGACGTGAGTCGCGGCCGGGAGGCAGCGGATTGGGCACGAAGCGGTGCAACCCGGCATTTTAGCCGATCCGTTCGGGTTGCCCTGTCGGGGTTGCGCCTGCCCCGTTGGTGACCGGTCCGATGTCGCGGCCCCGCCGGCGTGCGCGCGGTACCGTGCCCCGTCAGGGCACGAGCGCGTAGTCGCGCACGCGCCATCGCCCGTCCGTCATGACGCTGCGCGGGCGCCGGCTGGCGAGCAGCGCGAGCAGACTTCGGCTGTCCGGGCCCGGCGGGGCCGTCGTGTCGGCGGGCGCGTCGTAGATGACGAGATCGTCGGGCGCGCCATCGGAACACAGCCCCAGCGCGCGCGATCCACCACGCGTCATGCTGCCGATCAAGAGCTCGGCGAGCTCGTCCGGAGGCAGGTCCGCGGTGGCGTCGAGCCCGAGCGTATCGGGTGCGGCAAGGGGGGCGGCAAGGGGCACGGCGTCGCCGTGCCGGCACAGCAGCGTGCCGCGCCCCCGCCCCGCGAGACGGCGCAGGCGCCCGACGTGGCGCGCGGCCTCGATGCGGGGCGTCGCCGGCGTGTCGTCCATCAGGCCGATGCTGGCCGAGCTGCCGACGAGCAGATCGACGTCGTGGCGCGACAGCCCGGAATCGGCGATCGCGAGCGTCGACGCGTCGAGCACGTTCAGGCAATGCAGCAGCAGCGTGCCCGAGCAGCCGTGCGCCGCATGGAAGGCGTCGTGCTCGGGGCGGCCGCTGTCGAGATTCACGAGCAGTCGTTTCCCGGATGCCTGGGCGAGCGCGTGCAGGTGGACCGTCAGCCTCGACGAGGCATAGGCCTGCGAGGTGATGGCAGGCGAGATCCGGATGCGCGGGCCGTCGCCGGCCGCGGCGAGCGTGCGATAGGCCTCGACGGCGCGCAGCAGGTCGTGGTCGCCGTGCGCGCGGCCGTCGCCGATGCGATCGCGCACGTCGCAGAACAGCTCGGCGCGCAGGCCGACGCGACTCGCATGGGCGGCGATCTCGCCGGGCCGGCTCGTGACGACGCCGATCGTGGTGATGCCGCTCAGCATCGCGGCGCGCGTGTAGGCGTGCCAGTCGGGCGGCGCGGTGCCGTCGTCGCGATCGAAGCTCAGCGCGCCGACCAGGCCCGGTACGCAGGTCAGGCCGGTCCCGTCGATGCGCAGCGGTGCGTGCGAGTCGCCCGGCGGCAGCAGGGCGGCGATGCGGCCGTCGTGCATTTCGATGTCCACCGCCCGGAAGCGGAGCGTGTGCGTGTCGAAGTATCGGGCGCCGCACAGCGCCCAGTGTGGCGATGCGTCGGTCGGGTCTCGAGAGTCGAGCATGGTGGCGCTCCGGGGCTGGGGTGGGATGAACGCGGGGGCGCGTGTTCGGAGGCGGGCGCGTGCCGCTCAGCGGCCGTGAGCGCCGGCCTGCGGTGCGTTCCGTGCGTCCTTCGGGTCCGGCGCGTCGTAGGCGTAGTCGCGCTCGACCCGGCAGATCCGGGTCCGGTAGGCGCTGTACCAGGTATCTCGTCCGCGCTGCTGGGCCGCCAGATGGGCCACGTCCTGCTTCCATGCCGTGATCGCCTCGAGGCTGGTCCAGTAGGACACCGTCACGCCGAACGCGTCGCCGGCGGATTCGACGCCCAGATAGCCGGGCTGTCTGGCCGCGAGCGCGAACATCGCGTCGGCCATCTTCTGGTAGCCGTGATCGCCCTCGGTGCGGGTCGCCGTGAAGATCACCGCGTAGTAGGGGGCCGTGCCGGTCGATGCGAAGCTCATGGGGTCTCCTGGTGGGGGCGCGTCGACGGGTTCACTCGCTCTCGAGGCGGGCCGCCAGTTCGTCGACGGTGCGGCAGAACGTGTCCGGTTGCTCGAGCATCATCATGTGGCCGGTGCCGGGCAGCACCACGAAGGCCCGTGCGACGGCCCGCGCCCAGTCCGGCAGATCCCAGCCCGACGCCGAATGCTCGCCGGCGAGCAGCGCGAGCGGCATGCCACGCTCGACCACGTCGCGAACGCCGGGCAGGTAGGACGCGTCGCCGGTTTCCGCCACGACCGCGCGGGCCATCGCGCGGATCGTCTCGCGCGGCTGGTTGACGAGGGTCTGGCGCGCCCACTCGAGGCGCTGTGCGTCGGGTTCGATGCCGGCCTTCGTCAGCCAGGCCTCGGGATCGGACACGAGCTGCGCGTGTTCGGCTTCCCATGCCGAGTCGCTCAGGCCGGCGATCCTTCCGCACCAGAACGCGTCCGCCAGCGTGAAGTTGCCTTCGACGTTGATGATGCCGCGCACGCGTTGCGGCGCCGCGCGGGCGACGAGCATCGCGATCGCGCCGCCCACGCTGTGACCGAGCAGGATGCAGGGCGCCGCGACCTGTTCCTCGAGGTAGCGCACGACATGCGCCACCTGGGCGGCGAGCGTGATCGGTTGCGCCGGCGCGGCCTGCAGCCGGCCGTAGCCGATCAGATCGGGCGTGTGCACGGCCCGGCCCGCGATGCGCCGCTCCGGCGCGTAGGTGCCGAGCGAGCCCATCAGGCCGTGGATCATGACCAGCGGTGCGGTAGTGTTCATGGATGTCCCGTTCATGGATTGAGATGCGGCGTGTCAGCGGCCGAAGGCCGATTCGCCGGTAGCGGCTACCGGCCGGGTCGCGTTCCAGATTATGCCCGCGGCATACAGCACCGCGAATGCCACTGCCGTGGCGAACAGGCCGTAGCCGTGAGCGATCCAGCTTCCGGCGAAACCGGTCACGATCATGCCGAGGTAGACGCTCGCGTACTGGAAGGTTGCGACGATCGACATGTGCTCGGGCGGGGTGGTCGACACGACGTCGGCCTGATGCTTGAAGAACAGGATTTCCCACACGAACATGTAGACGAAGTACAGCGAATAGCTGACGGCCACGTTGTGGCTGGCGGTGGAGCCGACCATCGCGGCCAGGCATACCGCGTTCAGCGCGAGCATGCGTGCCCTGCCGAAGGTCATGCCGCGCCGGCTTGCGCGAACGAACAGCAGCGCGGCGATCAGCGCCGAGGTGGCGCTGATGATCTGCAGATAGCCGACATAGCTTTGCGGCAGCCCCAGCGTGTAGGTCGGCAGGCTCACGCGCGAGACGTTGAAGAAGCCCTGATAGGCGCTGACCAGCAGCACGAACGCGAAAAACTGCCGCTGCAGCGCTGGCGTGGTGCGCAGCACCTTCAGCAGGATGCCGAGCGCGTGTCCCGGCATGGACGGTTGTGCCTCGGCCGGGGAGGTCGGCAGCAGCAGCGCGGCCAGCGTGGCCGCCAGATAGGCGCCGCAGGTGATGCCGCCGGCCAGGGCCGGCGTGATCTGCGCCTTGTAGATCGACAGCATGACCCCCGCGATCGCGCCGGCGATGAACTGCGCGGTCAGCGTGATCGGCAGCGCGTACCGGATGTCCGCGGCGGCGAAGTAGCGCTTGATGGCGACCGTGCGCGCCACGCGCTGCGTGGCATCGATGAAGCCGATCACCAGCGTGCCGGCAACCGCGGCGGCCAGGAAGCGGTCCACCAGCGCGTAGGTGATCGCGGCCACCACCACGCCCGCGAGATTGAACGTCGCGAGGATGCGCTTCGGCGAGCGCGACCCCACGGCCGCGTTGACGACGAGGCACAGCACCACCGGAATCACCATCGGCGCGAGCAGTACCGCCTCGGACACCATCACCGAGCCGGACTTCTGATACGCGAGATAGGAGAGATAGACGTAGCTGAAGACGCTCGCGGCGATCGACGACAGGTTGACGATCCAGAGCAGCAGGCTGGTGCGACGTGGGGTGGTGGGCATGAGTCGGGTTCCGTCGTGGGGATCAGGCGTGATCGGCGAGGCGCGGTTCGAGGCCGTCGATCAGCGCATAGGCCGCGCGCTTCAGGTCGGCGGCCGTGTCGCTGACCAGAAAGGCCTGGCCTGCATAGTTGAGCAGGCCGCCCGCGCCGTCGTACGGCATCATCTTGCTGCCCGGGTCGGCGGATTGCGCGCGCTGGATGCTCACGTCGGCGCGGTGCTCGACCAGCGAGGACCAGTCGATCCGGTCCGGCGCGAAGGTCTTCGCCGCGCGCCACGGCGTGCCGGTGCTGTCGCAGCCGATCAGCGCCACCGACGCGGCCGCGCAACGCGGTGCGTTCTCCTCGAAGCCGGGCAGCGTCGAGACCTGACCCAGCAGCACGTCGAGGAACAGGCCGATGTAGTCGATGCCGAACACGTCGTCCACTTCCTTGGCGATCGCCACGCCGCCCATGCGTGCGGCCGTTTCGAGAAACGACACGCCGCCGTTCGCGGTCAGCTTCATCTCGGTGTGCGTGGCGCAGTTTTCCAGGCCGAGCGCGTCGATCGCCGTGCGCACGAGCGACACGATGTAGTCCTTCTTCTCGCGGCTCAGCACGCACGGCGCCACGTTGCCGAGCTCGGTGAACGGGGCGATCGTCTGCAGGCGCCCCGTCATCGCGAGCGGGAAATACTCGCCGTCGCGCACCAGCCCCTCGACGCTCAGATAGTCGCCGTAGCCGTCTTCCGCGTACCACGAGTCGGTGGTCGACACGATGATCTCCTCGGCGATCAGTTGCGGGAAGCCGGTGTGCTCGGAGAATTCGTGCTTGCCGGCCCGGCGCGCCGCCTCGGTCGCCTCGAGCAGGCGCGCGACCGCGCCGTCGAGTTCGTCCAGGTTGCGCACGATCTGCTGGCCGATCGAGCCCGCGCCGTAGGCGAGCTTGACCAGCACCGGAAGGTTCAGCTCGCCCACCCGGTGCAGTTCGTCACGCTGCCGGATCGCGCGAAACGCGGGCTGCGGCACACCGGCCTCGTGCCAGCGCTGGCGCATCAGCGCCTTGTTGCGCGCGGCGTCGATGTTCGGGCCCACGCCACGCACGCCGAGCGATGCCGCCAGTTCGGACACCGATTTCAGCAGGAATTCGGAAAACGTGAAGATGACGTCGGGTCGCAGCGCCCGCGCCAGCTCGCGTACCTTCTCGAAGCCGTCGTCGGGGCGCAGGTGGCTGAAGTCGTGAAGCTGCGCGCTGTACCGGCCGAGTATCTCCAGGTTGTAGGCGGACGGCTTGCTGACGATGCAGGTGTGGACGTCGCCGCGGCTCGCGATCTTCGGAAACGCGTAATCGAGCGGCGGGCCGGCCGGTGCGTAGACGTAGAGAATCTTCGTGGTCATGGTGGAATGGACGGTAGCGAAAGGAATCGGTTGCCGTGGCGGGCCGCATCGCGCCCGCCACGGCGCTCACTTGCGGATCACGCAGAACTGGTCGTTGTAGACGAAGCCGTCGATGCCGGTGGTCTTGCAGTACTGGTACAGATCGCTCGTGCGATTGATGAAGCCGGTGCCGTTGAAGTTCAGCGAGGTGTTGCACAGCACGCCGGCACCCGTGCGCTCGCGGAATTTCGAGAGCAGCGCGTGCATGCGCGGGTTCTGCTCCGCGTTCACGGTCTGCGCGCGCGCGGTGCCGTCCACGTGCGTGACCGCGGCGAGCTCGGGATTGCGGACTTTCTGGAAATACAGCATGTGCGGCGACGGACCGCTCCATTCGAAGTGCCGCGACACTTCCTCTTCCATGCAGATCGGCGCGACCGGGCGAAATCCCTCGCGCTTCTTGATGCGGTTCAGGCGCTCGCACATCGCGCGTGCGAACGGCGCGGCGAGGATCGAGCGATTGCCGAGCGCGCGCGGGCCGATCTCGCAGCGGCCCTGGGTCCAGGCCACGATGTTGTCGTTGGCGAGGAACTGCGCGACCTGCGCGAGATCGAGCGGATACACGTCCACGTCGTCCATCTGCGGCGCATCGTCGATGAACTCGCGGTCGGCATAGACGTTCCACTCGAGTTTGGCGCGGCCCGTGAACTCGCGCATCGCGTCGATCGCGGTGCCGATCGAGGAGCCCGTGTCGTTGGTGCAGGGCGGCACGAACACGTCCTCGAACAGTCCGCTGTTGCGCCAGGCCGTGTTCCAGTCGCAGTTCAGGCCGCAGCCGCCCGAGATCAGCAGCGGATAGCCCTCGGTCAGATGGGTCCTGGCGTACTGGTAGAAACGGTTGAAGATCTCGTCCGAATAGCGCTTCGCGAGCCGCGTGAACTCCGGATGCTCGAGCCCGATGTTGTAGTACTTCGAGGCCCGCATGTCGTCCTTGGCCAGCGACATCAGGATGCCTTCGCGATTGAGCAGGAAATCGGTGATCTCGCGCTCGTCCGGCGTCATCTCGCCGGATTCGCCGTACGCGCAGAGCGCCATCAGCTTGCCCGGATCCTCGTTGCGCAGCTTGCCCTTCGGCAGCGTGAAGGTCGGATCGGCGAGCGCGTAGAGGAACGCGTACTTGTTGCCCGGCGTGATCATCACCCGGCCCAGGTGATGCACCTCGAGATGCGCGTCCACCAGGTAGAAATCGCCGAGTGCGCCTTCCCAGGCCAGCACGTAGCACGGCTTGCCCTGCTCGAACGGCGACAGGCCGTAGGCACACCAGATGTGCGAGCGTTCGTGACTGCTCGTGAAGTAGTTGACGTCGGCGCCGAACAGGCGCGTGCGGTGATGCTGCACGAACGACGCGTCGTGGCCGTAATAGCCGGCACCGATCGCCGCATTGGCGGCCAGTGATCCCTTGCCCCACCCGCTCACCGCGAAGACGTCCGGCATCGCACCGATCTGCTCGGCCGCGAACACGAACTGCGACGGGTTGAAGGCCTCGTAGCGCGGAAAGCTGTCCTTTTCCGGCTCGAACGACCATTCGAGCTTGCCGGCGGCGGCGTCGACGAGCGCCACGGCGCCATCGTGTCCCGGCTTCATAGCAAAGATTTTCACGAAATTCCTGTTGGGTTTGACGCGGGCGCCTGCGGCCCGCGGTGAATGGGATGTCGCGATATCGGCCGCGTCGGCGGGCCGCTCAGCGCAGCGGGTAGATCGAGCTGTCCGGCTTCTTCTTTTTCCTGCGGAAGATCTTGCGAAACAGCGCGGCGAGGATCGCCAGCGGGCCGTGTCGGTTGGTCTGCGGTTTCATGCTTCGCTCCACTTGTCGGATAGATGGATTCGTTACAGCACCTGATGCGCGATCAGGCGCGCCACTTCGTCGTAGCCCTTGTCGTTGAAATGCACGCGGTCCACGAACAGGTAGTCGTCGATGAGCGGCGAGTCGCGCAGCAGCACGTTCATGTCCGCGAAGCGGATGTGGTGCGCCTCGCAGCGATCGCGGATGTTGTCCGCGAACGGGGCGTGGATCTCGTTGCCGAGGATCCTCGAGAACAGTCGCCAGAAATTGTTCGGACAACTGTCGATGGCGTGGAAGATCTCCTGCTCGTCGGGCGTCAGGTAGTCGCGCGTCCACGACGACATCGGCTGCAGCACGAAGCTGAGCTTCGCGCCGGTTCCGGCGAGCAGTTGCTGCCATTGCTTCATCGCGTTGGAGACGACCCAGGCGCCGCGCCGCACGCGCGTCGGCACGTCCACCTCGTCGTCGGTGATCACCACGTCGGCCGGGTTGTCCTCGTCCATCAGCTTGCTGATGTAGCGCGACAGGAAGCCCTTCTCGCGGCTCTCGAGCGCCGATGCGTAGGTGCGCTTGCGCCGCTTCAGGTCGTCGTTGTAGCGGTTCATGTAATGCTGGTATTCGAACGAGTAGTAATAGCGGCCGTGGTCGGTCGAGAGCTCGTCGGGCTGACCTTCCAGCGCCAGCGTGTTGATGCCGCTCAGCACCACCACGTTGTTGATTCGTTCGAAGCGGTGCTGATGCATCATGTACATCAGCACTTCCTGCACGGCGTTGTAGCCCCGCCCGCTGAAGTTGATCCACGGTTCGCCGGTCCATGCCGCGAGGCGTGAAGCCACCGTGTGCGCGTCCGAGGTCGTGCCGGTGCCGAGCGCGGTCGAGCCGCCCACCAGCAGGTTGATCGGGCGATCCTTCGGGTAGTTCGCGACGCCCACGTCGCGGGCCGTGCCGAAGCTGCTGTGGCGAAAGCCGAGATCGTCGGTGTTGATCACGTCGGAGCGATAGTTCTTGTGGTGGAAGAACATCGTGTACGGCAACCACCTGACGCCGAGATACATGAACTCGTCGTAGTCACGGATCTGTGGCGTGAGTCGATAGACTTCGCGGACTGCCTCGTCATGCGTCAATGCGCGCCTGTTCATTCGTTCTCCGGAATCTCGGTATGTCAGGAATTGCGGGTGGTGAACTGCTTCACGCCGGACTGTCCGGCCCGCTCGGCCGGCGGCGCGGATGCCGCCATGCGGAAGTAGCTGGTCGCGGCCGGGTCGCGGCGCAGCCGCAGCTTGTCGGACACCAGGCGGCTCAGCAGCCCGACCGGTGTGATGACGACGAAATAGAGCAGCGACAGCGCGACGAGCAGCACGGATCGGGCAAGTGTTTTCATGGTTGGGCGGTCGTGGAGTGGATCGGGGCGTGCTCAATCGAGCGCGAATTCGGCCCGCCAGTCGGCGGTTTCCTGCAACGCCGGCTGGTCGGCCTTGCGCACCAGGTAGTCACCGATGACGAGGTAGTCCATCTGCGTGCGCATGAAGCAGACGTAGGCATTCGACGGCGTTTCCACGATCGGTTCGCCCCGCACGTTGAACGACGTGTTGACGAGCACCGGGCAGCCGGTGCGGTGATGGAAGGCCTCGAGCAGTTGACGGAAGCGCGGGTTCGAGTGCGCATCCACCGTCTGCACGCGGGCGGAGTGATCGACGTGGGTGACGGCCGGAATCGACGAGCGGATGCATTTGAGCAGTTCGATGCCGGACAGGGACGCGCTGTCCTCCGGCAGGGGCTTGCGGTGCGCCTGCCGGACGTCGACCACGAACAGCATGTAGGGGCTGTCGGTGTCGGACTCGAGCTCGAACCATTCGTGGGCCCGTTCGGCGAGCACGGCGGGGGCGAACGGGCGAAACGACTCGCGATTCTTGATCTTCAGGTTCATCACGCTCTGCATCGCCGGATTGCGCGGGTCGCCGAGAATCGAGCGCGCGCCGAGCGCACGCGGGCCGAACTCCATGCGGCCCTGGAACCAGCCGATCACGTTGCCGTCCGCGAGCAGTTCGGCGACGCGCCCGGGCAGGGCGTCGCCCTCCAGCTTCTCGAACACCGCTCCGTGCTCCTGCAGCGCCGTCTCGACCTGCGCGTTGTCGTAGGCGGTGCCGAGCAGCGTGGCGTGCATCGCATCCGTGGCGCCGACGCTGCGCGGGTGATGCATCTGTTCGTGCCAGCCGTGCAGCGCCGCACCGAGCGCGCCGCCGGCGTCGCCGGCGGCCGGCTGCACCCAGATGCGATCGAACGTGCCTTCGCCGAGCAGCTTGCCGTTGGCCACGCAGTTCAATGCCACACCGCCGGCCAGACACAGGTTGCGCTGCCCGGTCTGCTTGCGCAGCGAGCGCCCGAGTCGCAGCATGGCCTCCTCGAGCACGCGCTGCACCGACGCGGCCAGATCGAACTCGCGCTTCGTGATCACGCTTTCCGGCTCGCGACGCGGACCGCCGAACAATTCGGCGAACTTGTCGGTGATCATCGAATCGCCGACGGCGTAATCGAAGTACGCCATGTTCAGCCAGAAGCTGCCGTCCGGTTTCAGGTCGATCAGGTTCTCGACGATCGCGTCGTAGTAGATCGGTTCTCCGTACGGCGCGAGGCCCATGACCTTGTATTCGCCCGAGTCGACCTTGAAGCCGCAGAAGTGCGTCATGGCCGAATACAGCAGGCCGAGCGAGTGCGGAAAGCGGATTTCCCACACCGGATGCAGCGTGTCCCGTTCGCCGATCCACGCACTCGTGGTGGCCCATTCCCCCACCCCGTCGACGCACAGCACGGCCGCGTTGTCGAACGGGCTCGGAAAGAACGCCGCGGCGGCATGCGAGATGTGGTGATCGACGTAATGGATCGGCGGCACCGGTGCCGTCCGGCCGAACGCCGCGCCGATTTCGCGGCGGATCAGTTGGCGCACGTGCAGCTTGCGCGTGATCCAGTCGGGCACGTCGGCGATGAAGGATCCGTAGCCGCGCGGCGCGTGACCGACGTAGGTCGACACGATGCGGCCGAACTTCTTGAGCGGGTTCTCGTAGTAGAACAGGCCCGCGACCTCGCCCAGCCCGATGCCCGCTTCCCGCAGGCAGTATTGCAGCGCGCGCGCGGGAAACGAGGCGTCGTGCCGTACCCGCGTGAAGCGCTCCTCTTGAGCGGCCGCCACGATGACGCCGTCGCGGAGGATGGCGGCGGCGCTGTCGTGATAGCCGAACGAGATGCCGATGACGTATGAACTCACTCTCAGTTCCTGGTAGATGGCGCGCATGGACGCCGCCGGCGGCGGCGCGTGTGGGGAGTGCTCAGACGGTGTAGACCGGCCTCGCGAACAGTTCCTTCCAGCCGCGCTTCGGCACCGCGAGCGCGTGGAAGCCGGTCCGGACGCGGCGCCACTGCGCCTCGACCGCGTCGGGGCTTGCCGTGGACAGGGCCCCGTCCATGTGGATTTCGATCGCATCGACCGCCATGGCCGAGTGGCCGGTCGAGACGTTGTCGATCGTGTTGTGCAGGTCGACGAACAGCGTGTCGAAGGCGAAGTGGCGCAGTTCGTCGCGCGCGGTGCGATAGGCGCCGCCGACGCCCGACAGCTCCATCGCGAGATTCAGGCCGAGGGTTTCCGGCAGGAAACGCCGGGGAAATTGCGAGATCGACAGCCAGAACGCCGGCACGTCGAATGCGCCGTCGGCGAAGCGCGGATGCTCGATGAAGGCGCGGCTGCGAAAGTCGGGCAGGTCGACGCCCATCTGCCGCATCAGGTCGCGGTAGATGTTCGGATGGTTGAGCCGCGTGTCGCCATTGCCGATTTCGTCGGAAAAGATCTTGTAGAGCAGGGCGCCGACCGGGGTGTCGCCGAGACCCGCATTGGTCCAGCGCTGCACCCAGCCGCCGTCCACGAGGATCATCGGGCAGAGTTGCACGGCTTCGTCGATCACGTCGTCGCGGGATTTGAGGATCTCGCCGGCCGCGCCGCCGTAGGAGCGCGCCTGCTCGAGCGCCTTGTCCTCGAACCAGTCGCGCAGCCGTGCGTGCGAATAGGCGTCGAATTGTCCGGCGGACGAGCGTTCCGACTTCAGTGCGGCGCGTGCGAGCCAGGTCTGCGCGAAGACCCGGGCATCGTCGATGACCGTGGCGTGGTGTTCCGGGTTCAGCAGCCGGTGATACAGCTCGCGTGCCTCGATCGCGCGCGGCGAGGCGGCGCGGGCGAGCGGCCGATCGGCGGGCGGCGCGATCTGCGTCGGTGCCGCGGCCGGCGCCACGACAG
>JASLEG010000026.1 GCA_030151225.1 Burkholderia sp. | reverse complement strand
CTGTCCTCGATCACGTAGGCGATCCGCTCGGCCGGGTATTCGGGGTCGATCGGCACGTACGCGCCGCCCGCCTTCAGCACCGCCAGCACCGACACCAGCATCTCGAGCGAGCGCTCCACCGCCACGCCCACCCGCGTTTCCGTGCCCACGCCGTGCCGCATCAGACGATGCGCGAGGCGATTGGCCCGCGCCTCCAGCTCGGCGTAACTCAGCGCCTGATCGCCGAACACGGCGGCGACCGCGTCGGGCGTGGCGCGCGCGCAGGCCGCGATGCGCGCGTGCACCGGCGTGGCCAGATCGGCGAAATGCACCTCGCTGCGGCCGCTCGCCAGCAGCGCCTCGCGCTCGCCCGCGTCGAACAGGTCGAGCTCGCCGAGATGACGCGGCACGTCGGCCGTGACGGTATCGGCGAGCAGGCTCGCATAGGCGTGCGCCCAGCGCGCGATCGTCGCGGCGTCGAAACGCTGCGCGGCATACTCGAACTCGAGCGCGATGCCGGCGCGATCGGCCGTGGCAGCGAGCATCAGATCGAACTTGTGTTCGGCCTCGGGCACCGGGATCGGCGACACGGACGCGTCGCCGAAGGCGATCGACCGCGCGTCCGTCACCTTGTAGTCGAACATCACCTGGAACAGCGGATGCCGATCGGCGCAGCGCGCCACGCCGAGCTCGCCGAGCAGCGCGTCGAACGGCACGTTACCGTGAGTCATCGCTGCGATCGACGCGGCCTGCACGGCGCGGATCGCCTCGTGCGCCGTGGCGTGCGCCGGCAACGCGGCGCGATAGACATGGGTATTGACGAAGCAGCCGATCAGCCGCTCGACGTCGGGCCAGAGCCGCCCCGAGGACGGCACGCCGATCAGGAACGCGGACTGGTTCGCGAGCCTGGACAGCAGCATCTGCCACACGCCGAGCAGCACGGCGAAGCGGCCCGCGCGATGGCGCGCGCACCATGCGTCGAGCGCCGCGACCACCGCATCGTCCAGGCGCAGCGCATGGCGGCCCGTCGCGCCGCTCGCGACGCCGGGAGGCGCGTCATGCGGCAGTTGCAGCGCTTCGGCGTCGTCGCCGAGATAACGGCGCCAGTAGGTCACGTCATCGCGATACGCCGGGCTCGCCAGATACTCGCGCTGGCGCTGCGCGTAGTGCCGATACTGAATCGGCAGCGCCGGCAATTCGGGCGCCGCGCCGCGCAGCCGGAAGGCATCGTATGCGGCCGCCACCTCGTCGATCCAGATCGCGTTCGACCAGGCGTCGGTCACGATGTGATGCATCGACAGTGCGAGCAGCGTGCGCGTCGCATCGAGGCGGCGCAGCGCACCGCGAATCGGCGGCGCACTCGCGAGATCGAAGGGCCGGCCGCAGTGGCGACGCGCGAATTCGGCAATCGTTTGCCCGGCCTGCACGCCGTCGCCCGCATCGAGGCCGGCCGGCTCCACCGTCAGCGCGAAGCGGAACGCCGGATCGACGACCTGCGCCGGTTCGCCATCGGTCTCGACGATGCGCGAGCGCAGCACGTCGTGGCGTTCGCACACGTACTGCAACGCGTGGCGCAGCGATGCCTCGTCGAATGCGCCTTCGATCAGCAGCAGGCGATCGAGATGGTAAGCCGTGGATGACGGTTCGGACTGCTGGAGAAACCAGAGGCTGCGCTGGATCGCCGACAACGGCGCGGTGGCCGGCGACACCTCGGCGCCGGCCTCGTCGGGCGTGGCCCGCGCCTCGAGCGCGGAATCCTCGAGCAGCAACGCGAGCAACTCGCGTTCAACGTCATCCATTTCCATTCAGTTCCCTGATTGTCTTGCCACGGCCGGCGTCACGCGAGCCGGCCGTCCTCACGCTCAGATCTTCGCGCGCAGCGTGAACAGCACCTGACGGGGATTGCCGTAGTAATTCCCGTCGCCCACCGCCACCGTCTTCCAGTAGGTGCGGTTGGCGATGTTGGTCACGCTCAGCGTGGCCGTGAGGTTCTTCGAGACCTCGTAGCCGACCTGGGCGTCGAAGGTGGCATAGCCGCCCGACATGATGCCGACGCCGCTCGCGTCGGTGAAGCTCGTCTTGCTCATCACGATCGCGCCGCCGCCGACGTTCCACTTGTGGAACTGGCCGGGCAGCTTGTAGTTCGCCCAGGCCTTGAACTGGTGCTTCGGCTGCGCCTCGAAGTTGCCGCCCGAGGTCAGGCTCTCGTCGAGCGGATGCACGTCGACGAAGGTGTAGCCGGTCGACAGCGTGAGACCGGGCAGCACCTCGCCCGCGGCCGTCGCCTCGAAGCCGCGGCTGCGCGCCTTGCCCGACGGCAGATAGGAGCCGAGATGGCTCGGATCCTCGAAGGCTCGGTTGGTTTCGTCGATCTGGAACAGCGCGAACGACGTGTTCAGGCGGCCACCGAAGTACTCGCCCTTCACGCCGACCTCGTACTGGCTGCCCGTGACGGGCTTGAGCACCTGGCCGCTGAAGGTCTGATACGTGGCTTGCGGCTTGTAGATCGACGTGTAGCTCGCGTACACCGAATAGGTGTCGTTGATGTCGTATACGAGACCGACGAGCGGCGTGACCTTCGGGCCGGCCGATTGCGTTGCCGCCTGGGTGCCGAAGAACTGGTTGTTCGGGTTCGCATCGGGCGTCAGCGCGCTGTTGTACCAGGTCACCTGGGCGCCCAGGATCAGCGTGAGCGGATCCGTGATGCTGAAGCGCGCGTTGCCGTACAGACCGTACTGGTTCGTGACGGTCTTCGTCACGTTCTGCTGACCGCCGTCGAACGCATCCGAATACACCGAGTTGTCGAGGATGCTGGTGTAGAAGTCACCCCACGGATCCAGGCCGGTGCTCGGGTTGATGAAGCGCTGCTGCGTGTGGTCGGTCTGATGCAGATAGTTGGCGCCGAACGTCAGCTTGTGGGTGCGACCGAGCAGCTTGAACGGGCCGCTCGCGTACACGTCCACCGCATCCTGCGTGTTCGAATCGTTGTAGTTGTAGCTGTACTGATTGCCGTTCATCGTCGCCAGATCGACGTACGAGCCCGGAATCCCGTTCATGAAATGCTGGTTCGAGATCGCGTGGTTGTAGGCGACCTTCGCGGTCCAGTCGTTGCCGAGCTTCTGCTCGAGCTCGAAGAACGCGCTGGTCTTCTCGATCTGCATGTAGTCCCAGCTCGCGCCGTAATACTGATCGCGCGGCAGCGCGACGGGCGTGAAGATCGTCGAGGTGGGCAGGCCGTACATCTCGTGGCCGAACTGCTTCATGTAGCTCGCACCGATCCGCGCGGTGGTGGTCGGCGTGAGGTCGGCCTCGAGCGTGCCGTAGATGTTCTGGTTGCGCTGCCACGCACCTTCCTGCATCAGGTGCTGATCGTGCTGCGAGGCGACCAGCCGGCCGCGCAGCGTGCCGGCCGCGTTCAGCGGGCCGCCGATGTCGGCCTGCTCGCGGCGATCGGCATAGGTGCCGACCGTCAGCGCCGCCGAAGCCTGGAAGGTCGACGGTGCGCGCTTGCGCACGAGGTTGATCGTGCCGCCGTCGCCGCCGAAGCCGTTGAACAGGCCGGCCGGGCCGCGCAGCACTTCGACGCGATCGTAGGCCGTCAGGTCGTCGGCCACGGTGCCGGTGGTGCTCGACGGAATCACCGTGGGCACGCCGTCGAGCTGGTAGGTCGTGATCGGGAAGCCGCGCGACATGAACTGCGAGGCGGTCGGGCCGGTTTCCAGCACCGTGATGCCGGGCGCGTAGTTCATCGCATCGGCCAGGTTGGACGCGTTCTGCTGCTGGATCTGCTCCTGCGTGAGCACGCTGACCGACTGCGCCATCTCGCGTTGCGCGACCGGGATCTTCGAGCCGACGGAGAGCGGCGGATTGACCTTCTCGATCTCGGCATTCCTGCCGCTGACCTTCACGACCGGCAGCGCGACGCTCGCGCCGCTGGCGGCCGTGGTGCCGGCAGCCGTCGCGCCGGACGCATCCGCGCCCACGCCGGAGGTATCCGTCTCGACGCGCAGCCCGGCCTTGCCGTCCGGCACGGCGTGCAGCTGCGTGCCGGCGAGCATGCGCGCCAGCGCGTCACGCGCACCCAGCGTGCCCTTCACGGCCGGTGCGGTCTTGCCGGCCACGGCATCCTTCGAATACGAGAGCGGCAGGCCGGTTTGTCGCGACAGCGAGGCCAGCGCCTGGTCGAGCGGCTGGGCCGGTACGTCGATCGCGCTCACCGCGTTCGACGCGGCATGAGCGGCACTGGTCATCACGCAACCGGTGACGAATGCGGCGACCAGCGCCGCTTGCATGGTCCGGCGGCCCGGAGGCACCCCGAGCCCGTGTCGTTGTTGATCTGCTACGCGCTTCATACCCCCGCCCACTCCTTTTCAATCGATCTGATTGCAAAAAATCCGGAAACCCCGACGTGTGTTGTCTGACTTCTGCGTTATGGACTCGGAATGATAATCGTTCCTATTTCATTTTGCGAATGATTTTCACTTTCAGGAAATCGACACGCACTGCCGATTGCCTGAATGCACCGACTCATTCCATTCCGCTTACGGTCGCGTCCTTCGCCTTCGCGAGCAATGCCTGCCGTGCTTCCGGCGTCATCGCGGCGAGTTTCAATCGCAATGCCGCGACCTTTTCGAGTTTGCCGGCTTCGGTTTCACGTGCCTGCAATGCGGCAGCCAATGCCGCGATGGTCGGATGCTCGAATACCGTGGCCGGCAGCAATTCGACGCGCAGCAGATCCTGCACGCGCGTGACGAAGCGGATCACCAGCAGCGAATGGCCGCCGAGCGCGAAGAAATCGTCGTCGACGCCGATCGCATCGCGCTCGAGCAGCGTGGCCGCGGTCTGCGCGAGCAGGGTTTCGAGCGCGGTGGCGGGTGCGCGCGTCGGTGCGGCACGGGTCGCGTCGAACGGATCGGGCAGCGCCTGCCGGTCGATCTTGCCGTTGGCCAGACGCGGCAGTTCCGCGAGCAGCACGATGCGGGCCGGCACCATCGCCTCGGGCACCCGCGCCCGCAATTCGGCCTTGATCGCCTCGACGGCGACCGATGCCTCGCCCGGCACCACGAAGGCCGCCAGTTCGTGATCGCTGCCGCGTGCCACGACGCGCGCGGCGGCCTGCCGCACGGACGGCAGACGCCGCAGCGCGGCCTCGACGTCGCCGAGTTCGATACGGAAGCCGCGAATCTTGACCTGATCGTCGGCCCGGCCGACGATGCGCACGCCGCCGTCGGGCTCGACGCGCGCGAGATCGCCGGTGCGGTAGAGGCGTTCGCCCGCCTCGAACGGGTCGTCGACGAATGCCTCGGCGCGCGCGTTGCCGAGATAGCCGGCGCACAGCTGCGCGCCGCCGACGTACAGCTCGCCGGTGGCGCCGGTCGGCACCAGGCGCCGTTCGGCGTCGAGCACGCGCAGCCGGCAATTGGCGAGCGCCGTGCTCAGCGGCAGCCCCGAGACGTGGCGGCCCGCCTCGGCATCGGCGCGGCGCAATTCGTGCACGGCCACGCCCACCGTGGTTTCGGTCGGCCCGTAGTGATTGACGATGCGGGTGGCCGGCGCGATGCGGGCGATCCGCTCGAGCAGGGCTTCGCTCGCGGCCTCGCCGCCCAGCACGACGAGGCCCGGCAGCGCCGGTTCGCGCGCGTCCAGCAAGGCATCGAGGTGCGACGGCACGATCTTCACCACGTCGACGGCGTGCTCGCGCACGAAGCGCGCGAATGCGTCGCCGTCGCGCATGTCGTCCGCCGTGGCCACCACGAGGCAGGCACCGTGCGCGAGCGCACCGAACAGCGTGGTGTTGCCGAGGTCGGCGGCCACCGTCGAGGTCAGCGCGAAGCGCCGCGAGGCATCGAAGCCGAGCACCTCGCCCACCGCCAGCGCGTAGTTCAGCAGTTGACGCTGCCCGATCGGCACGCCCTTCGGCATGCCGGTGGAGCCGGACGTGAACAGCAGATAGGCGGGGCCGTCGATCGAGACCGACGCGGCCTCCTGTGCCTCGCCCACCGGCGGCGCGGCCAGCAGCGCGTCGATCGTGATCGCGGCGTGGCGCGCCGCGCCATCGGGGGCACCATCGGCCTCGACGATCGTCACGCCCGGGCGGGCCTGCTCGAGGATCCGTGCGCGACGCTCGGCCGGCCATTCCGGGTCGAGCGGCAGGTAGGGCGCGCCGGCGCGCATCGCCGCGAGCAGCGCGACCACGAGCCCGCCGGAACGCGGCAGCGCGATCGCCACGGGCCGGTCGGCGGCCGCGCCGGCCACCACGAGCCGTGCCGCGGCGGCAGCGACGCGCGCCTCGAGTTGCGCGTAGCTCAGCGACAGGTCCGGCGCGCTCAGCGCGGCCGCCCCGCCCTGCGTCAGCGCGAAATCGCGCACGCGTTCGACGATCGTGCGCGTGCCGAAATCGCGCGCGGGCCCCTGCCACGCGAGCAGGCGCGCGCGCTCGTCGGGGCCGACCAGCGGCAGCGACGCGAGCGGCGCGTCCACCGCGGCGGCCTCGTGGGTCAGCGCGCGGAGCAGCGCCGCGTACTGATCGAGCAGCGTCGCGGCCGTCCCGACCGGGTAACGGTCGACGGCGTGATGCAGCGCAAGGGCGAGCGGCACGCCCTCGCCGTCGGCCTCGACACCGAGCGCGAGCTCGAACGCGGCGGCCGCGAAGCTGCGTGCGTCGGGCGAACTCGTCAGCGGGCCGGCCAGGCGCCGTTCGAGCGGCGCGGCGCCGAAGCGGAACGCGATGCCGCCGCGCGCCGCACCGGACGCGGTCGGCGCGGCCCAGTACTCCTGCACCTCGCGGTGCGCGTCGAGCATCGACGCGAGCGCGCCGGCGACCGCACGGAAGCTGCGCTCCGGTCGCACCTCGACCGAAACCGGCAGCACCGCCTCGAACGGGCCGATCGCGCCGGCCAGCTCGCCGTAATCGCGGCGGCAGTCGTTCTGCCAGTGGCCGGCGACCCGGCCGGCGCCGGCGATGCGACCGATCAGGACCCACCACGCGGCCTGCACGACCACCTCGGATGTCGTGCCGAGCCGCGCCGCCAGTGCGGCGATGCCGGGGCCCTCGGCGCTCGCGCGACGCACCAGACGCACCGCGCGCGGCACACCGGCAGCCACGCGCGCCTCGCGGCGATACGGCAGCGCATCCACGGCCTCTGCATCGGGCGCCGTCTGCGCGGCCCAGTACGCCTTGCCCGACGGCGCGTCCTCGGACTGGCCGAGCTCGTCGCGCCATTCGACGTACTGCGCGTAGTCGAGCACGCCTTCGTGGTCCGCGTCGGCGTGTTCGCGTGCGCCCGGCGCCGCATACGCGTCGAGCAGCGCGTCGTGCAGCGTCGCGAGGCTGCCCGCGTCGGCCACCAGCGGCGACGCGATCCAGATCAGCGCCGCGTGCCGCGCATCGGCGCCGAGCAGGACCACGCGCAGCGTGTGCCCGGCCGCAGGATCGAACGGCGCGGCCCGTTCGGCCTCGAGCGTGGCCGCCAGCGCCGTGTCGAGCGCGACGCCCGCCGTCTCGGCCTGCTTCCACTCGACGGCCGGTGCGCGCAGCGGGTGCTGCCGCAGGCCGGTGCGGCCCTCCACCGCCACGAACGCGGTGCGCAGGATTTCATGGCACGCCACGACCTCGGCGAACGCCGCATGCAGTCGCGCCGCGTCGCGCTCGCCATCGAGCCGCGCGGCGAACACCACGGGCCGCTGCGCCAGCGACGGATCGGCCAGCGCGGCGCGTTGCTGCTGCGACAGCGGATAGCCGGCCTGCATCGCGCCGGAAGAAAAATCGTTCATCGTGCCTGCTCCCCCTGCAATTCGGCCGCGTCCACGCTGCCGTCCCCGCGCACGGCACCGGCCGGACGATTCCAGCTCACCTCGCGCCCGTCCACCATCTCGCCCATCGCCACCACGATCTTGCGCGGCTCCTCGTACGGATCGCGCGCGTGCGCGGCCAGCATGTTGTCGAGCATCGCCACGTCGCCGGCCTGCCAGGCGAAGCGGATCGCGCAGGCCTCGTAGGCACGCGACAGCTCGGCCAGCACCGCTTCCTCGATCTCGCTGCCGTCGCCGTAACGCACGCTGCGCGGCAGGCGCCCGGCACCGACCATCTTCAGCAGATCGGCACGCACTTCCGGCTTCAGGAAATACGGGTGATGCAGCTGGATCTGGTTGAAGAAGCTCTTCTCGCCGGTGTGCGGATGCGTGATCACGGCCGGCGCGGCGGTGCGGATCTGCAGCTCGTGATCGCCGAGCCAGGCCCATTCGATGCCGGCCTCGCGGCAGCGGGCTTCCACCACCTGCCGGTCGTCGGTCTTGAAGAAGTCCTGCCAGGCCACGTCGAGGCCGGTCGTGAAGGTGCGCACGTAGGACAGGCTCAGGCGCTCGAACTTCGCGACGAGTTCGGACGGCAGCTCGGCCAGCATCCGCCGGCAATCGACCACCGGCGTCGCGCCGCCGACCTTCGACGGCAGTTCGCAATAGAACCACTGCTTGCGCGGCCAGCGATCGAGATGCGAACTCTCGTTGTGGAACAGGATCATTTCCTTTTCGGGGTACGGCGTCGACTTGTAGGTGCGCTCGCCGCCCTCCTTTTTCGGCAGATCGCCGTAGCCGCCGTACAGCCCCGGCGACATCGCGTCGGCGAAGGCCTCGAAGGCCCGCGGCGTCGGCAGCGCGAAGTTGCGGAACAGGATCATCGCGTGGCGCTGCAGCAGCGTCTCGATGAAATGACGGTTGGCGCCGGCCCAGGCGACCGGATCGAGATCGCCGACGTTCGGCTCGACGAACACCGGCAGCTGGCCGAGCGTGTCGTCGGTCCAGGTGCGCACGAGCGGCCGCTCGGCGGCTGCCGCGGGCGCCGCCTCGCCGGCCTCGCGCGGGCGCTTGCGCGCGGCCAGGCCCTTGAGCTTGCCCGCGCCCGGCGCGGGGCGATCGGCGGCGCCGGCCAGCGGCGCGGCGGTGTTCGCGTCGGCCGCGTCGAAGGCGGCGGCCAGCGGGGTATCGGGATGGTTCACGAGTTCCTCCAGTAATGCTTGCCATGAGCCGGCGAAGGTGTCGATCGTCGCGCGGCGGAACAGCGCCGTCGCGTAGACCCAGTCGACTCGCCAGCCGTCGTTGTCGGCCGACACGAACAGCGCCATGTCGAATTTCGAGTGTGTCGGCGCGAGGGAGAGAGGGGTCACGCCGAGGCCCGGCAGGTCGGCATCGGGCAGCGGCGCGTTCTGCATGACGAACAGCAGTTGCACGAGCGGATTCCAGCGACGGTCGCGCGCCACCTGCGCGGCGTCCGCGATCTGCTCGAACGGCAGCGCCTCGTGCTCGAACGCGCGCAGGCTCAGGTCCCGCACGGCCGCGACGCGCTCGGCGAAGCTCGCCGCGAGCGCGCCGGCGTCCAGACGCGAGCGCAGCGGCACCACGTTGACGAAGAAGCCGACCAGATCGTTCAGCTCCGCCAGCGGGCGGCCGGCGACGTCGGTGCCGATCACGAGATCCGGCGTGCCCGCCCGGCGGTGCACGAACAGCTGGAAGCTGGCCAGCAGCACCGTGTACGGCGTCACGTGCAGGGCCGCCGCGAGTTGCTCGACCCGCGCACGCAGCCGCGCGGCGATCGGGAACGCGACGGTGGCACCGTCGGAGGATGGCGTGGCCGGACGCGGCAGGTCGGGCGCGAACGGCGGCTGGCCCGAGGCACCGGCGAGCTCGTCGCGCCAGAAGCCGCGCAGCGGCGCCAGCGCGGGGCCTGCCAGCAGCGCATGCTGCCAGGCCGCGTAATCGGCGTAGCGCACCGGCAACGGCGCGGGTGCCGCGCCACCGTGCGCGACGGCCCGATAGAGGGCCGAGAAGTCGCGCGTCAGCACGCCCATCGACCAGCCGTCCGACGCGATGTGATGGATCGTGAAGACGAGCACGTGCTCGCGCGCGTCGCACCGGATCAGCGCCGCGTGGAAGATCGGACCGCGTGCGATGTCGATCGGGCGCCCGGCCAGCTCGCGCAGCTGCTGCTCGACGCGCGTCGCGCGCGCCTCGGCCGGCAGGTCCGACAGGTCGATCGATTCGAGCGCGACCGGGCCGGCCTCGAGCACGCGCGCCATCGGCTGCGCATCGGGACCCGGCGGATAGACGGTGCGCAGAGTCGCATGCCGCGCCGCGAGTGCGTCGAGCGCGCGCGCCACGTGCGTGACCTCGAGCACGCCGTGCAGACGCAGGCCGCCACTCATGTTGTAGGCCGCCGCGCCGCCCGGTCCGGCCAGGCGATCGGCGGTCCAGAGGCGCAGCTGCGACGGGGCGAGGCGCGCCGCGGCAGCGTCGTCGGCGCGGCGCAGCGCGGGCCACGCGATCGCGCCCGCCGGCGCGGCGCTCGCGCGCGCCGCGTCGATTTCGGCGGCGAGCGACGCCAGCACCGGCTGCGCGAACAGGGTGCGGAGCGCGACGCGGACACCGAATTCGCCTTCGATGCGCATCGCCACCTGCATCAGCTGCAGCGAATGACCGCCGAGCGCGAAGAAGCTGTCCTGGCGACCGACCTGCTCGCGGCCGAGCACGTCGCGCCAGATGCCGGCGATCGCCATCTCGGTCGCGCCTTCCGGCGCCGCGCCGCCGGTCGGCTCGACATCCGGCGCGGGCAGCGCGCGCCGATCGATCTTGCCGTTCGGCGTCAGCGGCAGCGCCGCGAGCGCGACGATCGCGGCCGGCACCATGTAGTCGGGCAAGGCCGCGCCCAGCGCGGTACGCAGCGCCGCGGGATCGAGCGCCCGACCGGCCTGCGCCGTCACGTACGAAACCAGCTGCGTGCCGGCCGGGCCCGGCAGCGCGACCGTCACCGACTCGCGCACGCCAGGCTGGGCCACGAGCCGCGCATCGATCTCGCCGAGTTCGATGCGGAAGCCGCGCACCTTCACCTGATGGTCGATCCGGCCGAGGTATTCGAGCGCACCGTGCGCGTTCCAGCGCACCAGATCCCCGGTTCGGTACAGGCGCTCGCCGCACGACGAATACGGATCGGGCACGAAGCGTTCCGCGCTGAGCGCGGCGCGCTGCCAGTAGCCGCGCGCCACGCCGGCCCCGCCGATGTACAGCTCGCCCGCGGCACCGATCGGCGCGAAATCGAGGTTCGCGTCGAGCACGCGCAGCCGGGTGGCGGCCAGCGGCTGCCCGAGGGACGGCGGGCCGTCGACGCGCTGCGCCGACGACCAGATCGTGGTTTCGGTCGGCCCGTACAGATTCCACAGCGTCACGCCGGCGTCGCGCAGGGCATCGGCGAGATCGGGCGGCAGCGCCTCGCCCCCGCACAGGCCCTTCAGGGCGCCGCCGCGCCAGCCCCCGTCGAGCAGCATGCGCCAGGTGGACGGCGTCGACTGCATGGCGGTGGCGCCGCTCTCGCGAAGCAGGCGCGCCAGTTCCCGCCCGTCGCGCGCGGTGTCGCGGCTCGCGAGGATCGTGCACGCGCCGGTCACGAGCGGCAGATACAGCTCGAGCGCGGCGATGTCGAACGACAGCGAGGTGACGGCGACGACCCGGTCGGACGCGGCGAGGCCCGGCACGCGCTGCGTGCTCATCAGGAAATTCGCCAGCGCGGCATGGCGGACCATCACGCCCTTCGGGCGCCCGGTCGAGCCGGACGTGTAGATCATGTAGGCGATCTGCTCGCCGTGCACGGCGACGGCCGGCGCGGTGGCCAGCTCGGCCGAGGTGTCGCACGCGTCGAGGTCCAGCGTGGCGAGTCCGTCCGGCACCGCGAGCCGTTCGCGCACGTGCGACTGCGTGAGCAGCAGCGCGATGCGACTGTCCTCGATCATGTAGGCGAGGCGATCGCGCGGATAGTCGGGATCGAGCGGCACGTAGGCGCCACCCGCCTTCAGGATCGCCAGCAGCCCCACCACCATCTCGATCGAGCGGTCGGTCGCGATCCCGACGCGCGCCTCGGGGCCCACGCCGAGTGCCCGCAGGCGATGCGCGAGGCGATTCGCGCGCTGCTCGAGCTCGCGATACGGCAAGGTCGTGCCCGCGTGCTCGAGCGCGACGGCGTCCGGCGTCGCCTCGGCACGCCGCGCGACGAGTTCGTGGACGGGGCACGACGTGTCGACGACGAGATCGTTGCAGCCCACCGCGAGCAGGTGCGCCCGCTCGGCCGCATCGAGCAGGTCGACGAGCGCGACGCGGCGCTGCAGGTCGCCGCCGAATGCCTCGAGCATGCGCGCCAGATGACGGCCGAAGCGTTGCATCGTCGCCGGCTCGAACAGCTCGTGGGCGTACTGCAGGCGCGCCGACAGGCTGCCGTCCGGCGCCTCCTCGGTCTCGAGCACGAGCTCGAACTGCGCGGCACGGCGCGCCAGTTCGCACGGTTCGACGGTCAGACCCGCCAGTTCGCGCAGCGCGCCGACCTCGTTGCGCCGATGGTTGAACATCACCTGGAACAGCGGCGGGTGGCTCAGGCTGCGTTCGGGCTGCAAGGCATCCACCAGCACGTCGAACGGCAGATCCGGATGCGCCTGCGCTTCCATCGCACGCGCCTTCACCTGGTCGAGCAGCGCGGCCAGCGTGAGGTCGCCGTGGAATTCGGTGCGCAGCACCTGCGTGTTGACGAAGAAGCCGATCAGGGGTTCCGTTTCGAGGCGGCTGCGGTTCGCGATCGGCACGCCCACGCGCACGTCCGCCTCGCCCGTATGGCGATGCAGGACCGCGCCGAACGCGGCCAGCAGCAGCATGAACGGCGTGACATCGTGCTCGCGGGCCACCCGCCGCACCGCCTCGATCGCGGCGCTCGACAAGGCCACCGGCTCGGTCGCGAGGCGACAGGCGCCGTCCGCGCGGCGCGGATGGTCGGCCGGCAGCGCCAGCACCGGCTGGGCGCCGCCGAGCCGTTCGCGCCAGTAGGCGAGCTGGCGATCCTGTTCGCCGGCTTCGAGCCAGTAGCGCTGCCAGACGGCATAGTCGGCGTACTGGATCGACAGCGCCGGGGCGCTCGACGCTGCCCCGCCCGCCACGCGTGCGCGGTAGCCGTCGGCGAACTCGCGCAGCAGGACGCCGACCGACCAGCCGTCCGACACGATGTGGTGCATCACCACCACCAGCAGGTGGCGCCGTTCGGCGAGGCGCGCCACGCCGACGCGCAGCAGCGGCCCCGTCCTCAGGTCGAACGGCTCGGCCGCGAACGCCTGCGCCCAGCTCGTGGCGGCCGCCTCGCCGTCGGCGCGATCCGCGACGTCGACCAGGCGAAAGTCGTACTGCCCCTCGGCATCGACGTACTGGGACGCATTCCCGTCTTCACCGACGCGAAAGCGCGTGCGCAGCACGGCGTGCCGCGCGACGATCGCGTCGAAGCCCGCACGCAGCGCGGGCAGGTCGAGCGCACCGCCGAGCCACAGCGCGCCGTCGATGTGATAGGCGCGGCTGTCCGGCTGGAGGTTCCAGAGAAACCATTGACGCTGCTGCGCGCTCGACAGCGGCATCGCGCCGTCGAGCTTCGACGCCGGAATCGGCAGTTGCGCGGCGCTCATGCCCTGCTCCCGCATCTTCGCGGCGAACAGGCGCCGCTCGCGCTCGGGCAGTGCGACGAAACGTGTGGCGATCTTCAGTGCCAGTGCCTGATCCATGTTGCTCACCCCTCGAGTGCGTCGAGGAACGACGACAGTTCGTCGAGCCGTTCGTCGATCGCGGCGCCGGCCGGCCGGTCGGCCGCCACGCGTTCCGCCAGGGCTTGCAGCGTCGTTGCCTTGAAAACCTTGTCGACAGGCATATCCAGTTTGAATTGATGATTGATGCGGGCGATCAGTTGCATGGCGAGCAACGAGTGGCCACCCAGTTGGAAGAAATTGTCGTGGCGGCCGATGCGGGCGATGCCGAGCACGTCCGACCAGATCGCGGCCAGTGCCAGCTCCGTTTCGCCTTCGGGGGCCGCGTATTCGGCGGCCGATTCGGCTTCGGGTGCCGGCAGTGCCTTGCGATCCACCTTGCCGTTCGGGTTCAGCGGCAGCGCTTCCAGCACCATCAGCACCGACGGGATCATGTAGTCCGGCAGCGCTTCGGCCAGCTTCGCGCGCAGCGTCGGGATGTCGATCGTCGCGCCTTCGGCCGCCGTCAGGTACGCGACCAGGCGAGCGCCGGCTGTGCCGGTTTGC
>JASLEG010000025.1 GCA_030151225.1 Burkholderia sp. | reverse complement strand
CAGGCGCTCGCCCTCGCAGTGCACGGCCGGCGCCTGCGGATGCCGCCGCGCCTGTTCCGCGATGCGGCGCACGACCGGCTCGAAGCGCGTCTCCACGCGCCCGGCCTGCCACGCGCCTTCCACGCTCAGCACGATCGAACCCAGCGGCTTGGCGTCCTCGCTCGCGATCTGCTCGAGGATCTCCACGTAATGGCCCAGCATGCGCGCCACCACCGGCTCGTCGAACACGTCGCGCGCGAAGCCCAGCGACAGACCGATCGATTCGCTGTCCACCGCGCTCAGCACCAGGTCGAAGCGCGAGGTCTCGGAGCCGTTGTTCACGCCCGACACGGCAAGACCCGGCAGGCTCACGGCATCGCCGCTCGCGTCGAGATAGTTGAACATGGTCTGGAACAGCGGCGTGTGGCTCAGGCTGCGTGCCGGCTGCAGCGCTTCCACGAGCCGCGCGAACGGCAGGTCCTGGTGCGCCTGCGCCTCCACCACGCGGGCCTTCACCTGGCTCAGCAGCGCGCCGAAGTCGGCCACACCGGCCAGCTCGGAACGGATCACCAGCGTGTTGACGAAGAAGCCGATCAGCCCTTCGGTCTCCAGACGATCGCGGCCCGCGACCGGCACGCCGATGCGGATGTCCTGCTGATTCGAATAACGTGCCAGCAGCACGTCGTAGGCGGCCAGCAGCGTCATGAACAGCGTTGCGCCATGTCGCTGCGACAGCTGCCGCAAGCCGGCCGACAGCGTGGCCGGCAGCCTCGCGACGGCGCGCCCGCCTTCGCTGCTGCGCAGGCCGGTGCGCTTGCGCGCCATCGGCAGCTCCAGCACCGGATGCTCGGTGCCGAGTCGCGCGCGCCAGTAGGCAAGCTGCGACTCGATCGCCCGTTCGTCGAGCTGCTCGCGCTGCCAGAGCGCGTAATCGCCGTACTGGATCGGCAGTGCGTCGGCCGGCAGTGCCTCGTTTCGGCAAGCCGCCGCATACGCCTGCGCGAATTCGCGTTGCAGGATGTCGAACGACCAGGCGTCCGACACGATGTGATGCATCGAGAAATGCAGCACGTGCGACCGCGCCGAACAGCGAATCAGCGTCACGCGCAGCAGCGGGCCGCGCACGAGATCGAACGGCTGCGCCGAGAGTTCGCCCAGCAGCCCGGACAAGGCATCGGGCTCCGTCAGATCGCGCACCTGCCAGCCGTAATCGAGTTCGCCCACCACCTGCCAGGCCACGCCCTCGTGCTCCTCGAAGCGCGTGTGCAGCACGTCGTGACGCGCCACCACGTGATCGATCGCCGCGCGCAGCGTCGCGAGATCCAGTTCGCCGTCGAGGCGCGTCGCGCCGACGGTGTTGTAGGCCGCGCTCTGGCTGTCGAGTTTCCACAGGAACCAGAGGCGATCCTGCGCGTGCGACAGCGGAATGCGGGCGAGCTCGCGGGAACGACGCGCGATCGGCGCCACGTCGGCCGCTGCCGCGTCGCTCGACCCGGCGCCGTCGTCCAGCGCGGCGACGAGGCGCGCGATCGTCGGCTGCATGAACAGCGTGGCGAGCGGCACGGCCAGACCGAGACGCTGCTTCAGCCGCGACGCGACCTGCATCACCAGCAGCGAATGGCCACCGAGCTCGAAGAAATTGTCGTGGCGACCGACGCGCTCGATCTCGAGCACTTCCTGCCAGATCGCCGCGATCGCCACTTCCCGTTCGCCCCGCGGCGGCGCGATCTCGCGCGCATCGCCCTCGCCGGCCTCGGGCAGCGCCCGCCGATCGATCTTGCCGTTCGGGTTCAGCGGCAGCGCCTCGAGCACCACGATCGCGGCCGGCACCATGTAATCGGGCAGCGAGGCCGACAGCGCGACGCGCAGTTGCGCGGCGTCGAGCCGCTGGCCCGTCTGCGGCGAGACGTAGGCCACGAGGCGCGTGCCGCCCGGGCGCGTCTCGGCGATCGTGATCGCCTCGCGCACATGCGCCTGCGCCAGCAGTTGCGCGTCGATTTCGCCGAGTTCGATGCGGAAGCCGCGCACCTTCACCTGGTGATCGATGCGGCCCATGTATTCGAGCTCGCCGCGCGCGTTCCAGCGCGCCAGATCGCCGGTGCGATAGAGGCGCGCGCCGGCCTCGAACGGATCGGGCACGAAGCGCTCGGCCGTCAGGCCCGGGCGATTCAGATAGCCACGCGCGAGCAGTTCGCCACCGATGCAGAGCTCGCCGATCGCGCCGTGCGGCACCACGGTGAGCGCGGCGTCGAGCAGATGCAGACGGCGGCCGCCGAGCGGCCGGCCGATCGGCACCGTCGCGAGACGCTCGCCATCGGCGCTCGCCACGCACTCGTGGGTGCTCGCCGTCACGGCCGCTTCGGTCGGGCCGTAGGTGTTGGCGAGTTCGATCGACGCGGCCGGGCCACGATGCCAGAGCTGCAGCGTCTGCGGCGACATCGCCTCGCCGCCCGCATGGATGCGGCGCAGGCCGCCGAGATCGGGCAGGCTGCCGGCGTCGAGATCCTGCACCAGCAGTTGCCAGTAGGCGGTGGTCACGTCGGCCACGCTGATCGCATGGCGCAGCACCTGTTCGCGGAACGTCGCGCTGTCCCACAGCGCGGGGCCGCGCAGCACCACGCGCGCGCCGACCGTCAGCGCCGGGAACAGCTGCTCCACGAAGCCGTCGAAATTCAGCGTCGAGAACTGCAGCACGCGATCGGTCGGCTCGATGCCGAACATCTCGATCGCGACCTGCACGTGCTGGGCGAACGCGCCGTGCGGCAGGCCGACGCCCTTCGGGCGCCCGGTCGAACCCGAGGTGTAGATCACGTAGGCGAGATGGCCGGGCTCGACGGCCACTCGCGGCGGCCGCGACGTTTCGGACGACAGATCGATCGCATCGAGTTCCAGCACGCGCACCTGCTCCGGCACCGGCAGCCGCTCGCGCACGGCGCGTTGCGACAGCACCAGGCCGATCCGGCTGTCCTCGATCATGTAGGCGAGGCGCTCGCGCGGATAGTCGGGATCGAGCGGCACGTAGGCACCGCCCGCCTTCAGCGTGGCGAGGATGCCGACCGCCATCTCGATCGAGCGTTCGACGGCGATCCCGACGCACACCTCGGGGGCCACGCCGAGCGCGATCAGGCGATGGGCGAGGCGGTTCGCCCGCGCCTCCAGCTCGCCATAGCTGAGCGCGGCCTCGTCGAGCACCAGCGCCACCGCGTCGGGCGTGCGTTCGGCCTGCTCGCGGATCGCCTCGTGCACGAGGCGGCGCGCGTCGTATCGACTGCCCGCGCGACCGAGGCCCAGCAGCGCATCGCGCTCGTCGCCGTCGAGCAGCGCGAGCGTGCCCACGCCGACCTGCAGATCGCCGGTCAGCGCCTCGAGCACGCGCACGTAGTGGCGGCCGAAGCGCGCCATCGTGGCCGCATCGAACAGTTCCCGCGCATACTGGAGCGTGGCGCTCAGCGTGCCGTCGGGGGCCTCGAACGTGTTCAGCGTCAGCTCGAACTGCGCCGCGCCGTCGCCCAGATCGCGCCCTTCGATGGCCAGCCCCGGAAGCTCGTCGAGCATCCGGAAATCGCTGCGCTGGTGGTTGAACACGACCTGGAACAGCGGCGTGTGCGTGAGGCTGCGCTCGGGTTGCAGCGCATCCACCAGCACGTCGAACGGCAGATCCTGATGCGCCTGCGCATCCAGCGCGCGGCTGCGCACCTGGTCGAGCACCGCCGCCAGCGTGCTGCGCCCGTCGAGGCTCGCCTTCAGTACCTGGGTGTTGACGAAGAAGCCGATCAGGCCGGCCGTTTCGGGCTGGTTGCGGCCCGCCACCGGCACGCCGACGCAGATCCCGGTTTCGCCGGTGTAGCGATGCAGCAGGATCTGGAATGCCGACAGCAGCACCATGAACGGCGTGGCATTGCGCTCGCGCGCCACGCGGTGCAGCGCGCGGCCGAGCGCGGCCGGCAGCGCCACCGCGTGATTGGCCGCGCGATAGCTGCCGAGTGCCTGACGCGGGTGGTCGGTGGGCAGTGCCAGCACCGGCTGCTCGCCGCCGAGCGCCTCGCGCCAGTAGGCGAGCTGGCGTTGCCGTTCGCCGCCTTCCAGCCAGCGTCGTTGCCACACCGCGTAATCGGCGTACTGGATCGGCAGGGCCGGCTGCACGAACGGCGCCCCCGAGGCGAGCGCGCGATAGCCGTCGACGAATTCGCGCAGCAGCACGCCGATCGACCAGCCGTCGGACACGATGTGGTGCATCACCACCACCAGCAGATGCGTGTCGGTGGCCAGCCGCGCCACGCCCACGCGCATCAGCGGGCCGGCGGCGAGATCGAACGGCGCGTGGCTCAGCGACGCGGTCCATGCCTCGAGCGCGGCATCGCGATCGGGGTGCTCGGCGAGGTCCACGATGCGGCAGTCGCAGCGCGTCGTGGCGGGATCGGCGATGCGCTGCACGGCCTGCCCGTCCGGGCCCTCGACGAAACACGTGCGCAGCGATTCGTGACGTACCACGAGTGCGTCGAAGCTGCCCTGCAACGCGGCCATGTCGAGCTCGCCGCGCAGCATCAGGCCACCATCGATGTGATAGGCGCTGCTGTCGGGCTGCAGATTCCAGAGGAACCACAGGCGCTGCTGGGCATGCGAGAGCGGCAGCGCGTGACGCTCGCCGGCCGGCACTGGCACGATGGCGGGCCCCAAGGCGGTGGCGGCGTCGCCGTGAGCCGCGGCCGCGGCCAGGTCGGCCAGCGTCTGGCGCTCGAACATCTGGCGCGGCGTGATCTTCCAGCCCGCCTCGCGGGCGCGCGCCACGATCTGCAGGCTCAGGATCGAATCGCCGCCGAGTTCGAAGAAGTTGTCGTGACGGCCGATGCGCGCGATGCCGAGCACGTCCGACCAGATCGCGGCCAGTGTTTGCTCGGTTTCGCCTTCGGGGGCCGCGTATTCGGCGGCCGATTCGGCTTCCGGCGCCGGCAGCTCCTTGCGGTCCACCTTGCCGTTCGGGTTCAGCGGCAGCGCCTCCAGCACCATCAGCACCGACGGGATCATGTAGTCCGGCAGCGCTTCGGCCAGCTTCGCGCGCAGCGTCGGGATGTCGATCGTCGCGCCTTCGGCCGCCGTCAGGTACGCGACCAGGCGAGCGCCGGCTGTGCCGGTTTGC
>JASLEG010000328.1 GCA_030151225.1 Burkholderia sp. | reverse complement strand
ATGCAACTTGTGCCCAGGTGGCGGAATTGGTAGACGCACTAGGTTCAGGTCCTAGCGGTGGCAACATCGTGGAGGTTCGAGTCCTCTCCTGGGCACCACAAGTTTTGAAAAGCCGGCCTCGTGCCGGCTTTTTTCATTTCTTGCCCAGGAAGCAATGCGCCTACGCGCATTGCGCGGGGACTAGAAGGGCTGCGCTTGCCAGCGCAGCCGCCCCCCTTCCCGCCACCATCAAGCCTGCCTGCGGCCTGCCCGGTTTCACTCGAGATCCTCGAATATCGCGTCGATCATTTCGGCGATCGGTGCGAGATAGGGCGGCGTCCCGATGTCGTCGTGCGTGCAGGCAATCGGCAGCGAACGAATCTCTCCCTCCACGTAAGGCTTCCAGTGTCGCTGTGGCGAGCCCACCCGATTCGGCTCGTTGGTCGCGGTGAAATGCGTCAGCGTGCCCTGGAAGCGGCGCTTCGGCAGATATCGCCGGGTTATCGCCAGGTTGTTGCGGCGGACCTCCACCAGTCCACCGACATGTGCCTCGGACAGCATCGAGAAGACATGCCCCTCCTGCCGCACGAGCCGGCTGACCTCGGGCACGGTCAACGGCTGCCGCGGGTCGAGTCCGCCGACGTCGCAGCCCGCGGTCTGCAGAATGGTCATCAGCGTGTACTGTTCGTCGTAGGGCACGACCTGCGTCGTGTACAGCAGGAACGAGTCGAGCACGCCGACGAAATCGACGGTTTCGCCCAGTGCCTGCAACTGGCACGCCACCTCGAACGCCACCAGCCCACCCATCGACCAGCCGAGCAGTCGATAAGGTCCATGCGGCTGGATCGAGCGGATCACATCGATATACTCGCGGCTCATCGCCTCGACGGACGGCGCAAGCGAGGTGCCCTCGGCGATGCCGCCGGCCTGCAGCCCGTAGATCCGGAAACGGCCACGCGGATGGCGCGTCAGCCCCACGAACGACCAGCTCAGACCGATCGCCGGATGAATGCAGAACAGCGTCGGCGCCACGCGGCTCCCGGTTTCCCCGACCTTGATCGGCAGCAGCATCTCCACCGGAGAAGCGAGCGGCAGCGGATATTCGATCTGCTTCGCCAGCTGGCTCAGGTTCGGACACGTGAAGAGCGTGTTGATCGCGATATCGACGTCGAACGTCTTGCGAATCAGCTCGATCAGACGCACCGCGAGCAGCGAGTGCCCGCCCAGCTCGAAGAAATTGTCGTGACGTCCGACGCTCTCCCGCTTGAGCACCTGCGCCCACAGCGCCGCCAGCTTGCGTTCGATCTCCCCGACGGGCGCCGCGCCGTCGTGACCCTCGCCGCGGTGCGCGAAGGCATCGGGCGCGGGCGGCGGCAACGCGCGATCGTCGAGCTTGCCGTTCGGCGTCAGCGGCAAGGCGGCAAGCCGGACATAGGCGGCCGGAACCATGTGCTCGGGCAGGCTCGTCAGCAGGTCGTTGCGCAGCTGGCCGGGCGTCGCGGCCGAACCGGTGTAGTAGGCGACGAGCCGCCTGTCGCCCGGTTCGTCCTCGCGCGCCACCACGGCCGCGGCGGTGATGCCCGGCGTGGACAGCAGCGCGGCCTCGATTTCGCCGGGTTCGATGCGAAAGCCGCGCAGCTTGATCTGCCCGTCGCCGCGCCCCAGATAATCGAGGCCGCCGTCGGCGCGCCAGCGCCCCAGGTCGCCGGTGCGATAGAGGCGAGCGCCCGGCTCCGTGCCGAACGGATCGGGCACGAAGTGCGCCGCCGTCAGCGCCGCGCGGTTCAGATACCGCTGCGCGACCTGCACGCCCCCGATGTGGATCTCCCCGCTCGCGCCGATCGGTACCGGCTGGCCGCGGGTGTCGAGCACGTGGATGCGCACGTTCGGCAGCGGTTGCCCGATCGGCGGCAGGACGGGCCACGTCGCGACATCGACCGGCAGCGCATGGGCGGCCACCACGTGCGATTCCGTCGGACCGTAGTGATTGTGCAGCCGACAGCCCGGCAAATGCCGGAAGCATTCCGCGATCTGCGGCGTGATGCGCAGCTGCTCCCCCGCGACGATGACTTCGCGCAGCTCGCAGGCCTGCCGGCCCCTCGCGGCCACGACCGCCTCGGCGAAATGCTGTAGCGCGATGTACGGCAGATACAGCCGTTGCACGCGTCGCGTGCACAGATAGTCGAACAGCCCGCGAAAATCGAGCCGCAGGCCGGCGTCGATCAGATGCAGCTCGCCGCCGGCACAGAGTGTGCCGAACATCTCCTGGAACGCCACGTCGAAGCCGAGCGCGGCGAACTGCAGCGTGCGTGGCGCATCGGCGCCGCTCTGCCGACCTTGCCAGTGGACCAGGTTGCCCAGCGCGGAATGCGGCATCGCGACGCCCTTCGGCGCCCCGGTCGAGCCCGACGTGTAGATCACGTAGGCCAGGTCGCCGCTCGAACCTGGCGACACCCGCGGGGCCGTGACGGGTTGCCGGGCAATGCGCGCGGCGTCGGCATCGAGCAGGACCACCGGCGCGGCGGGCGTGCCGAACTTCTCCCGGGTGAGCGTCTGGGCGAGCACGGCGGCCGGCGCGCAGTCGCCGAGCAGGTAGTCGAGCCGTTGCGCCGGGTAGCCCGGATCGAGCGGCACGTAGGCCGCACCGGCCTTCATCGTCGCGAGGATGGCGATCACCATCTCGACGCCCCGCTCCACGCAGATCGCGACGCGTGTCTGCGGGCTCACGCCGGCCTCGATCAACGCATGCGCGAGCTGGTTCGCGCGCGCATCCAGCTCCGCATAGGACAGCCGCTGCGTGCCGTGGACGAGCGCGGTTGCGTCGGGCGCGCGCCGCGCCTGTGCCTCGAACAGCGCATCGATGCGGCGATCATGCGGATAGTCGGGGGCGACCGCGTTGAAGGCGAGCAGTTGGCTGCGGTCCGCCTGGTCCAGCAGCGACACGGCGCCGACGATGCCGTCCGGCGCGGCCACCATGGCGCGCAGCACCGCCTGCAGGCAACGATCGAAACGCCGTGCCGTCTCGCGATCGAACAGCGCTGTCGCGTACTCCAGCGAGCCGCGGATGGTATCGGCGGTTTCGACCAGTTCCAGCAGCAGATCGAACTTCGCGGTGTGGCGCGTCGGGCTCAATGTCGACAGTGCGAGATTGCCCATCGTCGGCGCGGCCGGCGCGAGGTTGTGCCACACCAGCATGACCTGGAACAGCGGACTGTGCGACAGACTGCGCTCCGGCCGCAGGACCTCGACGACCTGCTCGAACGGCAGCGCCTGATGCGACTGGGCCTCCGAGGTGCGCGCCTTCACGTGCTCCAGCAGGGCCCGTATCGTCTTCAGCTCGTCCACCTCGATCCGCAGCGCCAGCGTGTTCACGAAGAAGCCGATCAGGCCTTCGACCTCGGCCGGCGTGCGGTTCGCCACCGGCGTGCCGATCACCACGTCCTGCTGCCCCGACAGCTTCGCGAGCACGATCGCCCAGGCGGTCAGCACGGTCATGTACGGCGTGAGACCGAGGCGGCGGCTCAGCGCGCGAACCTCGGCGCTCAGCGCGGCATCGAGCGTGACGTCGATGGCCGCGCCGGCGTGGTCCTGGCGCAGCGGGCGCGGCCGGTCGGTCGGCAGCGTCAGCAGCGCGGGGCTGCCGGCCAGCGTGCGCCGCCAGTAGTCGGTCGGCTGCTGCAGGCCGTCGCCGTCGAGCCATCGACGCTGCCACGCGGCGTAGTCCGCATACTGCACCGGCAACGGGGCGAGCGGGTCGGGGGCGCCGTTGCAGAACGCTTCGTACAACATGCCGAGCTCGCGCGTCAGGATGCCGAGCGACCAGCCGTCCGACACGATGTGATGCATCGTCAGCAGCAGCACATGGTCCTGCTCGCCGAATCGCAGCAGACGGCCGCGCACCAGCGGCCCCGCCGCCAGATCGAACGGCGCGCGCGCCTCTTCGTCGACGAGCGCCTGAAGCCGTGTGGCGTCGATGGGGTCGATGGGGTCGGTCGGCGGCAGGTCCTGTTCGCGCAGCGCGAACGCCTGATCCGCCGGCCCGATCGCCTGGCACGGCGCACCGTCGACCGACCTGAACGTCGTGCGCAGCGCTTCATGACGCGTCATCAGGCGATCGAGCGCGGCGCGCAGCGCGGCGCGGTCGAGCGATCCGCGCAAGCGCAATCCGATCGGAATGTGATACGCCTCGCCGACATCGTCGAGCTGCGTGAGAAACCACATGCGCTGCTGCGCGAACGACACCGGCAGCATCGCGCCGGCGTCGCGGGCCACGGCCACCAGCGGCGGCAGCGCACTGTGCCGCGCGGTCGAGACGCTCAGCGCGAGCTCGCGCAACACGGGCCGCTCGAATACGTCCAGCAGGCTCACCTCGACATCGAACTGTCGACGCACCCTCGATATCAGGCGCACGGCCAGCAGCGAATGGCCGCCCAGTTCGAAGAAGCTGTCGTCGCGGCCGACCCGTTCCACCCCGAGCAAGTCGGTCCAGATGGCCGCGAGGCGGGCTTCCAGTTCCCCCTCGGGCGGCACATGGCCTCGCGACACGTGCGCCTCGCGATCCGGCGCCGGCAGCGCCGCCCGGTCGAGCTTGCCGTTCGGGGTCAGCGGCAGGCGCGCCAGCCGCACGAAGGCCGACGGCACCATGTAGTCGGGCAGGCGCTCGGCCAGCCCGGAGCGCAACCCGTCCGCGCCGCACGTCGCGCCCGCCTCGAGCGTGTAGTAAGCCAGCAGTCGCGGGTCGCCGGCCTCGCCCGACGCCACGACCACCGCCTCGCGCACCCCGGCCTGACCGAGCAGTGCGGCCTCGATTTCACCGAGCTCGATGCGGAACCCGCGCAGCTTGACCTGGAAGTCGATGCGCCCCAGATACTCGATCGCGCCGTCCGCCCGATGGCGCGCCAGGTCGCCGGTGCGATACATCCGGCTGCCCGCCTGCGTCGCGAACGGGTCCGGCACGAAGCGCTCCGCCGACAGGTCGGGACGATTCAGATAACCGCGTGCGATGCCCAGCCCGGCCACGTGCAGTTCGCCCGTCACGCCCAGCGGAACCGGCTCGGACGACGGGTCCAGGATGTAGGTCCGGGTGTTCGAAATCGGCCAGCCGATCAGCGACGCCTCGGTGTTCAGGGATTGCGCCGACGGGTAATCGCATGCGGTGGCATCGCCGTTGACTTCGGACGAACCATAGAAATTCAGCAACTCGACATGGGCAAGCCGGGCTCGGGTTTCCCGGACCAGCGCCGGGGACAGCCACTCGCCGCTGCAGACCAGCGTCTCGAGGGACGCGAGCCGGCCCGGGTCCACGCTCAGCAGATGTCTCAACAAGCTCGGCACCAGCACCAGATGCGTGACATGGAACCGCTCGATCTGCCCGGCCAGCAGATCGACATCCATCACCGACAGTCTGTCGAACACCACCAGGGCGCTGCCGGCCAGCAAGGTCTCGAGGATTTCGGTCACCGAATCGACGAAGCCGATCCCCGCCTTGAACGCGGTTCTGCTCGCACTGCCGTGCAGCCGGCCCGCATACCATCCGAGCCGGTTGTCCAGCCCGGCGAGGGTGTTGCCGACGCCCTTGGGCTGCCCGGTGGAGCCGGACGTGTAGATCACGTAGGCCAGGCTGTCCGGACCGAGCCCCGCGGGACGCTCCGGATTGTCCGCCGCCTGCGCCGCCCAGGGCTGGTCCGGGCCGTCCAGCAGCAGCACCGGGCGCGCGCCGTCCCGCTCCAGCGACGACACCAGCGCCTGCGTGCCCGCCTGCGCCAGCACCGCGACGGGTGCGCTGTCGGCCAGCATGTAGGCCAGCCGCCCCGCCGGATAGGTCGGGTCCAGCGGCACATAAGCGCCACCGGCCTTGAGAATCGCGAGCAAGCCCACCACCATCTCCAGACCGCGTTCCGCGCACAGCGCCACCCGCGTGTCGGGACCGACGCCGAGCCCGCGCAGATGTCGCGCGAGGCGGTTCGCCCGTGCGTTCACCTCCCCGTAGCTCCACTGCGCGTCGCCGTGTATCAGCGCCGTCGACTCCGGCGACGCGTCCGCCTGCGCCTCGAACGCTTCGTGGATCCATGGCGCCCGAGGCGACGACGCCGCCGTCCGGTTCCACGCCTCCAGCAACACCGCGCGCTCCGAGGCGGGCAGGACCGACAGCCTGCTTGCCGGCATCTGCGGCGTGTCCTCGAGCGCGGCCACCAGTTGCGCCAGCGCGCAGCGCATGTAATCGCACACGCGCGCCGCCGTGCCTTGCTCGTGTGCCGTCTGCACCGTCAGCGAAAATCCCTCGCCGAGATCGTCCACGTTCAGGGCCACCGGGTAGTTGGTGCGCTCCTCCCCGCCCAGGCTCTCGATGGCCGCCCACGCCGACTCCTCCGCCTCGGCTCGCACCTCCGGGCTGTGACGGTAGTTCAGCAGCGCACTGAACAGCGGGAGCGGCGCCGCGATGCCGCTGCATTGCTGGGCGAGCGCGAGCGAGGCATGCTCGTGGCGCAGCAACTGCGTGAGCACGCGATGCGTTTCGCCGAGCGCGGCGTGCACGCTCGTGCCGAGCGTCATCCGCACCGGCAGCGTGTTGATGAACATGCCGAGCGCCCTCGATGCGCCCTGCTGTCCCTGGAGCCGTCCGAACAGCACCGTGCCGAATACGACGTCCTCGCGTTGCGACAGCTTGCCGAGCACCACGGCCCACGCAAGATGGAACAGGCTTGCCGCGCTGACACCCGAGCGGCGCGCCTGCGAGCGCAGCCGCCGGCCAAGCTCGTCGTCGATGCGGCCCGTCGCCTCCTCGACGTTCCGGCCGTCTCCCTGCACGTTGCGCAGGCCGAACGGCAGCGTGGGCTCGTCGACGTCGCCGAGCATCTCGCGGAAGAAGGCTTCGTGTTCGTCGCGACTCACGCCCAGGCGCGCCTGCGCGACGTAGTTGCGGAACGGTACCGGCTCGGCCAGTTGGTCCTCGCGGCCGGACAGGAACGCCCGCACTTCACGCTGCACCTCGGCCATCGCCTCATGATCGGCGACGAGGTGGTGGAAGATCAGCAGCAGCACCCAGCGCTGCCGCACGGCGTCGTGCGCGAAAGCGAGCTTCAACAGCGGGGCCGTGCCCAGATCCAGCCGCAGGCGACGGGCATCGAAACGTTCGTGCAACTGCTGCGCGACGTCGCCGTTCGCGGCGTCGAGCCCGATCTCTTCGGCCTGCAGCGGCGCGTGGCGCCACACCACCTGCACCGGCTCGCCCAGGCCCTCCCACTGGATCGCCGTGCGCAGGATGTCGTGTCGCGCGATCACCCGGCCCAGCGCCTCGAAGAACGCGTCCAGCTGCTCGCGGCGCGCGAACGCAAACGACGCGTTCAGCAGGTACGGGTCGCCCTCGCGCGCCAGCAGATGGTGAAACAGCACGCCCTCCTGCAAGGGCGCGAGCGGATAGATATCCTGAACGTTCGCCGCTCCGCCCGGCACCCGCGCCACGATCCGAGCGATCGCCTCCTCGGTCAGGGAAACCAGCGGCAGCATCGCCGGGGTGATCGTCTCGCACCCCGCCACGATGCCGTTTTCCGGCACCACGAGGGCCGCCGGCGACGCCGCCGCCCCGCCTTCGCGCCGCGCCGCGTCGAGCGTCTCCGCCAGCGCGGCCAGCGTCGGCGCGTTGAACAGCGCCGTCACGTCCGTGCGCCACCCGGCGCGCTGCATCCTTTCGATCACCCCGATCGCCAGCAGCGAGTGACCGCCCAGGGCAAAGAAGTTGTCGTGTCGGCCGACTGACTCCACGCCCAGCATCTCGCCCCAGACTTCGGCAATCGCCGTTTCGATCTCGCCCTGCGGGGCTTCGTAGCCGCCGCGCGCGTAGGCATCCGAGGCCGGATCGGGCAAGGCCTTGCGGTCGAGCTTGCCGTTCGGGGTCAGCGGCAGCGCCTCCAG
>JASLEG010000303.1 GCA_030151225.1 Burkholderia sp. | reverse complement strand
AAATGGAATCGGGGCGTCCGCTTTCTGCTGAAATTCGAAGCGTACGACTATCTTCACCCGAATCAGACCGATGATTCGATCGTGAAAAAGATGTCCATCAAGAACAATTTTCCAGACAAGCTCGATCTTGTTCTTGGGCTCGTGACCCGGCTGCGTGCCCGCCTCCCCGACGAGATTCCGCACGAACCGGGCGTGTGCTTCCCCGGCGGCTTTCTCCGGTCATCAGCGCACGATGATGATGTGGAAGTCAACGCCCAATACGGCCTTGGGAAGATGAAAGACGTGTTCTTCACCTTGTATTCGTCAACAAGAATCGTTCGAGGCCGACCATCCTTCGCACAAGAATCCCATAGTGCAAGGGCAAGTGCGGCACTTCATGAGATCGGCGGCAAAAATATTCGAATCGGCCGCCTGGATTTATCCGGTCTGCCAGCCACGGAATGGCTGTTCGAAAGCCGCAAGCCGGCCGACACGCATGGTCACACGTTTTCGTTGGGTATCAATGAAACAGACAGCGGCCCGAGCAAACCCTATCTTTCAATTGAATTGAGTACTGGCGGAGCGCTGGAAGTTCACGGCGAATATCTGACGTTTCCTCAGCCATCCGTGACAACCGCCGAGGCGGTTGCGCTGTGGGATGCCGCCACGCGCACGCTCAGGTTCAAATAGATATCGGTCATGGGACGGCCAACCGGTAAAGGCTGTGTGCCGCAAGCCGGTTTCCACGATCGCTCAACGTCCCGTTGACGAGCTCACCCCGCCACCTCCAGCCGAATCAACTGCGCCCCGTCCGCCACCTGATCGCCGACCGCGTACAGCACCTCCGCCACCGTGCCCGCATTCGGCGCGCCGATCGTGTGCTCCATCTTCATCGCCTCCATCACGATCAGCGGCGCGCCCGCCTCCACCTGCTGTCCCGGCTCGACCAGCACCGCGATCACCTTGCCCGGCATCGGCGCCGTGAGCCGGCCCCCGCCCTGCTCGGTGTCGCCGGCATGCGCGAGCGGATTGATCCACGCCAGCGTATCGGCATGACCGTTCGAGAACACGTGGAACGTGTCGTCCTCGGTCACCACGCGTCCCGCACCGCGCTGCGCGCCGAGCGTCGCGACGAACTCGCCCGCTGCCTCACCCGCCTGCCAAGCGAACGCCAGCGGCTCGCCGCCGTCGATCGCCAGCCGCGCCCCATCGGCACCGTCCGTATGACGCACGCTCACCGCGACATCGCCATCGAGCACCCGCCAATCGAGCGTGCGCGCGAAATCGCCATTGAGCCGCCAGTTGCCGAGCGTGGCCCACGGCGAGCGCGTTGCGCCACCGGCCCCGGCCTGCTCGCGCGCCAGCAAGGCCGCCACGGCCAGCGCCACGGCCACCGGCTGCAGGGCATGCGGCGCGAACAGCGCATCGTGGTGCCGCTCGATCAGCCCGGTGTCGAGATCGCCGCTCGCGAACGGCTCGCTCGCCACGATCCGCTGCAGGAACGCGGCATTGGTGGCGAGCCCTACAGCCTCGCTGTCGCGCAGCGCGCGCGCCATGCGCTTGAGCGCCTCCTCGCGGTTCGCGCCGTGCACGATCAGCTTGGCGATCATCGGGTCGTAGAACGGCGTGATGGCATCGCCCTCGCGCACGCCGCTGTCCACGCGCACCGGCGCGCCGATCGCGAATTCCACACCGTCGGGCAGCCGCAGATGCCGCAACGTGCCCGTCGACGGCAGAAAGCCACGCGACGGATTTTCCGCGTACAGCCGCGCCTCGATCGCATGGCCGTTCGCGCGCAGCTCGTCCTGACGCAGCGGCAGCGGCTCGCCGGCCGCCGCGCGCAGTTGCCACTCCACCAGATCGAGGCCGCTGATCATCTCGGTGACCGGGTGCTCGACCTGCAGCCGCGTGTTCATCTCCATGAAGTAGAACTGCTCGCCCGTCACGATGAATTCGACGGTGCCCGCGCCCACGTAATCCACGGCCCGCGCGGCCGCGACGGCGGCGTCGCCCATCGCACGGCGCTGCGCCTCGGGCAGGCCCGGCGCCGGCGCCTCCTCGAGCACCTTCTGGTGGCGGCGCTGCACCGAGCAGTCGCGATCGAACAGATACACGGTGTTGCCGTGCGTGTCGCCGAACACCTGCACCTCGACGTGACGCGGGCGCAGCAGGTATTTCTCCACCAGCACGCGGTCGTTGCCGAAGCTGCTGGCCGCCTCGCGCTGGCACGAGGCGAGCGCGGCCGCGAAATCGGCCGCGCGCTCCACCACGCGCATGCCCTTGCCGCCACCGCCCGCGCTGGCCTTCAGCAGCACCGGGTAACCGATCGCATCGGCCTCCTTCTGCAGCAGCGCGGGGCGCTGGTCGTCGCCGTGATAGCCGGGCACGAGCGGCACGCCGGCGCGCTGCATCAGCGCCTTGGCCGCGGCCTTCGAGCCCATCGCGGCGATCGCCTCGACCGACGGGCCGATGAACACGATGCCGGCCGCCTCGCAGGCCCGCGCGAAATCCTCGTTCTCGGAGAGGAAACCGTAGCCGGGGTGGATCGCCTGCGCGCCGGTGGCGAGCGCGGCGGCCACGATGCGCTCGCCGCGCAGGTAGCTGTCGGCGGCCGCCGCGCCGCCGATCGGCACGGCCTCGTCGCAGGCGGCGACGTGCTTGGCGTTGGCGTCGGCTTCCGAATACACGGCGACGCTCGCGATGCCGAGCCGGCGGCAGGTGGCGGCCACGCGGCACGCGATTTCGCCGCGGTTGGCGATCAGGATCTTGTCGAACATGGGGGTCCGGGGTCGGTAAGCGGGTTCTCGGGAGCGGATTCGCCGGGTTCGGCCTGCAGCGTCGTGGCTATTCGCGCCACGCGGGCGCGCGCTTGTCGAGGAAGGCGGCAATGCCCTCGCGCGCCTCGGCGCCGGCGCGCGTCTCGGCGATCCGGTCGGCCGTGTACTCGATCAGCGCGTCGTCCAGCACGCGGCCGGCCACCTCGCCCACCAGCCGCTTGCCGGCGCGCACGGCGGCCGGGCCGTTGGCGCGCAGCGCGTCGGTCAGCTGGGCGATGGCCGCATCCAGCAATTCGGCCGGCACGGCGTCGTGGATCAGGCCGAGCTGGGTGGCGCGCTGGCTGTCGAACACCTCGGCCGTGGTGAAGTAGCGGCGCGAGGCGCGCTCGCCGAGCGCGCGCACCACGTAAGGCGCGATGGTGGCCGGGATCAGCCCGAGCCGCGCCTCGGACAGGCAGAAGCGCGCCGGCTGCGCGGCAATCGCGATGTCGCAGGCCGCCACGAGGCCCACGCCGCCCGCGTAGGCATCGCCATGCACGCGTGCGATCACGGGCTTGCCGCAGCGATGCACGGCCTCGAGCATGCGCGCGAGCAGCCGCGCATCGGCGCGGTTCTCGTCGTCGCCGTAGCCGGCCATCTTGCGCATCCAGTTCAGATCGGCGCCGGCGCAGAACGACGGCCCCTCGGCCGCGAGCACCACGGCGCGGATGCCGTCGTGCGTGTCGAGCACGCCGAACGCGGCGCTCAGCTCGGCGATCATGGCCTCGTTGAACGCATTGCGCACCTCGGGCCGCGCGAGCGTGACCGTGGCGATGCGATTGTCTTCGGTCACGCGGATCGTCTCGTAGCGCATGAAGATGCCTCCGAATTGATGAGGGATGCGAACCGTCTCGCCTACATGCGGAACACGCCGAAGCGCGTGTCTTCCACCGGCGCGTTCGCGGCGGCGGCGAGGCCCAGGCCGAGCACGTCGCGGGTCTGCGCCGGCTCGATCACGCCATCGTCCCACAGCCGCGCGCTCGCGTAGTACGGGTGCCCCTGGCGCTCGTACTGCTCGCGGATCGGCGTCTTGAACGCGGCTTCCTCGTCGGCGGACCAGCTGCCGCCCTTCGCCTCGATGCCGTCGCGGCGCACCGTGGCCAGCACGGAGGCGGCCTGGTCGCCGCCCATCACCGAGATGCGCGCGTTCGGCCACATCCAGAGGAAGCGCGGCGAGAAGGCCCGCCCGCACATGCCGTAATTGCCGGCGCCGAACGAGCCACCGATGATCACCGTGAACTTCGGCACCCTGGCGGTGGCCACGGCCGTCACCATCTTCGCGCCGTGCCGCGCGATGCCCTCGTTCTCGTACTTGCGGCCCACCATGAAGCCGGTGATGTTCTGCAGGAACACGAGCGGGATCTTGCGCTGGCAGCACAGCTCGATGAAGTGCGCGCCCTTCACGGCCGATTCGGAAAACAGGATGCCGTTGTTCGCGACGATCCCGACCGGATGGCCCCAGATGCGCGCGAAGCCGGTCACGAGCGTGGTGCCGAAGCGCGCCTTGAATTCGTCGAAGGCGGAATCGTCCACCACTCGCGCGATCACCTCGCGCACGTCGAACGGCTTGCGCGTGTCGGCCGGGATCACGCCGCCGAGCTCGGCCGGATCGTGGCGCGGCGGCAGCGGCTGGACCGGCGCGAACGACGAGGCGGCCTTCACCGCGGCGCCCTGCGTGCCGAGATTGCCGACGATCGAGCGCGCGATCGACAGCGCGTGCGCGTCGTTCTGCGCCAGGTGATCGGCCACACCGGACAGCCGCGTGTGCACGTCGCCGCCGCCCAGATCCTCGGCGCTGACCTCCTCGCCGGTGGCCGCCTTCACGAGCGGCGGGCCGCCCAGGAAGATCGTGCCCTGCTCCTTCACGATCACCGATTCGTCGCTCATGGCCGGCACGTAGGCGCCGCCGGCCGTGCACGAGCCCATCACCACGGCGATCTGCGCGATGCCGGCCGCCGACAGGTTGGCCTGGTTGAAGAAGATGCGGCCGAAGTGGTCGCGATCGGGGAACACGTCGTCCTGGTTCGGCAGGTTCGCGCCGCCCGAATCGACGAGGTACACGCACGGCAGCCGGTTCTCGGCCGCGATCTCCTGCGCGCGCACGTGCTTCTTCACGGTGACCGGGTAGTAGGTGCCGCCCTTCACCGTGGCGTCGTTGCAGACGATCACGCATTCGCGCCCGGCGATGCGACCGATGCCGGTGATGATGCCGGCGCCGGGCGCGTCGTCGTTGTACATGCCGTACGCGGCCAGTTGCGAGAGCTCGAGGAACGGCGTGCCGGGGTCGAGCAGCAGCGCGATGCGCTCGCGCGGCAGCAGCTTGCCGCGCGCCACGTGCTTGTCGCGCGCGGCCTGGCCGCCGCCCTGCGAGAGCGTGGCGATCTTCTCGCGCAGGTCGGCCACGAGCGCGTCGAGCGCGGCGCGGTTGGCGCGGAATTCGTCCGAGCGCGGGTTCAGTTTCGATTCGAGGATCGGCATCGGGGGGGCTCCGCGAAGGTCGGGTTCAGGCCGTTTCGGTGAACAGTTCGCGGCCGATCAGCATGCGGCGGATCTCGCTCGTGCCGGCGCCGATCTCGTAGAGCTTGGCGTCGCGCCAGAGCCGGCCGACCGGATAGTCGTTGATGTAGCCGTTGCCGCCGAGGATCTGGATCGCCTCGCCGGCCATCCAGGTGGCGCGCTCGGCCGTGTAGAGGATCACGCCCGCGCAGTCCTTGCGCACGCTGCGCGCGTGGCCGGCGCCGGCCGCGTCGAGATGGCGGCCCACCGCGTAGAGATACGCGCGGCACGCCTGGAAGTTGGTGTACATGTCGGCCAGCTTGCCCTGGATCAGCTGGAACTCGCCGATCGACTGGCCGAACTGCTTGCGCTCGTGGATGTACGGCACCACCGCGTCCAGACACGCCGCCATGATGCCGGTGGGGCCGCCCGCCAGCACCGCGCGCTCGTAGTCGAGCCCGCTCATTAGCACCTTCACGCCGCCGCCTTCCTCGCCGAGGATGTTCTCCTCGGGCACCTCCACGTCCTGGAACACCAGCTCGCCGGTGTGCGAGCCGCGCATGCCGAGCTTGTCGAGCTTCTGCGCCACCGAGAAGCCCTTCATGCCCTTCTCGACGATGAAGGCCGTCATGCCGCGCGCGCCCGCCTCGGGCTGCGTCTTCGCGTAGACCACCAGCGTGTCGCAGTCGGGGCCGTTCGTGATCCACATCTTGGTGCCGTTCAGCACGTAGTGGCTGCCGCGGCGATCGGCGCGCAGCTTCATGCTGACCACATCCGAGCCCGCGTTCGGCTCGCTCATCGCCAGCGCGCCCACGTGTTCGCCCGAGATCAGCTTCGGCAGGTAGCGACGCTTCTGCGCCTCGCTGCCGTTGCGGTTGATCTGGTTCACGCAGAGGTTCGAATGGGCGCCATAGGACAGGCCCACCGACGCCGAGGCGCGCGAGATCACCTCCATCGCCACCATGTGCGCCGTGTAGCCGAGATTCGCGCCGCCGTATTCCTCGCTGACGGTCATGCCGAGCACCCCGAGGTGGCCGAGCTTGCGCCAGAGGTCCATCGGGAACTGGTCGCTGCGGTCGATCTCGGCGGCGCGCGGCGCGACCTCCTTCGCCGCGAATGCGGCCACCGCATCGCGCAACATCTCGATGTCCTCACCGAGCATGAATTGCACGCCGGGCAGATTGTTCATGTCTCCTCCGATTCCAGAAAGTGCGTTCGGCCGATCCGGGTGCCTCGATCTGAGTTTCACTCAGAATTTTCCGGATACCGATCGTATCGAGCGATGCCGTTTGATGGTGCGTAGTTTCGCGTGATGCCCGGGAAGGCGTCAATGAATTTTTGAGCCAGACTCACATTTAGTGACGAACTCGGCTATGATCGGCCCCATTCCGCACCGTTTCCATCGCCGCCTCGCGAGCCTCGCCGCCATGTCCGACCCGTCCGCCAGAATCGATCGCGCCGAACGCGCCCCCGCCGGGCGCAAGTCGCAGCAGCGCGTGCAGGACATCCTGCGCGCCGGCCGCGAGGTGTTCGCCGAAAAGGGTTACGAACACGCCACCGCGGCCGAGATCGCGCAGCGCGTGGGCGTGTCCGAGGCGACCGTGTTCAGTTATTTCCGCGGCAAGCGCGAGCTGTGCGCGCGCGTGATCGCCGACTGGTACGACGAGAACATCGCCGCCTTCGAGGCCGGCCTGCCCGCGGCCGCGCCGCTGCGCGAGCAGTTCGCGTTCATCGTGCGCACCCATCTGCGGCTGATGCTGGTGAACGGCACCGGGCTGTGCGCGCTGGTGCTGTCGGAGGGGCGGGCCAAGCAGCAGATGCTCGGCGACGAGCTGGGCGACCTGCAGCGCCGCTACACCGCGCCGCTGATGGGCGTGCTCGCGCGCGGCCGCGAGGCCGGGCTGGTGCGCAGCGACATGCCGCTGAGCCTGCTGCGCTCGCTGGTGTTCGGGCCGATCGAGCACGTGCTGTGGGATGCGATCCTCGGGCGGCGCACGCTCGACACCGAGCGCACCGCCGACCAGCTGATCGAGGTGCTGTGGGCCGCGCTGCAGCCGCCCGCGCCGGCCGCCGACGCGCTGGCCGCGTTCCGGCTCGAGGTGCGCGAGGCCACCGCGCGCATGGAGCGGCGGCTCGGGGCGGCAGCGGACACCGATTGACGCGAATCGGTCTACACTGGCGCACCGTTGCTCACGCCCCGCCATGATGCCGATACTCGACGCCACCGCCCTGCGCACGCTCGCCGAACGCGCGCAGGCGCAGCCCGACGTGCCCGATTGCGGCTGTCGCAAGACCTTGCTGGAAGGCTGGCAGTCGCAGCCGCTGTCGCTCGACGAATCGCTGCTCGAGCAGGTCGGCACGCTGCGCGCGAGCGAGGACGAGCCGGGCTACGACGAATACCTGCCCGACGGGCTGCGCTACTGGTCGCCCGATGCGCCGATCGCGCCGCGCTACTTTCCGTACAACCAGTGCGACGTGTGGGCCTGCACGCGTTGCGCGCGCCTGCTGCTGCGCTACGTCGAGGGCGGCGGCTATTTCGTCGACCGGCGGATTCGCGCGGTGCGCGCCGAGCTGATCGTCGACGCGGCCTGAACCCGGGGCCCTTACTTCGCCGCGCCCACCAGCGCGAACGCGTCGTACTTCGGATCGATCGGCGTGTGCGGCATGTGCGTGAGCGCCTCTTCCACGAGCGGCTCGCAGGCACCGTAGTCGGAGCCGATGCTGTCGCTGTGCGCCTGCGGGAAATTCACCTCGAGCACCTTGCCGCCCCAGCGGTCGACGGTGGCCGTCATCGTGCACTTGCCGGCGCCGCCGATCTTCACGTCCACCACCAGCGCATTCATGTCGAGCGCCGAATCCGAATTCGAGAAGTTCCACTGCGCCATCATGCGATCGTTCGGGCCGCCGGTGCTGATCGTCTTCATCGTCTTGTCGGGGATGCCAACCGACTGAACGAGGTCGAGGACGTTCGAGCCGACCAGTTTGCCATCCTGCACTTCGCGCGCTTCGTGCGTGCGGTAGGCCGCGCAGCCCGACAACAGGGTGGACGCGACGAGAAAGGTGGCTGTCAATGTTCGCACTGGGATTCCTCCGGTTGGCGCGTCGTGCTGCATGACGCGGGGTTGAAGATGATTGCGGACGCAAACAGTTCGCCATCCGTTCCGACTATCGCGGATGTCATAAAACCGTGCGGGGTAATGGTTCGTAAACGTTCGGCTTGCGCGGGGCTTTCGGCGGCCTGCAGGCGGGTTTCACTGCGTGCGCAAGCGCGTGACGCAGGCGCTTGCGGCCTTGATTCAAGGGGAAGAGTGCGATGCAGGCGGGCGCTCGATGGCACGGCACCGATGTCAGCTTGCGCAAGACGACGACGTGCGAACCGACCGGGCAGCAAGAAACGGGCCGCGCTCGATCGCCCTCCCCGCGCCAAGCCCGCCGCTTTTCGACGAGGACGGGTTAGCTGATACCATCGCGTAGCTCATGCGACGGCATCGAGCATCTCTGCACGGGGCGGGCAAACATGGACAGCTGGAAGAAACCCGGAACATTCCAGGAATTCCAGACGTCGTTGCGCACCAAGACGTCGATGGATGCGCGAAGCGATCATCTTCACGAGCTTTACAGGGAACTGAAGCAGAGCTCGCCCGAGCATCTGCTGGAATTCGGCGTGGGCCTGCATCGCGCGATCGACGCACACGACCGAGGCGACTCGCTTGCCACCGCACACGCGGAAGGACGCGTCGCCTATCGCAGCTGGCACGACAAGGGAGCCGCCGCGCCGATTTCGCCGGAGGAGGATCCCAGCCGGCCGGATCTCGATCTCAAGCGAACCGTTCACACCCGCGTGGGCTTCGATGCATTGAATGCGCAGCTCGATCCGAAGACGTTCCAGTCGTACAAGCAGCGTTATCGATCGGGAGAGAAGGACCTCGATCCCGTGATCGAGGCACCGTCGACGCTGCTGCGCAGGAAAGAGACAAGCCCTCATCTGTTCGCCCGTGCTCACGCCACGACCACCGCGCTGCTTCCGGAAGAACACTATGCGGCCTTCTTCGCGTACAACGAAGCGGTCAAACGTGCGGTGCGCAAGCATCAACCCGTGTCGGGCGAATCGGGCTCCAACGAATCGCCGCCGGGTCGCGAGCAGGTCGAGGCGCTCGCACAGCATGCGAAGTATCTGCGTGCCAGCGTGACCCGGCCGACCTACTTCGACAACGACGACATCGGCTCTTACACCTATGCCCATGCTCGACAGGACCCGAATCCATCGCTTCAGGTCCGCAAGGGACACGCCGGCATGGAGACGCCGCTCGCGCCGGGCAGCGGCTTCAAAACGAAGCTCGCGGATCCTCGGCGTCGCAACGCACTGTTTTACCAGTCCTTCATGGGCGCGATCGAGCAGAAGGAAGCGCTGCAGAAGACGCAGTCGAGCAGGCACAGCTGGAACGAAATGATCGTCAAGTTCCGGCAAACCGGCCATACCGCAGCGCTCGGCCACGATGCGGAAAAGCTCGAGAGCGTCGTTCCTGCGCTCGCCGGCCGAGCGAGCCTGGACCTGAGCCCGTCGACATCGGATGCCGACAGCTATCGCCAGAACTCGCCGCGCCCGGTGATCACGCACGAGTTCGCCCAGAGGCCGCTGCCGTCGATCCAGACGAAGCCCAAAGGCAAAGGTAAAGGCAAGGGCGGAAGCTGATGCCCGGGGGCGTGTCGGAATTCCCGTGTTCGAGGCGAGTTGAACATCACGCGGATGGCCGGGCGAAACGTTCTTCGTAGAGCATCGCGAACGGGTTCATTGCCGCCGTTCCGTCGTGCGTTGCGCGCCGAAACATCGGATCAGCCCATTCAAGACTCATTGCGCGTCTCCTCCATCTCGGTACAACTGATTCCATTCATGATCGATCACGCCATGCGCGAGATAAGGATCACCGTCAGATGGCCGAATATCGGGATCATTTTCACCACCCTGCTTTCCGTCGGCAACCGTTATGCGAACCTGGTCACCCGGCAGAAACACCGCCCACAATCCGCCTGCGTCTTTTTCATGCCTTGGGACCTGGAATGGATATACCAGGGTGTGTAATTGAGCGCGGAGGCACTCATGCCCTCGGTTTCATAACGCTTCGGCAGCTTCGACAAATCAAGGGGCGGGAGCTCCGGTTTGCCCGGCGTTTCACAAGCCCCCAGGCTCGACAAGGCCGCAATGGCGAAAACCACCGCGATCTTGCGTCGACAATCAAAAAAAAACGATCAATCATCGCAGTCGATTTCAATCCAGTCTCGCGTTGTTCCGGCAAAACCTGCGAGCCGATCCGCAATCAACAGAACGTCCTCGCCGAGCGGCGTGTCGAGCTTGAGCAAGCGATTTTGCTGGAGCAACCCCGTTTGCATCGCTTTCACGATGTCTTGCGTATTCATTCGCATCCTTTCATTGCTTTTTTCTCGGCGTCAACGCGAAAGCAAGCCGAAAGAAAGCTCGCCTCCGTTCCCTCATCGAATTATGCAGACGCTACGATCGCGTCTCGTCCCCAACCTCCCCGCCCCCATGAAAGCAGCCATCCTCAAGGCATTCGGCCAGCCGCTCGCGATCGAAACGATGGCGACCCGATGCCCGGCACCGGCGAGATCATCGTGGACGTGCGCGCCACGCCGGTGCTGCCCTACGCGAAGGACATCTTCATCGGCTCGCGCAACTATCCGCTCGCGCCGCCACTCGTGCCCGGTTGCAGCGCGGTGGGCCAGGTGCACGAGGTGGGCCCCGACGCGGCGCTGCAGGGCGGCGAGGATCTCTCGCCGCCCTCCCGCTGGTTCATGCCGAACAACGTGAGCGTACGCGGCCAGTGGATGTACGCGCGAGAGGATGCCCGCAAGCTGGTGGCACAGGTCCGCTCGAAGCAACTGCGGCTCGAGGCATTCGCGCTGACCAGCTTCGCGCTCGAGCACGCGGCCGCGAACGCGGGCGCGTTCCGGCTGACGGTGCTGAAGCCCTGAATGAATCCTTGAGCGACCCGCGAGGCGCGACGTCCAGTCATTGCGCGGCCTCGGCCTGCACGCGTTCGAGCTCGGCGTGCGCCTCGTCCACCTTGCGCTGACGGTCGGCGATCTTCTTCGTGCCCTTGCCTTCGGCCTTCGCCTTCTGCAGGTCGCGCTGGCGCTCGGCGAGCTTGTGCTGCGCCTGATCCACCTTGCGTTGCGCCACGCTGCGCAGCGTGGCGTCCGTGCAGTTCGCGTTCAGCTGCGCGAGCGCGGTCTCGAGCCCGGCCGCGCGCCGTGCGTTGCCGTGCGCCTGCGCGTAGTCGATTTCCTGTTCGACGGCATGGCGCTTCGCATCGCAGCCACCGGCTTGCGCGAAACAGATCGCGGGAATCGCGATCAGGCCGGCCACACATGTCCTGACGAGCGTTTTCATTGAACACCTCCTGGGTTATCGGCTTCGATGACGGGATGCTCCAGCGCGCCGATGTTGCGCGCAACCCGGGATGACCGGGTCCGATTCTGCGCAGCGCGTCTTTCGTTGACAGGCCGCACGCGAGACGGCACACTCGATCCCCATGCACGCCCTCACGTCCCGCCTCCCCGCGATTCATCATCACGCGCATGCCCACTGGGCAAGGCCACGGGGAGCGTGCCCGCGCTAGCGACTCGCAGCGCGATGTGCATCGAAACCCCGCCGGTCACGACGGGGTTTCTGTTTTTCGGGCACCCCATCCGCCGCCGGCTCATCAGGAGAACCGAGCAGATGAAGTCCACATCCCTTGCATCCCGTTCCTTTGCCAGCCCCCTCGAGCTGTATCGCGCGATCGTCCGCGTCTGGGCCGCCGATACCGCGAGCCCGGCCGACGCATGGTCTGCCGCCAATCCGGCGCTCAACCACTGCAGCGTGACCTCGCTCGTCGTGCAGGACCATTTCGGCGGCGAGCTCCTGAAGACGCGCACCTCGGGCGGAACGCACTTCTACAATTCGATCGACGGCAGGAAGTGGGATCTGACGGTGAGCCAGTTCGCCGAGCCGGTGCCCTACGACGACACGCCGGCCACGCGCGAGGAAGCGCTGGCCGACACGTCGGCACAGAAGTACGCACTGCTGATTGCCCGGCTCGCGGGCACGGCGGGCTGACGAACACCGTGCCCGCGCCGGGCCGATCAGCGAATCACGGGTAGATATCCAGGCTCGGCGCGCGCCCGAGCTCGCCGAGGCGCACCGCCGGTTGCGCGGGCAGCACCAGCGCAACCGGCTCGTGCACGAAGATCCCGACGAACAGCTCGGCGCTGCCGCACTCGGCACGCACCCGCTCGAAGAACGCTCGATGCGGGCGCAACCGGTCGAATCCGCAGCGAGGCGGCGTGCTCGCGGCTTCGCATCACGGATAAATCTCCACGCGCAGCGTCAGCCCCAACTGACCGATCGACAGCGCCAGCGACGGCGGCAGCTCGACCCCGCAATTCTTGTCGGCGAACAGCCCGACGAACAGCTCGACACGCCCCTGCCCGGCCCGCACGCGCTCGAAGAGCGCCGCGTATTCCTGCAGTTGCCGGACGCGGCGCAGCAGGCAATCCTCGAGCGACTCGCGCACCGACAGGCACTCGGACTCGAGCACGGCGATCCAGCAGGTTTCCCGATACAGGCCGTCGAGCACCGCGCCGTTCGGCGTGCGCCGGGGCGTGCCCGCCTGCTGCACCGTGGCCGGTGCGAACGGCATGGCGGCCGACAGCTCGGCGGCGTCCATCGACGGATGAACGATACGAAGCGAAACGTTGAATGCGTAGGGATACATGCTCAGCTCGGAATCATCGGGACGGTCGCGGCAGGCGCGGCCACGCGCGGAGTCGATCCGGCTCGCTTCATGCACGCCGCGCCGGCCAGCGGCGACGCGGTCAGAAAAATACACTTCATCGATAGGCTCTCAGGTTCCAGTCCGCTTTGCGCGGATCCGTTTTGGGCACGCTTGAAACGTGTGCCGGCCCGATATTGCCAGAGATTCGGGTAAACGCCACGTTTCGCTCGCCCGGGGGCACGATTCATGTTGCGATCACGCGCAGATGCCCGCTGCGCAGCAGGCTCGCCGGGCTCACGGTGCGGCGCTGCCACGGAATCCGCCCGAAGTACCAGCAGCGCCAGAAGCCGAGCCGCGCGCCGGGATTGCGCGCGACCAGCGTGGCGAAGGTCTCGACGTCGCCGACCTCGATCGCGGTGGCCTCGGCAATCACCTCGCGCACGAAGCGAGAGCAGAACTGCCGCCGCGAATGCAGGTTGAAACCGGTGTCGTAAAGCGTGCCGAGCCGGCGCAGTGCGGCCGCGCGCAGGCGCTCGCGCTGCGCGTCGTCGAGCGGCGCGACGAGCCGTGCCAGCTGGTGGCGACCACGCTCGGAGCGGCGCAGGAAACGCGACAGCGGCGTGATGCGCGCGAACGGGAAGGTGCTCTCGGCCACACGCGGTTCCGTGCCGTCCACGTCGATCACGATGCCGACGTGGTTGGTCCACGACACCGTGGCGCGTGCCACTTCCAGGAACGGCCGCGCGCTCACGCGAATGAACACCAGGTCGCCCACCCGTACTTCGGGCAAGAGCAGCTCGCCCGTCGAGCCAGTGGGAATTATCATGCGTACCTCGTTTCGATCGGATGCGCGCAGTGTCGTCGATCGTCTCGAATTTCGCATCCTTTCCGGATCGAATCGCCTAAAATGATCCGCCTGGTATCGAATTCCAATACTTTAATGAACGACATCCTTCAACTCGTCGCGACCATCAAGCTGCGCCTGAAGGCGGCCGGCCTGACCTATCGCGACGTGGCACGCGCGCTGGAACTGTCCGAGCCGAGCGTGAAGCGGCTGCTGTCCGACGGCCGCCTGACGCTCGAGCGCCTGTCGCAGTTCTGCGATCTGCTCGACCTGTCGATGGCGGAGCTGCTGCTCGAGGCGGAGGCGACGGCCCCGCGCCTGCATCAGCTCACGCGCGAGCAGGAGGCGAAGCTGGTGTCGAACGACCGGCTGCTGCTGGTGGCCGTGTGCGCGCTCAACCACTGGACGATCGACGAAATGACGGCCGTGTACCGGCTGACGAAGGCGGAAAGCATCAGGCACCTGCTGATGCTGGACCGGATGGGGATCGCGAGCCTGAATCCGGGCAACCGTATCCGGCTGCGCGTGGCGCGCGATTTCGACTGGCTGCCGGACGGCCCGATCCGGCAATTCTTCCTGCAACGGGGCCTGCCCGATTTCATGGACAGCCGCTTCGGCGCGCCCGACGACACGCTGCATTTCGCGCACGGCATGCTCACGCAGGCCGCCAGCGAACAGTTGCAGGGCGAGATGCAGAAGCTGCGCAAGAAGCTGGCCGCCCTGCACGAGGAATCGGCGGCCGCGCCGCTGCACGAGAAACGCGGCACCGCCCTGCTGCTGGCGATGCGCGCGTGGGAGCCGGAAGCGTTCCGACAGTACAAGCGCGGCGCCCTGCCGGACTGAGCGGCTCGACGGCCATCAGGCCGCCAGCAGCGCATCGCCCTCCAGATACCGCGCGACGTCGACCTCGTCGATCTGCTCCGGCAACATGAAGCGCCGTGCGTACTCGAGGTAGACACCCGAACGCAGGAACAGCCCGAACAGTGCCGGGTCGATGTGTCGGGTCTCGCGCATCGAGGCCATGATGCCGATCGCCTCCGACAACGTCTTGCCGCGCTTGTAGGGACGATCACCCGCCGTGAGCGCCTCGAAGATGTCGGCGATCGCCATCATGCGCGCGAGCGTGCTCATCTCGTCGCCGCGCAGCCCCTTCGGATAGCCGGTGCCGTCCATCTTCTCGTGATGACCGCCGGCGATCTCGGGCACGTTGCGCATGTGGCGCGGAAACGGCAACTGCTCCAGCATCATGATGGTCTGCAACATGTGCTCGTTGATCTTGAAGCGCTCCTCGGCCGACAGCGTGCCGCGCGACACCGACAGGTTGTACAGCTCGCCACGGTTGAACAGCAACTCCGGCACGCGCATGCGGAAGCCCCACACGTTGTCCGGCATGTCGAAACGCGTGGCGTCGCTTTCGCGTTCGATACGATGTTCGGCACGGTCGGCGAGCAGCTTCTCGCGCACGGGCAGCGGTCCGCGCGGCTCGCGCGCCTGACGCCGACGCTCGTCGTGCGACACGCCGAGCCGGTCGTCGAGCGTGCGCCGCCAGCTGCGCTCGCCGATCCGCCGCAAGCGCTCGATCTTCTCCGGGCCCATGAATTCGCCGCCCTCGTTGCAGGCCGCCACGAAGGCGAAATCGTCGTCGAGCTCGCGCAGCAGTACGTCGCGCGCGCGGATCGCCACCTCGCGATCCATGCCTGCCGCGATCGCGCTCAGGCAGTCGATCTCCACCTCGCACTTGATCACCTCGAAACGCATGCGCACCTCGTGGATCCGGTCGTACAGCGTCTCGAGCTTGGTGGCCTTGTCGATCACGTATTCGGGCGTGGTGATCTTGCCGCAATCGTGCAGCCAGGCGGCCACGTGCAGTTCCTCCCATTGCTGCGAATCGAGCGTGAAGTCGCGCCACGGCCCTTCCCCGGCATTGCAGGCGGCCTGCGCGAGCATCTTCGTCAGCTCGGGCACGCGATTGCAGTGGCCGCCCGTGTGCGGGCTCTTGGCGTCGATCGCCTTGGCGATCAGTTGAATGAAGGACTCGAACAGTGCGCGCTGCATCTTGATCAGCTCGCGCGTTTCGATCGCGCTGACGAACAGCCCGGTCAACTCGGCAATGAACGACAGCTGCATCTGCTCGAGCGGCATCGAATGCAGCAGCACGAAGGCTCCCACCAGCACGCCTTGCCGATTCACCAGCGGCACCACGGCCGCATCGCTCGCACCGTGCCGGAAGCGCGACAGGCCGGCCTGCGCGATGTCGAGATTCGACAATTCGCCGGCGCAGGCGCGATTTTCCGCCAGCGCGGCACGGATCAGGGCCGGCGCGGCCTCGATCGCGAACGGCGGCAGGATCTCGTCCACCGACTCGCGCCGCGTGTCGCGCGCGGCGGCCGGCTGCAGCACGGTACCGTCGTCGTTGACGAGATACAGCACGCCGGCATCGGCCTGCGCTTCCGCCAGCATCTCGGCCAGCAGCATCGCGACGAGCCGATCGAAGTCGGGTTCGGCCGCCACCGCCTGAATCGTGTCGAGGAAGCGCCGAATCGTGCGTTTCATCTGCTCCATGCGCAAGCCGAGCCGGTCGATCTCGCTGATGTGGGAGCGCACGCTCTCGCCACTCGGCGCGAGTTCGAAACGGCGCACCGTGTCGGCCTGGGCGGCCAGCGCCTTGAGCGGGCGCGCGATCACTCCCGCGAACAGCCAGGTGAACGGGATCGACAGCGCGATGATGGCCAGCGTGACGAGTCCCACCACCAGGCGCCGGTGATCCGCCGTCTGCATCAGGTCGGCCCGACGAATCGAGGACGCCAGATACAGCGGCGCGATCGCATCGACATCGAGATGATCGATCGTCATCTTCCACGGCTCGCCCTGCACGTCCACGTCGGACGAGCGCCACGCCGCGCCGCGAGTGCCGGCTTCGCGCACATCCTGCGCCATGTGCGCCAGGATCGGCACGCGGCGCATCTCGTCGACGCCGGCGAGCCGATACGAGGCATCGGACGCATCGGGCACCGGATCGACGCCGAGGCTCGAGGCGATCAGCTCACCGTCGGCATTGATCAGCGCGTATTCGATGCCGGGCAGGTCCCGGCTCGACATCAGCGTCTGCTGCAGGGTGTCGAAATCGACGTCGCAGCCGACCACCGCCGCCCCGCTCGGGGCCGCCATCGCCAGCGTCGAGCCGATCTCCCGCACCGATGAAAACACGTACGGCGCGGTGTGCACGAGCCGCTTGCGTTCGAGCGCCAGCCGATACCAGGGGCGGGTGCGCGGGTCGTAGGCCGACGGATAGTCGGGACGCGGCACGTCCTTCAGGATCGCGAGCGAATCGTCGAAATAGATGAAGCGGCCGACCGGCGGCGACACGGAATGGTCGATGGTCTGCAGAACGAAGCGGGTAGCCGCGGGTGCCTTCAGCCCGTCGCGCTGGATCGCGTTGCGGATCGCGCGAAACATGAAGAAATCGCCGTTCGCATAGCCGACGTAGATGTCTTCCATGCCCGGCGACGAGACCAGAATCTCGTGCAGTGCCGACAGCGCCGTGTGACGCTGCGCAAACGTGTGCGCGTCGACGAGGTTGCCGTAAGCCAGTGCCTTCACCGCGATGGCCGCCGGCGTGAACACCTTCTGTATCTCGTTCGCGGCGTTCCGGCTCGTCTCCCGCACGTGATTCGCCGAGCTTTCCTCGAGAATCCTGCGCGAGCGGTCGTAATCCACCGCGCTGATCAGACTGCCGATCAGCAGCACGGCCAGGGCGATGAACGCCGAGACGTGCAGCCGAAAAGGCAGATGCCAACGTCTGGCCATCGGCTTCCCCGAATGCATTGCTTTCGTTTTGGTCCCCGCCGGATTTGAAAACGGCATCCGGTCCGCATGCCGGGCCAATATACATGTGCCAGTAATTGCTTACAACCGCGTGAGAATGACAACGCCATTCCGTGCAAACAGCCGTTTCAATCGGCCCCGGCCCCGCGCGGCTCGATGCGCCCGATCGCGATCGTCGCTACCATGACGCCTGCCCCGCCCGAGCCCGCCCGATGACGATCAAACTGTTCTATTACCCCAGCAATGCCAGCCTCGCCCCTCACGTCGTGCTCGAGGAGCTCGGCGTGCCGTTCGCGCTCGAATTCGTCGATCGCACGCAGGGCGCGCACAAGACGCCCGATTACCTGAAGCTGAATCCGAACGGCCTGATTCCGGTGCTCATGGACGGCGACCTGACGATGTACGAGGCGGCCGCGATCTGCCTGCATCTGGCCGATGCGCACCCGGCCGCCGGGCTCGCGCCGGCGCTCGGCACCCCGCAGCGCGCGCGCTTCTACACCTGGCTGATGTGGCTGACCAACACGCTGCAGGCCACGCTGATCGTGTACTTCTATCCGGATCGCTGGGTCGAGGCCGGCCGCGCGGACGCCGCGGCGCAGGTCCGCGCACGCGCCGCCGAGAAGATCGCGGCGCAGTTCGATCAGCTCGAACGGCAACTGGCGACCAGCGGCGGGCCGTGGCTGCTCGGCGAGCGGTATTCGATCCTCGATCCCTATGCGCTGATGCTGTGCCGCTGGACGCGCGGCTTCGCCCACCCGGCGCGCGACTGGCCGGGGCTGGCCGTCTACCTGCAGCGGATGCTGGCGCGGCCGGCCGTGCAGCGCGTGTTCGCGACGGAGGGGATCGCCGCGCCGCTGGTGTAGGCACGCCTCGGGAGAGGAAAGGAAAACGCCGCGGACTGGCCGCGGCGTCGGGGCGATGCGCGACGGGCTGCGCCGCGCTCAGCGCGCCGCGCCCCTGCGCTCGCGCACGATCAGGCCGCCGATCACGATCCCGGCGGCGAGGCTCGTCACGCCGCTGTAGGTCACGAGCCCGAGCGCCCAGCCGCGCGCGGCCACCGCCAGCCACAGCGCGACCAGCAGCCCGCCCCACCCGGCCCAGCGCAGCGCGCGCGTGATCGCGGCGCCCAGCTCGCGGCCGAACACCGTGCCCTGATGCCGGTCCATCGCGAGCGCGAGACAGGCGAAGGCGGCAAGACTCACCAGCAACGTCGGCATCACCATCACGAGCGCTCCTCGCCCTGCATCGCCATCGCCGTGCGGGCGGCCGCCTTGCCGCCGCCCGCGCCTGCCCGCCCCGCCGCACGCGGTCGCGCGCGATGGCGGGCGGTGCGGATCGCGAGCAGCGCGTGCAGCGCAGCGAAGGCCCACATCATCAGCTGGAAGCCCGTGAACACCCAGTCGCCGTCGGCCACGCTGCGCCAGATCGGCCGGTCCGTGGTGAGCGCATTGAGCACCGGCAGCAGCGCGAGCACGGCCACCGCGAGCCACAGCAGCTCCACCCAGGCGCGCCGCGCGGGCCGCGTCAGCGCGTAGACGAAGCTCAGCCCCCACACGGCGAAGAACACCTTGATCTCGGCATCGGCGCGGTGCGCGAGCTCGACCGGCAGCAGCCGATTCGCCCACAGATACGCCGTCATCGCCACCGACAGCCCGGCGATGCTGGCGATGTTGAGCCGCTCCACCACGCGAAAGCCGAAGTACGGCCGCTCCGGATCGGGCAGTTGCGCGCGTCGCTTCACGGTCCACATCACGAGCCCGGTGCCCACCATCGCGGTGCCGGCCAGGCTCACGAGGAAGTACAGCCAGCGCAGCTGCACGTCGCTGAAGCGGCCCAGATGCAGCGCGTAGAGCACGCCGCGCGTCTCGGCCGCGCCGCCCACCCGGTCGTGCACCTCGGCCAGCTTGCCGGTGGTGCCGTCGAACACCAGGTACTGCGGGCTCGACGACACGCGCCCGGCCTCGGCGCGCGCCACGGCCACGCGGGCCACGGCGTCGCCGGGGTTGGTGATCGTGACGACGCCCACGCCGTCGCGGCCCCAGCGCGCCTGCGCGACGCGCACCATGGCATCGACCGGCGCGAGCGCCGCGTGCCGGCCGCTCGGCTCGCGTGGCTGGATGAACGCGCTGATCTGCGAATTGAACGCGGCCTGCAGGGCCGGCGTGTTCAGCGCCACGTGGTTGCCGTAGGGCATGTACATCGTCATCAGCGTGACGAGGCCCGTGTAGGTGATCATCAGATGAAACGGCAGCCCGAACACCGACAGCGCGTTGTGCGCGTCGAGCCACGAGCGCTGCCCCTTGCCCCAGCGGAACGTGAAGAAGTCCACGAAGATCTTCTTGTGCGTGATCACCCCGCTCACGATCGCCACCAGCATGAACATCGCGCAGAAGCCCGCGATCCAGCGCCCCCAGATCGGCGACATGTAATAGAACTGGAAATGGAAGCGGTAGAAGAACTCGCCGCCGAGCGTGTCGCGCGCCTTCGTCACGTGGCCATCGGCCGGGTCGAAGGCGGCCTCGCCGAAGTAGCGGCCGTGTTTCATCTCCTCGGGCGACAGCCGCCAGAACGTGCCGGCCACGTTGCTGCGCGCGGTCGGCAGCGTGATGCCCCACTGCGTGCTGTCGCCGGCCAGCGTGGCCAGTTGGGCGGCCACCCGCGAGGCCACCGCGGCCGGATCGGGCATGGCGTCCTGATGCGCGAGCTCGGGGCGCATCCACTGCGAGGTTTCGTCCTTGAAGTAGCTGACCGTGCCGGTCAGGAACATCGCATAGAGGATCCAGCCGCACAGCAGGCCGGCCCAGGTGTGCAGGTCGGACATGCTCTGGCGCACGCCGCGCGGCTTCGGTGGCTGAGTCGTGTTCATCGCACGATCGTCCCGGCCGACACCAGCGTGGCGGCGAGCGCGAGCGGCACGCAGGCCGCGATCAGCCCCGTCCACGCGCGCGTGGCGCTGCGGGCGAGGAACACCCAGATCACCGCGCCCGTGTAGAACAGGAAGCTCGCGAGCATGCCCGTCATGACCGCCTGCGGGCGTGCCATCGGCAGGGCCAGCGCGGCCACGCTGGCGAGCGCGCCGAGCACGTAGCCGCCCAGGATCGCCGCCACGATGCGCGAGACGAGCGGGCCGACGCGTCGGCAACGGTCGAGCACCGCGCTCATGCCGCGCCCTCCGCGCGCGCCGCGCAGGCGGCGTCCGCGGCAACGACGGCGACCACGACGAGGGTCGGACGATTCTTCAACAGGTTCTCCATCACCATCCACTTCCATGTGCATCCCGCCCCGGGGCGGATTTCCGGCCGCTTCGCGCGCGCCCGGACGAACGACGCGAAGTGGCGATCATACCGATGACACCCGGGATCGCGAAAACGGGACACGGTTTCGGCGAAAAATTTGTAACAGCGGGCCGGCCGATTGCCCTCTCGGGGAAAGCAATGGTCAAACATGGTCAAATCCCACGGAACGCGACAGAACTCGACATTCGCGCCGCAAGGCGATGCCGCGCGTCCCGCCCCGCGGTCGAAGGCGCCAAGCACCGCCGTGACGGGCGCACGGGACGACGGCGCATCACCTTCCCTCGAGCGGCGCTGGCGTGCTGCGTTGCGAAGCGCGCCGCATGTCACGCGCGCGACATCGTCGAACCGGCGGATCGGCGAAACGACCGCATCGCGAGCCTTCCCGGCACCTCCCCCTGCCTTGCCGACCTCGACGATTCACCGCACGGTTAATCGCGGCATGCCATTTCGAATCGGTTCGACCCGCGACGCCTTCGATCAAGACGGGCCGAATTGATCCGACACCGAAACGGACGATTCATTTTCCAGCGGTTTCAAACACCGCCCGATCACCGGATTTTCATCGTGCCCCGACGCACACATTTGCACAGAGTGCACAAGAAACTTATCCCAGAATTAACTCCCACATCGACGCAATAAGGTATTGATGGATCGTGATGAATCCCGCTGCCGCACGCTCGATCACGGCCGCAATAACCCTGGAAGCACCGTCAACAGGGGCTTAATGCGGGATGCTTATCAACCGACCATAGCCACGACGCCGGATATTCGTTCCACGAATGCCGTGAATTTCCGTGATCCCTTAATCTCGAATTCACGATCCGATACGCACGCGGCTCATGTTCATACGGAACATCAAATAACAGACATGAACAAGATCTTCAGAAACATTCGGGATGAGAAATCGGGGAATTGGATCGCCGTATCGGAACATTGCGTGGCCCGGGGAAAGGCTGCGTCGACCGTGAGCGGCACGCCGGCGGCCACCGCGGCGAGCGGTATCGCGCTGGCCGTGCTGATGGCGTTCTGCTCTCCCGCGCAGGCCAGTCGGATCACGCTGTGCTACGACGGCGGTACGCAACGTCATACGTGGACGATCAACGGATCGATGGGAGGGATGGAAGGCCGGTGGCAATACGACAACCCGCAAGGCAACGAGCGCAACTGCTCGAACGGCGCAAGTTCGGCAACCAACGAAGGCATCATCCTCAGCGAATCCGACAAGTCGGAAGGCTCGGGACTCACGGGCCCCGACGCCTATCTGTGGGTGGGCAGCAACGTCAACAACGAGCGCGGCATGATCACGCTGTACGGCCCCGCCGGCATCAGGCTGCGTGGCGAAACCTCGCTCGAGTACAACCGGATCACGCATCTGGCCGACGGGGTGCTCTCCTCGGACGCCGCGACGGTCGGCCAGATGCACGCGCAGATCGCGTCGATGTCGACCTCGCTGCAGGCCGGGGGCGCCCCGATCCCCACCCGGCTCGCCTCGCTCGACGAGCGGCTGGGCTCGCTGTCGGCCGCCGTGACGGCCAACCTCGCCACCGCCAGCACCGGCATCGCCTCGCTGTCCACGGGGCTCGGCAGGGCCGGCGACAGCATCGCCTCGCTGTCCACCGGGCTCGGCCAGGCCGGCGTCAGCATCGCCTCGCTGTCCACCGGGCTCGGCCAGGCCAACGAAAGCATCGCCTCGCTGTCCACCTCGACGGGCAAGACGCTCGACACCACCAACGGCGCCGTGTCGTCGCTGTCGACCGAACTGTCCGACCTGAAGCAGCAGATGAACGGTTCGAGCCTCAACTTCGTCAGCGTCGCGTCGTCGAAAGCCGGTAGCCGGGCGAGCGGCACCGACTCGATCGCGCTCGGGCCGGCCGCCGAGGCACTGGGCGCCGGCGCCATCGCGCTCGGCGACACCGCGAGCGCGGCAGCGGACGGCGCGATGGCGCTCGGCCGGCAGGCCGCGGCCCGCGAACTCGACGCGCTCGCGATCGGCATCCACGCCTCGGCCCTCAATCCGGGCGACGTCGCGCTCGGTGCCGGCAGCACGAGCGCGGCAGCCCATCCGGCGGCCACCGCCGACATCGCCGGCCAGACCTTCCGTTTCGCGGGCGGCGCGCCGTCCAGCGTGGTCAGTGTCGGCGCGCCCGGCGCCGAACGCCAGATCGTGCACGTCGCGGCGGGTCGCATTTCGGGCAGTTCGACCGACGCCGTCAACGGCTCCCAGCTCGACGCGCTGAGCCAGGCGCTCGGCACGTTGTCGACCTCGACCGCCGGCGCGCTGCAGACCACGCAAAGCACCCTGCAATCGCTGTCGACCGACCTGCACGCCGCGCAGGACCGCACCGCCGGGCTGTCCACCAGCCTGGGGGCCGCGACGAGCGGGGTCGCCTCGCTGTCGAGCAGGCTGGATGCGGCGCGCAAGGACATCGACGCGCTCTCCACCTCGTCCGCGCTCGCCGAGGGGCAGCCGAGCAATCTGGCCAGCCGCGGGCCCGACCGGCACGCGCACGCCGTCGGCCGCAGCAGCACGGCGCTCGGTCTCGCCGCGAACGCCTCGGGCAACGGCGCGACCGCCGTGGGCCACGGCGCCACCGCGCTCGGCGCCGGCGCCTCGGCCTACGGTCACGACGCCACGGCCACCGACATCAACGCCACCGCGCTCGGCACCGGCGCCACGGCCTCGGCCGCCAACGCCGTGGCGATCGGCTCGAACTCGCTGGCGAGCGAGGCCGACACCGTGTCGTTCGGCTCGGCCACGCAGCAGCGGCGCCTGTCGAACCTCGCACCCGGCCGGGCCGATGGCGACGCGGCCACCATGGGCCAGTTGCGCGGCGTGCAGGCCGGCGTCGACCAGGCGGCACGACGCGCCTACTCGGGCGTGGCAGCCGCCACGGCGCTGACGATGATCCCCGAGGTCGACCCCGGCAGGACCATCGCCGTGGGCATCGGCACGGGCAGCTACCAGGGCTACGCGGCGACGGCGCTCGGCGTGTCGCTGCGCCTGTCGGACAACCTCAAGGCCAAGCTCGGCGTGGGCATGAGCGGCCAGGGCAGCAGTTACGGGGGCGGCATGTCGTATCAGTGGTAAGACCAGGGCGCGAATCGACACCCGTCGTCGATTCAAGTCCGACCGAGCCGGCGCCGATAACAATCGTCATGTCCCGACTCGATGCGCATGCTGAATATGACGCGATCCGGCGGCCAATATTCACACGCAACGGCAGGCATTGAAGTGGACGAGATCTTTCGCGCACTCCGGAACACGACGCGCTGGTCGCGGGCGGGCCGCATCGGGCTGACCGCGCTGGCGCTCGCCGGCAGCCACGCCGCGAACGCGGCCAGCGACGCCGCGGCCGCGGGGCAGGCAGGCATCGACCAGTCCGTGCAGCGCGCCTACTCGGGCGTGGCGGCGGTCACGGCCCTGACGATGATCCCCGAGGTCGGCCCGGGCAGGATCCTGGCCGCCGGCACCGGCTCGGCGCTCTACCAGGGCCACGCGGGCGCGGCGCTCGGCATGTCACTGCGCCTGTCCGACAACGTCAAGGCCAGGCTCGGCGTGGGCATCGGCGGCCAGAGCCGCAGCTACGGCGGCGGCATGGCCTATCAGTGGTAGCGCCGCCCGAAGCACGGCGGCCCCGGGCGCGGCATGTTGTCCTTGTCGCGCCCTCTGTCGCCTCGCCTCCCGCATTGGTATGATGAACCCCGCCGCGAACCTGACTAGACAACTTCGCGGCGGCGGCCGGCCCATGATGCCGGCACGTCACACCAATCCAGGAGACAAGATGCAGCCTCTGCAGCGCCATCTCGGCGCGCGTCACATCCGCTTCCTCGCACTCGGCTCGGCCATCGGCACGGGCCTCTTCTACGGTTCCGCCTCCGCCATCCGGCTCGCCGGCCCGGCCGTGATTCTCGCCTACGTCGTGGGCGGCGCGGCCGTCTACATGGTGATGCGCGCGCTCGGCGAGATGGCCGTGCGCGATCCGGTGGCCGGCTCGTTCGGCCGTTACGCCAGCGAGCATCTCGGCCCGTTCGCCGGCTTCGTGACGGGCTGGACCTACACGCTCGAGATGGCGATCGTGGCGATCGCCGACGTCACCGCGTTCGGCATCTACATGGGCTTCTGGTTTCCCGAGGTGCCGCAATGGCTGTGGGTGCTCGCGATCGTCGCGATCCTCTGCGGGGTGAACCTCTGCCAGGTCCGGGTATTCGGCGAGCTCGAATTCTGGCTGTCGATCGTCAAGGTGGCCGCGATCGGCGCGATGATCGTGGGCGGCCTCGCGATCCTCGCGTTCGGCATGCGCATGGGCGCGACCCAGGCCGACGCGCCCGCGTTGTCGAACCTCTGGCGGCACGGCGGCTTCCTGCCGAACGGCGTGGGCGGCCTGGTGGCGTCGCTGTCGGTGGTGATCTTCGCCTATGGCGGCATCGAGGTGATCGGCATCAGCGCCGGCGAGGCGAAGGACCCGGCGCGCGTGATTCCGCGCGCGATCAACGCGGTGCCGGCGCGCATCCTGCTGTTCTACGTGCTGACCATGGTGGTGCTGATGTCGATCTTTCCGTGGACGCGCATCGGCACCCAGGGCAGCCCGTTCGTGGAAATCTTCAGCGCGCTCGGCGTGAAGTCGGCCGCCGGCGTCCTGAACCTGGTGGTGATCACGGCCGCGATCTCGGCGATCAACAGCGACATCTTCGGTGCGGGTCGCATGATGTACGGCATGGCGCAGCAGGGGCAGGCGCCGCGCGTGCTGGCCGCCACCTCGCGCCAGGGCGTGCCCTACATGACCGTGCTGGTGATGGCCGGCGCGCTGCTGGCCGGCGTGGTGCTGAACTGGCTGGCGCCCACCCGCGTGTTTCAGACGGTGGCCGCGATCGCGACCTTCGCCACGGTCTGGGTCTGGCTCATGATCCTGCTCTCGCAGGTCGCGATGCGGCGGCGCCTCACGCGCGAGCAGGTCGCGGCGCTGCGCTTTCGCGTGCCGCTCTGGCCGCTCGGGCCGGCACTCGCGATCGCCTTCATGCTGTTCGTGGTGGCGATGCTGGGCTGGTTCGCGGATACCCGCGTGGCGCTGTACGCAGGGCTCGCGTGGCTGGTCTGGCTCGCGGCCGTGTATCGGCTGCGGCGGCGCCGGGCGACGGCGGCCGCGTCGTCATGAAAAACGGGGCGGCCCTGGCCGCCCCGCTTCGGATCCTGCCGGCCGCTCAGGCAGCCTGCCTGATCGCCGGCGCGGTGTCGCCGCGCAGCGCGGCGACCTTGGCGATCGTGTCGGCCGCGGCGTGCGCGAGTTCCTTGCCCTTCACCACGAAGTGCTCGTGGAAGAACGAGGTATGCTCGTGCGAGCCGTGGTGGAAGTGATGCGGCGTGAGCACGGCGGTCAGCACCACCGTTTCGGTCTCGAGCTGCACCTGCATCAGGCCCGAAATCACGGCCTGCGCGACGAATTCGTGGCGATAGATGCCGCCGTCCACCACCAGGCCCGAACAGGCGATGGCCGCGTACTTGCCGGTCTTCGCCAGCAGCTTGGCGTGCAGCGGGATCTCGAAGGCGCCGGCCACCTCGAAGAAGTCGATATCCGATTCGGCGATGCCCTTTTCGGCGAGCGAGGCCACGAACGAATGCTTGCACTGGTCGACGATCTCCTTGTGCCAGCACGACTGGACGAAGGCGATGCGACGCGAGGCCGGTTGGGAGGAAGTGTGAAGCTGGGTCATGACGGGTCCTGTGTTTGAGTTGAATGGGCGCACAGGGCCACACCGCACGCCTTGCGCGCGCGGCAAAAACCCCGCTCTCTCTCATCCGGACTATGACCGTCGGCCCCGGAATCACACCGGGTCGGCAGGCATCGCGCGAGTGACCTCGCCGCGAGCTGTTCGCGGGCTACGCGCCGACAGGCACGATTACCGCCGGTGGGGAATTTCGCCCCGCCCTGAGAACGTTGCGATGCATCGCGATCCTCCGTGATGCACCGCGGCGAAAATTTATCACAACTGCCGCGCACGCGCGCGGACTCGCCAAAATCCGCACCGCGCGCAGGGCCTTGTGCGTGGCCCCCTCGCCTGCCGCCCGCCTCTCTTGCCGCCTGCCGCACCGTTCAGGCGTGCCAGCGGCGCACCGTCAGGCGCTCCAGCGTGTCGAACACCAGATGCTCGACCAGCAGGCCGATCACGATCACGGCCGCCAGCCCCGCGAACACGCGGTCGGTGTACAGCTCGTTGCGGTTCTGGAAGATGTACCAGCCGAGCCCGCCCTGCCCCGCGCTCGCGCCGAACACCAGCTCGGCCGCGATCAGCGTGCGCCACGCGAAGGCCCAGCCCACCCGCAGCCCCGACAGGATCGACGGCAGCGCGGCCGGCACCAGGATCAGCCACACGAAGCGCAGGCCCTTCAGGCCGTAGTTGCGGCCGGCCATGCGCAGCGTGGCCGGCACGCCGAGGAAGCCCGTGTACATGTTCAGCGCGAGCGGCCAGAGCACCGAGTGCACCAGCACGAACAGCAGGCTGCCGGTGCCGAGCCCGAACCACAGCAGCGCGATCGGCAGCAGGGCGATCGACGGCAGCGGATTGAACATCGCCGTCAGCATCGACAGCAGGTCACGACCCAGGCGCGTGGACACGGCCACCGAGGTCAGCACGAAGGCCAGCACCGCGCCGATCGCGTAGCCGCGCAGCAGCACCGACAGCGAGATGCCGGTCTTCACGAGCAGCTCGCCGGACACGATGCCGTCGAAGAAGGCGCGCGCGGTGGCCACGAAGGTCGGCACCAGCAGGTCGTTGTCGACGGCGCGCGCGATGCCCTCCCAGGCGGCGATCAGCACCAGCGCGATCAGCAGGCGGCGCAGCGCGCTGGAATCGAGCAGGCGCGTGGCGAGCGGCGCGCGCGCGGCGGCCACGCCGGCATCGGGCGCCTCCAGCGCGAGCTCGTATTCGGGGCGTGATCCGGAGCGAGACGGCGACGCGGCACCGGGCGCGTCGCGGGTGGAAAGCGGCGTGCTCATGCCTGGGTCTCCTCGGTGTCGCGCACGGCGGCTTGCGCCGCGGCCGCCTCGGCCGGCGTGTCGAACAGCAGATGGTGGATGCGGGCGACGCTCTGCTGGAAGTCGTCGCTGCCGATGCTGTCGAGTGCGAAACGTTCGCTGCTCAGCTCGGCGCGCACGCGGCCCGGATGCGGCGACAGCAGCAGGATGCGATTGCCCACCACCAGCGCCTCCTCGATCGAGTGCGTGACGAACAGCAGCGTGAAGCGCGCGTCGTCCCAGAGGCGCAGCAGTTCCTCCTGCATCTTGCGGCGCGTGAGCGCGTCGAGCGCGGCGAACGGCTCGTCCATCAGCAGCACGCGCGGCTGCATCGCCAGCGCGCGCGCGATCGCCACGCGCTGCTTCATGCCGCCCGACAGGGTGTGCGGATAGGCCCTCGCGAACGCGGCCAGGCCCACCTTGTCGAGATAGTGCAGCGCGCGTTCGTTCGCCTCGGCGCGCGAGAGCCGGCGCGCCACGCGCAGCGGAAACGCCACGTTCTCGAGCACCGTCTTCCACGGCGGCAGCTGGTCGAATTCCTGGAACACCGCCACGCGGTCGGCGCCGGGGCCGTCGATCGGGCGGCCGTCCAGCGAGATGCTGCCCGCGGCGGGCTCGACGAAGCCGGCCACCGCCTTCAGCAGCGTGGATTTCCCGCAGCCCGACGGGCCCAGCAGCACGAAGCGGTCGCCGTGATCGACCTCGAAGCTCACGCGCTGCGTGGCGCGCACGATGCGCTCGCCGGTGCGGTATTCGAGCGTGACGCGATCGACCGACAGCAGCGGCGCGGCGGCATCGGCCGCGGCGCTTTCCCGTGATGCGCGCGCGGCGGGGCGCGATGCCGGCTGGCCGGTGCTTGCGGTGCGCGCGACGTGCGGCGCGCGCCAGGCATGGGTCGGATTCATGCTCCACCTCGTCGATGCGACAGACAAAACGTCAACATACCGTCGCGCCCCGCCGTTCCCAACCAATCATTGCCGCTATGCAAATGCGCGGGCCGGATAAGGCGCGGGTCGCAGCGGCGCTCAGCTGCCGCCCTGGGTGGCGGCGTCGTCGAAGAAATAGTCGTGCACCGACTTCGGTTCGTGGCGGATCGCGCCGACCCGATACATGAACTGCGCGAGGCCGAGCGTGTTCTGCGGCGCCGTCCTGAACTGCACCTGCGGGTCGCGCAGGATCTTCACGAGCAGCGCGCGATCGATCTTCGACTGGTTCACGCGGATGTAGATGTCCGCGGCGCGCTCGGGGTCGCTCGAGATCAGCCTGGCCGCGTCGTTGAGTGCCGCCACGAAGGCGCGATACGTCCTGGGGTTCTGGTCGCGGAATTTCTGCGTGGCGTACAGCACCGTGGCCGAGCTCGGCCCGCCCAGCACGTCGTACGAATTCAGCACGATGTGCGCCTTCGGATTGCCGGCCAGTTCCTGCTGCTGGAACGGCGGGTTGCCGAAGTGCGCCGTCACCACGCTGCTGTTCGCGATGATCGCGGCGGTGGCGTCCGGATGCGGAATCGCCTGGGTGAGCGGATCGAGCTTGTCGAACTGCTTGTCGCCCCATTTCTTCGCGGCCGCGTACTGCAGCACGCGCGACTGCACCGACACGCCCACCGACGGCACCGCGATGTGGTCCTTCTTCGTGAAGTCGGCGATCGTCTTCACGGCCGGATCGTTGCTGATCAGGTAGTACGGCAGGTTGCCGAGCGAGGCCACGCCCTTCACGTTCTGGTGGCCGTAGGTACGGTCCCACACCGTGAACAGCGGGCCGGTGCCGGCGCCGGCGATGTCCACGGCGCCCGACAGCAGCGCGTCGTTGACGGCCGCGCCGCCCGACAGCTTGATCCATTCGGGCTGGATCTCGATGCCCTCCTTCCTGCCTTCCTGCTCGATGAAATGCTGATCGCGCGCGACGTTCAGCATCAGGTACACCACGCCGAACTGCTCGGCGATGCGGATCTTGCCTTCGGCATGCGCGGGCGCGGCGGCGCCGAAGCCGGCCGCCGCGATCAGGACGGCGGCGAGCGCCGCGACCGTGCGGCGGGTACGCGCGAACGTGGCGCGCAGCGCAAGCGTGAACAGGGACGACATGGGGAAACCTCGAGCGCGGGATGAAATGGGCGTGCGGCGGCCACGCGGCGGCGCATGGCACCGCGTTCGCCGAATCTTCGTATCAGACGATGCAAGTCGATGGGCGCGCAATGCGCGCGGCGGCTCAGGCCGGCACGTCGCCTTCGATGGTGGTGCGGTACAGCTTGCGACGCAGATGATCGGGCGTGCCGGCCGCGAGATGCATCAGCGAGCGGTTGTCCCAGAACACGAGGTCGTGCTCGCGCCACCGATGGCGATACACGAACTGTTCGCGCACGCTGTGGGCGAACAGTTCGTCGAGCAGCGCGCGGCTCTCGTCCTCGGGCAGGCCCACGATGCGCGTGGTGAAGTGCTCGCTGACGAACAGCGCGCGGCGACCCGATTCCGGATGGGTGCGCACGATCGGATGCTCGACCGCCTTGACCTGCGCGATCTGCTCGGCGGAGAGATTCGGGCGCCACGGGCTGCGCGCCTGCAGCTCGGCGTAGCGCGCCAGATAGGTGTGCTCGGCGCGGCGCCCTTCCACGGCCTGCTTGAGCGCCTCGGGCAGCGCGTCCCAGGCCAGGTGCATGTTCGCGAACAGCGTGTCGCCGCCCTCGGCCGGCAGCTCCTGCGCGTGCAGCAGCGAGCCGAGGCTCGGCCGTTCCTTGTACGACAGGTCCGAATGCCAGAAATGGCCGGCGTCGCCGAGGCCGATCGGCTTGCCGTTCTCCACCACGTTCGACACGATCAGCACTTCCGGATGATCCGGCAGCGCGAACTGATACAGCACGTGCTGCTGCAGCGGGCCGAAGCGGCGGCTGAAGGCCACGTGCTCGTCGGGCGTGATCTGCTGATCGCGGAACACCAGCACGTGATGATCGAGATGCGCGCGATGGATCAGCGCGAAATCCTCGTCGCCGAGCGGGCGCGACAGGTCGAGGCCCACCACCTCGGCGCCGAGCGGCGCGTCGAACGGCACGATCTCGAACGATTGACGGGGCGCGCCGGCCAGCGGCGAACGGGAAGCGCGGGAGGCAAAGGCGGTGGAGACGGACACGTTCGACGATTCCTGTGATGCAAAACCCAGAATCTATTCCCGAGACGCATGCAAGACAACGAAGCAAATCCGATACGAATATCTGCTGCGGTCATAACGAACGGGTTTGCGCGACAGCCGCGGGGATGGAACGATCCGGCAGCGAAATCGGCGCGATTGCGTCGGGCACGCTCAGTGTCCGGGCGGAAAGATCAGCGAGCGATGCGCACCCACGCCGGCCATCACGCCCGAGGCGGAGGCGAAGGTGGCGTTCGTCATCGGGTTCGACGCGTCGCCGGCCACGAACAGGCCCGGCACGCTCGCCTGCTTCATCGCGTCGACGCGCACCGTCACGCCCATCGGCCCCTCGTCGAATTCGCAGCCGAGCTGGCTGGCCAGATCGCTCGCCATCTGCAGGCGCGTGCCGACGAACAGCGCGTCGATTTCGACGGTGCGGCCGTCGGCGAGGCGCAGCCCGCTCAGCGCCGGCGCGGTGCCCATCATGGCTTCGACCGGCGACGGCTCGATGCGCACGCCGCGCGCTTCCAGCAGCACGCGCTCCTCGTCGCTCGGCAGCACGGCGGCGCCGTGCGTGAACCAGGTGGTGGGCCCCCAGTCGGACACCAGCATCGCCTGATGGAACGCCATCGGATGCGTGGCCAGCACGCCCAGCCGCGCCCCCGCGCCGAGCTCGTAGCCGTGGCAATACGGGCAATGCAGCACGCTCGTGCCCCAGCGCTCGGCGAGCCCCGCCAGCGCGGGCAGCACGTCGCGCACGCCGGTGGCCAGGATCAGCCGCGACGCGCGGGCCTGCCCGCCATCGCGCAGCGTCACCGTGAAGCCGTCGGCCCCATGGTCCGCGGCCGTGACCTCGCCGAGCCGGACCCGCACGTTGGGATAGGCGGCGAGCTGCGCCGTGGCGTCGCCGACGATCTCCTCCGGGGTGCGCCCGTCCTGGCCGAAAAAGCCGTGCGAGTGCGCGGCGAAGCGGTTGCGCGGCCGGCGCGCGTCGATCACGAGCACGTCGCGACGCGCCCGCGCCAGTTGCATCGCCGCCGACAGGCCGGCAAAGCTGCCGCCCACCACGATCACCTCGTGCTGCGTATCCATGTGCGCTCTCCGTTTCACGAAACGTCAGGAGTTGCATGATAGGCGTGTACCATCTCACTTGCAACTTCTCATGTTGCGTGATCGACGATGGAGAACCATGAGAACCGATAGCCGCCTGTCGCGGATGCTGCACGCCCTGATCCACCTGAACCGCGCCGACGCTCCGATGACCTCGGAGACGATCGCCGCGATGCTGTGCACCCATGCCGTGGTGGTGCGGCGGCTGCTCGGCGGCCTGCGCGAGGCCGGCTACGTGCAGTCGGAGAAGGGCCACGGCGGCGGCTGGACGCTGGCCGTGCCGCTCGACGCGATCACGCTGCTGGACGTGTATCGCGCGGTGGGCGAGCCGCCGCTGTTCTCGGACCTGATCTCCGACGACCACCCGCAATGCCTGGTGGAACGGGCCGTGAACGCGCATCTGTCGGCCACCCTGGCCGAGGCCGAGCAGGCGCTGCTGGCGAAGTTCTCGCAGGTCACGCTCGGCGCGCTCGCGCGCGATTTCGAGAAGACGATGCCGCCGGGCGGGGTGCATTCAGGGCACGGCGCCGCCCCCGGCCAGGCCCGCGCTCAAGGCGGCCCGAAGCGCTCCGCATAGATTTCCCGCAGCCAGTCGACGAACACGCGCACGCGCGGCGACAGCTGCCGCCGGTACGGATACAGCGCCGTGACCGGCAGATCCGGGCTGCGCCAGCCCGGCAGCACCTCCACCAGCCGCCCGTCGCGGATCGCAGGCTCGAGGTGGTAGCGCGGCGCCTGCATCAGCCCGGCCCCGCTCTCGCAGGCCGCCACGTAGTTGCCCGCGTCGTTCACCGCCATCCAGCCGCCGAGATCGTAGTCGCGCACCTCGCCGTCCACCACCACCGAGAACGGGTAATCGATGTTGCCGCTGCTCGCGAAGAAGCGCACCGCGCGATGCGAGGGCAGTTCGTCGGGATGGCGCGGCATGCCGAATTCGGCGATGTAGGCCGGGCTCGCGCAGATCACCTGCGGCATCATCGCGAGCCGCCGCGCCACCAGCGACGAATCGTGCGGGCGCCCGCCGCGCACCACGCAATCCACGCCCTCGCGCACCAGATCCACGATCCGGTCGCCGCTGCTGATCACCAGCTCGATCTCGGGATAGCGGCGATGGAACGCGTCGATGCGCGGCAGCACGATCTGCGTGGCGTGGATGCCGTGCATGTCGATGCGCAGCACGCCGCGCGGGTTCGACGCGTCCTGCCGCAGCGAGGCTTCGGCGTCATCGAGTTCGGTCAGCACCAGCACGCAGCGCTCGTAGAACGCGCTGCCGTCCGGCGTCGGCTTGACCTGCCGCGTGGTGCGCTCGAGCAGGCGCGTGCCGAGCCGCGCCTCGAGCTGCTTGATCGCGTGCGTGGCGCTCGCGCGCGGAATCCCGAGCAGGTCCGCCGAGCGGCTGAAGCTGCCGGTTTCCACGATCCGGGTAAACAGTTGCAAGGTGTCGAGGCGATCCATGGCGGGCGCGAATTGTTGTTTCGGGTTGAACATCGAGGCAATCCGATCGCCACTCTATCAGCCAGGACGCCGATTCCACCTGAGTGTTTCCGCGATAATCGACATCGATTATTGATGCCGGTTGAATTGTATTGGCAAATGGGGTGGGTTTATCGCGGCGCGGAAAACGCGAAGAATGCATTCCTGACGGGCAACGACGCCCTTCCCGACCCAGGAGCCCAAACATGAACACTTCCTCTTCCCGCGCCGCGATCGTGACCGGCGGCTCGCGTGGCATCGGCCGCGCCATTTCCACGCGACTCGCCGCCGACGGCTTCGCGGTGGTGGTCAACTACGCCGGCGACGCCGACAGCGCGCGCGACACCGTGGATGCGATCGTCGAGGCCGGCGGCCGCGCGATCGCCGTGCAGGGCGACGTCTCGAACGAGGCCGACGTGGTGCGGCTGTTCGATGCGGCCGGGGAGGCTTACGGCCGCGTGGACGCCGTGGTGAACAGCGCCGGCGTGATGGCGATGGCCGCGATCGACGCGAGCCACCTCGACACCTTCGACCGCACCATCGCGATCAACCTGCGCGGTGCGTTCCTGGTGCTGGCCGAGGCCGCCAGGCGGCTGCAGCGCGGCGGCCGCATCATCGCGCTGTCCACCAGCGTGATCGCGCGCTCGTTCCCCGGCTACGGCCCGTACATCGCGAGCAAGGCCGGCGTGGAAGGCCTGGTGCGCGTGCTCGGCAACGAGCTGCGCGGGCGCGGCATCACCGCCAACGTCGTGGCGCCGGGGCCGGTGGCCACCGAGCTGTTCTTCAAGGGCAAGAGCGAGGAGCAGGTCGCGCAGATCACCCGGCTCGCGCCGCTCGAGCGGCTCGGCGAGCCGGAGGACATCGCCTCGGCCGTGTCGTTCCTGGCCGGGCCGGACGGGGCCTGGGTCAACGCGCAGGTGATGCGGGTGAATGGCGGGTTCGCGTAAGACGCGACGCGCACGGCATTGCCCCTTCGCGAAAAGCCGCCCCCGCTCAATATGACGGAGGTAGCATGACGACGCGCCGCTCCGAGGCTCGCCATGCATCGATGATTCGATGCGGCGTGACAAGCGGTGCGTCCATTCCAATACGGGGCAAAACACATGAACAAGCGCGTCGACCGATCCGATCGGACGATCGAGGACATTCAGCGTCAGGCATCGGAGCTGTTCTCCAATCTCGATGCCGGCGAGACCACCGGCGCAGACGGCAACGCCGCCGAGCCGCCGGCAACCGATCCCGAGGACGGCAAGCCTTCCGACCAGGACCGGCTGGCCGACCTGTCGAATCGGGATTTCGAATCGAAACTCGAACAGCGCGAGCGCAAGCAGAAGCAGGAGCGCAAGGAAGCGGCGGATCGCCGCTCGCAACTGCTGAACGCCGTGCGCGTCACCGCCCCCGACATCAGCAAGCCGCTGGTCAGTACGCTGGAGAAGCTGAGCATCAGCGGCCACAAGTTCGCCGACAAGGAACTGGTCCGGCTGATGAAGAGCGACGCGCAGCTCCAGGACTCGCGCGATTTCTTCGATCTGAATCTGGCCGAGCGGGAAGACCTGCTCGATCGAGTCGGCTTCTACAAGGGCATCGTGATCGATCACAGCCTGTCGAATCCGGTCGAGAGCGGCTTTCGCGAAGTGCTGAAGCGGCAGGACAGCGTCACCGAGGATGCGCCCGAGTCGCATTGCCAGCCCGCCGCGCTGCTGTACAGAAAGCCGAATTTCGCCGGCTATTTCGAAAACTACTTCAGCAGCTCCGAAGCCGAACACCAGCTCCAGCAAAACGGCGTGACCGACGTCAAGGCCTCGATCGGCGTGGCGGCAGGCGGGATGGGCACGCGCGTGGGCGTGGGCGCGAGCGGCAGCTACTTCAACTCGGAGCAGGACAATACCGGCAGCGTCGCCAAGAAAATCCACACCACGGCCAACTTCTTCCTGCCGAAAATCGAATTGTCGTTCGACGACTTCAAGCCCTGCGCCAGCGACGAATTTCTCGCGGCCTGCGAAAACGCACTGAGCCTGTCGCCCCCGGATCGCCGCTTTGGCGCGCTGTTGCAGGTGCTCGCCAGCTTCGGCCATTTCGTGGCGACCCAGACCCTGGTGGGTGGCCGGCTGTTCGCGACGGAAACCAAGACCTTCACGGGCACCGAGAAGGACACCAACGTCACGACCCGCTTCGCCGCTCAGGTCAAGGCGAGCGTCAGCAGCTATGCGGTGGATGTCGAGGCGGAAGCCTCGGTGCAGCGCGGCAACCAGAGCCAGGCGCACAACAAGGGCACCAGCGAGGAACAGGCGTTTTCCGTGCAGGCGGTGGGGGGAGAAGGCGCGGTGGCCGAGCAGGCCGGCCGATGGGCGGAATCGCTCTACGACTATCGCCGCTGGGCCGCGGTGCAGCGCGAGAAACTGATTCCGAGCATCGACGTGCTGCCCGCCGTGCTGCGCGCGCTCGCCTGGGACACGCTGATGAGCTATGCGCGCCAGCACAGCGCCCTGCATCTGATCGGCGAGCACAACGCCTATTTCATTTTCTACGGCCGCTACGGCAGCAAGGTCGGGGTGCTGACGCAGGCCGACCTGATCGGCATCATGGATCCGGACGAGCGGCGCCTGCTGATGGTCAGGAATACCCGGTTTCCAGCGCGCGAAGGCGTGCAGCTGGAGCCGCTGTCGCGCGATGCCTTGCTGAGCATGCGCTACGTCTGGCGCATGACCGCGGACGGCAACATCATCAGCATGATCGAAACGCCAGGCGGAATCGCCGGCCGCGGCAATCGCGCGCCGCTCGCGCTCACGGTCGAAAAGAAGACCGAAACCGTGCCGGGTAGCAAGACGCAGTTCCATCCGGTCTCGCTGAAACCGCTCGGCACCTCGAAGAACCAGTGCTGGGTGATCACCGAGCACGGCGAAATCTACAACACCGCGTTTGGCCCGAATCACCTGCTCGAATGCCGTGACCACCCGCTGATGCTGTTGCCGCGTGACGCACCCGATTACTACCCCCGGAAATCCTGGCAGATCACGCCGATCGCCGTCTCCGACCACCCGAAACTGGCGAGCCGTGCCGCGATGGGGCGCATCCGCCACGAGCCCAGCGGGCTCGTGCTGTCGATCGACGGCGCGGAAGGCAGGACCTCGTTCGGTCGGACCGAGCAGCGCAGGATCATCCTGCAGCGCGACATCGGCGGACGACACCAGTTGTGGCGTCTCAACGATGCCGATGAAGTCCGGTCGGTGCTGTCGGCGGTCGAGGGCCTCGACGCGTCGGCGATCTGGGACGTCAACCTGACGGCCGACATCACCAACAAGCTGGTCGCGCAAACCGCCAACCTGCTGTCGCAGAAGATGATCCATGACGCTCGGGCCAAGCGACTGTTGACCGACGGCAGCTACGGGATCCGCTGGGATGCCGTGGCCAACGAGGCCAACGCGACCACCAGCGGTTGCGCCGTCACCCAGCACGAGGGCGGCCGCCTCGAGTGGGTGTACGAACCCCTGACTTCCGACAGCCGGGTGAACAGCTACCGCACCATGTCGCCGGAGAACGAATGGACGCGCAAGGTCGCCCTGCTCGGTGTCGACTCGCGAAGCCTGGTGGTGAACGGCCATCTGACCGGCATCGGCCTGACCGTGAGGGACGCTCACGACGACGCCCCGCTGCTGTCGCTGCGCGTGTGGGCCGACGGCGGCGACGGCGTCGAGCAGTTCGACCACGCCGAAGCACGCTGCGAGCCGGATCAGGCCCAGCGCTTCGCCGACTACGGCGAGCCGATCGTCGACGAGCGCTTCCTGATCTTGCCCGCCGAGAAGATCCACTCGATCCGCCTCACCATCAGCGCACGCTCGCTCGGCCGGCTCGCCTTCGAGTTCCGGATCACGCCGGACGGCGCATGGCACCGGCTTTCGACCGATTACGGCCGCCCGCCGATCTCGCTGCGCACCGACGGACTCGAACTTGCCGACGGGATGGCCCGCGACGACGACAGCACACTGCGCCTGACCGCCATCGGACTCGAGTACGCCGACAGCCTCCAGCTCCTCAAGCCGAAAGCGCTGCTGCGCATTCCCGGTTGAAGACATGGCGGCGGCAGCACGGCTGCCGCCGCCGATATTTTCGAGAGTATCCGCCCATGACCATGCTGGACGACCTGCATCAATTCGCGCTGCCTCCGACCTTTCCCGGAGAGAGACGGGACGCGACCACGCCCCAGATCGACGAGAACGTGCTGGAGACGTTGCCCACCTTCAAGGGCCCTCGCTGGGAGGAACGCTTCCGCTGCCCCTATTGCAACGCCGGCAAGGGCAGCGGGGCCATGCAGATGGATCACATGATCCCCAGAAGGATATACATGCGATACCGGGCCATGCAGAACCTCGGCAGTCTGTCCGGGTTCCTCGGTCGCGCCGAGCACGAGATCACCAGCTTCATCAACGAGCAGGTGAACGATCCGGACAATCTGGTGCTGGCGTGTACCTCGTGCAACCGCAAAAAATCGAAAGAACTGCTGTCTTCCAAGAAATTCGACGCCTACGCCCTGAAACTTCCACTCGGCCGCGCGCTACGGCTGAAAATAGAACGGGCCGCGGCAATTTCGAAGTGCCTCGAGAATATCGGGTTCGCGGATTCCAGCCTGCACACCTTCATCACCAAGGCGCCCTGGTGGTATGCGCGCGATCCGGCGCCGGTGACCTTCCGCGCCGGGTTGCTCGGGATCCCGGCAGGCCAGATGGAAGTGGAGGAACCCGACGTTACCGACCAACAGCAGAAAGAGCTCGCCAGCATCATCGCCACGCAAACCGTCAGCGTCGTGCCTCAGGCTTCGCCGCGGGTCTGGAACCTGATCGCACCGGAACAACTCGAACAGCGCAGGATGACCGTCACCGGGCGGCTGTGCCTGTACTGCCTCGGCCTGCATGACGATGCCGCCTTCCAGATCGATCACATCCGGCCGCAATCGAGGGGCATCGACAATCGCCCCTGCAATCTCGTGCCGGTATGCCAGAGCTGCAACGCCAGCAAGGGCGACGGCTACAAGCTGTACGAGAACTTCTTTCTGGCGCGCACCCAGGCGCGCATCGCGCGCGGCATCTTCGGCATCGAGAACGTCATCACCACCCGTCCGGTAACGACGGTGATGTTCGCCGCCTGGCAGCAGCAATTGAGGATCTTCGCAGACCACGTCGAGGCGAAAGGGCCCGGCGCGCCAGGCAGTTGGGAAACCTATGCCGGCTTGCTGGGGCTCGACGGACCGGCCCCGGACCTGGACAACTGATCCGCCAGCCCGCCAGCCGTTCGATGCCCGCCGCCCCGCTCGCGGCGGGCCACCCCGCATCGCGCCGCATTCGGGCCGCTGCCCTCGGGACGCAGCACCACGAGCACCTCGCCGGGTCGCGCTCGACGACCTTTACAAGATCATGATGGACGGCGAGCAGTGAACGCCGGCAACAACACCGTGGAAGCCCGCGACGCGCGGGCCGACGCCGCGCGCCCCACCGCGGCGATGCTGACCCGCTACATGCTGGAGATCGTGCTGATCGTGGTGGCGATCGCGCTGGCCTGCTTCGCGCCGGGCTTCTCGACCTTCTCGAACCTGCTGAACGTGATGCGCACGATCTCGATGCTCGGCATCGTGGCCTGCGGCATGACCGCCGTGATCATCTGCGCGGAGATCGATCTGTCGGTGGGTTCGGGCATGGCGCTGGCCGGCTGCGTGCTGGCCTGGGTGGTGGGCGCCTGCACGCCGCTGGTGGGGAGCGTGGCCGCCGTGCCGCTCGGCTCGCTGGCCGCGATCGTGGTGGCATGGCCTGCGGCGCGTTCAGCGGCATGATGAAGGCCGCCTTCAACGTGCCGACCTTCATCACCACGCTGGGCCTGTTCACGGCGCTGCGCGGTGCCGCGAACCTGATCACCGGCGGCTATCCGCTCGCCACCTTTCCGGGCTGGTTCGATTTCGTGGGCAACGGCGCCGTGCTGGGCCTGCCGGTGCCGGCCTTCGTGTTCGTGGCCGTGGTGCTGGCCATGCACTACGTGATGGGCTACACCACCTTCGGGCGCGCCGTGTACGCGGTGGGCGGCAACCCCGAGGCGGCCCGGCTGTCGGGCATCAAGGTGGCACGCGTGAAGACGGCCACGCAGGTGCTGACTGATCGCGGCCACCATCATCGGCGGCACCAGCCTGTTCGGCGGCAAGGGGCACATCGGGGGCACCTTCGTGGGCGCGGTGATGCAGAGCCAGGTGACGGAGAGGCGGCGTCGAGGGTGCTGCGGAGCGCAGCGGGACCTGGCGGCATCAATGGGAGAAGCCGACGTTCGACGGCGGCTTGATGTCGTCGAGCGCGGCATCCGCCCAGGTCGGGAAGCGGAAGTCTTCGCCGTGAGGGCCCTCGACGCTCAGATTGCCGCGGAGTTCGATTTCTCCGGTCGGGCTGCCAAGTGTGATCTTGCCGTCGGCGAGCTTGATGTAGGCTCCCGAACCGTCGCCGATGGTCACGCCCTTGCGGCCGGTGAGGCGTACTTCTCCATTGGACGAGCTGGCCGTCAGGGTCTGCCGGGACATCAGTTCCAGGTCGTCCGATTGGGCCTGAATCTGCACCTTGCCCTTTGCCGCAAATAGCCGGATCCCGAGCCTGGCGGCGAACAGCGAAATCGCCTCGCCGGCCGCGACCGCGATTCGCTTCATGACACCGAGGTCGAGGCCGGCACCGGCGGTCACGAACATTTGCCCGCGGGCGGCGATCTGCATGTGCGCGCCGCTGGCGATACCGATGCCATCCGGCGCGGCCGCGACGACGACCGGCTGTTGCAACTGCTTGAGACGTTGGTGGATCAGCTCACGCTGCTGATCGATGTCGGCGCGCAAGGCATGCGCTGCCGCTGCGGCCTCGTTCAGCGTCTGCAGTATCTGTTCGGCTTGCTCGAGGGTGATGTCGGCGTCCTGCATCGCGAGTTGCGGTCCGGCGGCATTGGACTGCCCTTCTGCCGAGATCAGAATGCCCGCCGCCCGAATCGCGGCCGGCCCATCCGAGCGCAACTCCGCCCCTCGCCCCCGCGCCTTCCCGCCCGCATCCACCATGTGCCCGAGATTGAGCTCGCTCGTGCGATACGGCGTGGCCAGGTGCACGTGCTCCGCGCCTTCCAGGTCCTCCATGCGCAGCTCGTTGCCGCCCGCCGTGCGCACGATGTTGCGCGTGTGATTGCGGCTCGTGACCAGATCCGGGTGCTGGCTGTCGTGCATCGCGCCGATGATCACGGGCCGGTCCGGGTTGCCGTCCGTGAACGCG